>JAAEMS010000335.1 GCA_024225275.1 Actinomycetes bacterium
CGAGCAAGCCGCATAATCACCGTCCGCCCAACGGGGAGATGCCCATGGCGAACCGCTACTGCACTGCTGAGCCCACCTCGTTTGCCGGCCGGGTCGCGAACCACGACCACCTGTGAGCAGGCAGCCCCTCGGCACTATCGAAAATAGAGCGGCCCCTCGGAAACCACATGAATAAAATAACCGCCCCACCCGGCCGGCGAGAAGGTCAACCCCGTAACGGGGCTACTGGAGAGCGCTGGGCCATCGACATGATTCAATATGAGGCTGCCGGTCGGCGAAGTGCCATAGCGCCCTCGCCAACCAGAAGTAGAGCCGTTGAGCAAGCGAAACTGCGCCGCCACGGTGTAATCAAAATTACGGGTGCAGGACACGTAGTCCATGACGAGCTCTGTGCAATCCCCTACCCCGGGTAGGATCACCTCAGCGGTGCTTTCGTAGACAAGAAAGGGAAGAAAGAAGCCAGGGTCGGTTGCGCCGGCGTCGAGGGTGCCGGCTGAGAATGTGAAGGCAGGCGGAGTCGACCTTGTGTCGAACACAAACGATCCGTTGCTCGGCACGGTCGTATCCTCTGTTTGATCCAGGGAGAAGTCGTCGAGGAGGATGGTACCAAGTGAGCCACAGGCAGCGTAGGCCGGGGTGGTGGCCAGCGACTTGATCATGGGCGCGCTGAACGCAGCACCAGCACCTACCTGAAGGGCCCGTCGCCGCGAGACGTGCGGGCTTGAAGAAA
>JAAEMS010000337.1 GCA_024225275.1 Actinomycetes bacterium
CGGGCGGCGACCAGGACCCACTCTTCGGGGCCCGTGGCGCCGGCGGCGATGAGCTCGATGAGCTCGGCCTCTCGTTCGGCGATTGTTTGCTCCCCGTCGTCGGTCGTGGTTGTCGTGGCGAGGGCGGTTGTCGTCGTGGTCGGCACGGAAGCCGCCGTGGTCGGGGTTGGGGCCGCACTCGTCGTGGTCGGCGCGGTGTCAGGCGGTTCCGCGGAACCGCCACTCCCACTCGAGCAGGCGAGGGTGGTCATGGCCAGAGATATCACTAGGGCGAGTCGTCGCATCACTCTCCAGTGAACTGGTCCCCGAGCCGAGCGACAAGGGGGACTGGTCCCCATCGACCGCCGAAACGACGGTTCGTACCGTCGGTCGCGTGGCAACGTGGACCGAGATCCTTCCGGACGTGGACGGCCCGCCCGTCCGCGGCGACGTCCTCGAATTCGCAACAGCCCGCCGGCTGTTCACCGATCTGGGCCTGAGCGTCCGGCCCGTTGTGAACGCCTTTGTCGACCCCCGGGAGACTGGGCTGGGGGCTCGGCCGCGGTGGCCGATTTGGCGGGCCA
Source organism: Actinomycetes bacterium (assembly GCA_024225275.1). GTDB lineage: Bacteria > Actinomycetota > Acidimicrobiia > Acidimicrobiales > JAAEMS01 > JAAEMS01. The sequence continues at coordinate 564 of JAAEMS010000337.1, forward strand.
GTGGGTGCAGCCGTTCGCTGAGCTGGTTGGTCATGTCGACTCTGCACTTGGTGACTTGCCTCTGGTGTGTGACGAGATGGTCGCCACTCTCGACGCTCATCTCGACAGCCTCGAGATGCTCAGGAGTGACGCCGAGTCGCTTCTGATTGCGGCTGGGTGTGCCTATCGGGATCTGGCCCAGGCCCGAAGCGACCCTGGCCCGAATCTACGACCAGTGGTGGGCATTGGGTCAGGCCGAACGCCAGCTCGAAGAGTCGACGGCTGACCGCATTGATGCTCAGTAATTGTGGGATCTGAAGGATCCGGGCCGGCTCGAATCGCTGGTTTCGGCCGGATGGGACTGGGTCTCGGGCCTCGACAACCTGCACATTGTTCTGGACATCGCCGGGATGGTGCCGGTGATCGGCAATGTCGCCGACGGGATCAACGCCACCATCTTCCTCCTCGAGGGTGACTGGGAGAATGCCGCCATGGCTGGTCTTGCCCTGGTTCCCGGGGCCGGGCTGGCGGC
>JAAEMS010000338.1 GCA_024225275.1 Actinomycetes bacterium
GACGGTGGTGAGTGACACGTTGCCGGTGTTGGTGACGTCGTAGGTGTAGGTGAGGGTGTCGCCCACGCTGATGTCGCCGGAGCCGTCCTCGTCGGCGTTGTTGTCGAGGTCTTTGACCAGATCGATGGCCGGGGTACGGGGGAGGGGGGCGCTGGTGTTCGACGTGTCGGTGATGTCGTCGGTGGGGTCGGTCGGGTCGCCACCCGGACCCTCGACCGACGCGGTGGCCGTGTTGTCGATGGTGCCCCGGTCCACGTCGGCCTGGCCGACCACGTAGGTGGCGCTACAGGTGACGATGTTGCCCGGTGTGATGCTGGTGCTGGGGCAGGTCACGACGGAGAGGCCCGGGAGGGGGTCGTCGAGGTCGAGGTCGGTGAGGGTGACGTTGCCGGTGTTGGTGACGGCGAACTCATAGGTGAGGGTGTCGCCCCGCGAGATGTTGCCCGAGCCGTCCTCGTCAGCATTGGCGGCCACTCTCTTGGCGAGCTCGAGACCCGGGATCGGGTCGAGGCTCACCGCGTGCGGGTCAGTGGCAACCACATCAGCGCCATCAGGCGCTGATCCTGTGGCGTTTCCTGTGCTGGTGATCTCGCCGGCGTCGATGTCGGACTGGGTGACCAGATAGGTGGCGGTGCACCCCATCGATACCCCTGGAGCCAGGGTCGTGACGGGGCAGGTGATCGCGCTGAGGCTGGGGAGGGGATCGGTGACCGTGACACCGCTGAGGGTGACGGTTCCGTCATTGGTGACGTCGTAGGTGTAGGTGAGGGTGTCGCCCGGACTGATGCTGCCCGAGCCGTCGGCGTCGTCGTTGTTGCTGAGCGACTTCACCAGATCGATCGATGGGGTCTGGACGGGATTCACCGTCTCTGTGCCCGAGTCGACCACGATGCTTCCGTCCGGGCTGGCGCCGGACACCGTCGCCACATTGTCGATCTGGCCGCTGTCGACGTCGGTTTGGGTGACCTCATAGGTAGCGGTACACATGGTCGCGTCGCCCGGAGCGAGGGTGGTGCTCGGGCACGTGACGGCGCTGATACCGGCGAGGGGATCCGACACCGCCACCCCGGTGAGGGTGGTGTTTCCGGTGTTGGCTACTGCAAACGTGTAGGTGAGGGTGTCACCGGTGGAGATGTCGCTGGACCCGTCGGCGTCGTCGTTGCCGCTCTGGGACTTGGTGACGCTGATGCTGGGCGTCCGGTCCAGAGTGGCCGTGTGGGGGTCGGTCGCGGTCACGATGGTGCCGTCGGGGCTCTCGCCTGAGACTGCTCCGGTGCTGGTGATGGTGCCGTTGTCGAGGTCGGTTTGGGTGACGGCGTAGGTGGCGGTGCAGTTGGTCGTGTCGCCGGGTGTGAGAGTGGTTGTGTTGCAAGTGATCGCGCTGAGGCCGGGGAGGGGGTCGGTGACGTCGACGGTGGTGAGTGACACGTTGCCGGTGTTGGTGACGTCGTAGGTGTA
>JAAEMS010000339.1 GCA_024225275.1 Actinomycetes bacterium
CGGGCGGATCCACCGGACCCCGAGCACAGCCCCTGGTCCGATGGCCCATCGGCCGACAACGCCACCCGACAGATCGCCATGCGCAACACCGACCCGGCCGACAGTGGCAGCGTGATCAAACAGTTCCTCAACGGTCAACTCCTCGCGGTACCTGGACCGTGGGTGACCCCTACCCAGGTCCAGAAGGCGTGTGAGGCACTCGATGAGTTCACCACCTCGCTCGAAGACCCGAACCGTCACATCCAGCAACCCGATGCGCACATCGACACCATGGCGGCTGCCTCGGCGAGGCTATGGGAATCCAACGAAGAGGCCGCCCCGGTGCACAACGAGGTCAACGCGACGCTCGCGGCGCTAGGTCGATACCGCATCAACATCATCCTGAAACGGCCCCTGCTGGCCGAGGACTAGATACGAGGACCGAGAACCGCCGGGTCAGGGGGCCGTTGGGGCTGGGGACGGAGCGGCACCGGTGGATGCTGAGTACGAAACCAGGACCCCAGGCCCGATCACGCGCTAGCAATGACGGTATGACCACAGATGTCGACGTCGTCGTCGTGGGGGCCGGGATTGTGGGGCTCGCCACGGCCCACGCCCTGACCGAGGCCCGCCCCGACCTCAGCCTGCTCGTACTCGAGAAGGAGCCCACCCTGGCCGCCCACCAGACGGGTCGGAACTCGGGAGTAGTCCACTCGGGCATCTACTACCGGCCCGACTCACTGAAGACCTCGCTGGTCCGCCGGGGACGCGAGTTGCTCAACGAGTTCTGCGCCGAACACGGGATCGTCCACGAGTACTGCGGCAAGGTCATCGTGGCCGTCGAGGACAGCGAACTCCCCCGCCTCCGCGACCTCGAGACGCGGGCGGGCGAGAACGGCATCGAGGCCAACCGGATCGGCCCGGCCGGCCTGCACGACCTCGAACCCCACGCCACCGGCGTCGAGGCGCTACACGTTCCCGCGGCCGGGATCGTCGACTACGTCGCCATGGTCGACGCCCTGGCCGCGGGCCTGACCGAGCGAGGTCACGAGGTTCGCACGTCGGCCCGGGTCGATGCCCTGCACGAGGATCGCGGTCGGGTGCGGGTCGAGGTGGGTGGCTCCACCATCACGGCCTCACTGTTGGTGAACTGTGGCGGCCTGCAATCTGACCGGCTGGCCGCTCAGACCGGCGACACACCGGCCCGGATCATGCCGTTCCGGGGCGAGTACCACGAGCTCAAGGCCGATCGCCGTGACCTGGTGAACAATCTGATCTACCCGGTGCCCGATCCCGAGTTCCCGTTCCTGGGAGTCCACTTCACCCGCATGATCGACGGCAACGTCCACGCCGGCCCCAACGCGGTACCGGCCTTCGCCCGTGAGGGTTATGCGTGGCGAAACGTCGTGCCCCGCGACGCGTGGGAGATCATCTCGGCGCCTTCGTCGTGGAAGCTGGCGGCCAAGTACTGGAAGACAGGGGTGGGTGAGGTGAAGCGGTCGGTGTCACTGAAGGCCATGACCCGGGCCCTCCAGCGTCTGGTGCCCGACGTGACCGTCGACGACCTCGAACCCTCGCCGGCCGGCGTCCGAGCGCAGGCCATCACACCCGACGGCACCTTGCTCGACGACTTCGCTTTCGCCGATACCGAGCGGTGTGTGCACGTGGTCAACGCTCCGTCACCCGCCGCGACCGCGAGCCTGGCCATCGGCGAACAGATCGCCGCCCGTCTCCTGGCCAAAGCCTGAGCCGCCCGCCCGGGCTCAAGTCCCGCCGACGATCTCACGGTTCAGTACAGCCCAACCGCGGCCGGAAATGCCGAGCTCGACGAAGCGGCGATCGGCGTCGGCGTGGAGGGCCTCAGCCTCGGGACCACCCAGCACCTCGGTGACGATCGCCTCGATCCTGCGGATGTTGGCCTGGGCCAGACGATCATCGGTGTTCGACACCTCGCGGCTGAGCTCCTCGAGCACAGCCTGGGCCCCTGCGGTGTCGCCGTGGCGGACGGCCACCCCTACCAGAGCCGTCCGGGCCATCGCCCGGTCCTGATAGGTCGAACGATTCGAGGTGACCACCTCGTCGGCCACCGCCACACCCTCTTCGAGGCGGCCGACGACCACCAGACCCAGGGCGAGGGCAGCCTGGGCGTAGGGGCTGGGCAGATCGCCGGCCCGTTCGAAGTTCTGGCTCAGCAGCTCGACAGCCTCCTCGGGCTGTTCGATCTGGAGCAGTGCAATGCTGAGAGCCACGATCTGATCCCCCTCGCCGATGACGGTGGGGTCGAGATCTCCCACCTCGGCGGCCGCCGCCCACCTCAGGGCCCGCTCAGGCTTCCCGAGGCGAGCGCTGGCCGCCGCCTGGGCCGTGGCCGCCATCGAGCGGGCGGTCTGGTCCTGGGCTCTCTCGGCTACCTCGACCGCCTGGTCGAGCTGATCGAGGCCCTCGGCCACCCGACCCACTGCGACCAGAGCACGACCCAACAGGGACTGGGTCTGGACGATGGAGCGGTCGTCGGAGATGGATCGGAACAGGGCCAGGGCCCGGCTGGCTTCACCGACTGCTTCCTGGGCCCGTCCCGACCAGAGGGCGATCGAAGCCTGGAGGGCGAGCATCATGCCCTCGCCCCAGCGGTCACCATGGTCGGCCGCTTCGGCCAGGACCACGGCGCCGAGATCGGCGGCCGCGCCACGCTCGCCGAGATGGAACTTGATCCAGGCCAAGAGCCCTCGGGCCCAGGTGAGACCACCATTGTCACCGAGCTCCTCGAACAGATGCAGGGATTCGTGCAGGGTCTCCTCGGCGATGAGGGCCCGCCCCTCGGAGAACTCGAGCCAGGCCAGACCCTGGAGAACCCAGGCCTCACCCTGACGATCACCCAGCTCGACGAAGTCGACACGGGACTCCGCCAGCGAGGCGGCGGCCTCATCGGGGTGCCCGTCCTGGAGCTCGGCCAGGCCCCGCAGGCGTCGGGCGTTGGCCGCCCCGGCCCGGTCGTCGATCTGCTGGAACAGGCTCACTGCTTCGTCGAGTAGTCGCGCCGCCTCCTGGTGTCGTCCGGCCTTCGAGGCCAGATCACCTTCGACCAGCACGGCTTGGGCCCGGCTCGGTCCATGATCGTGCTCGAGGGCCTCGGCCGCCACCCGGTCAACGAGGAACTGGGCGGCGTCGAGCCTGCGCAGATGACCCAGGGCGGTCGCCCGGGCCAGAGTCAGTCGCCACGCCAGAGGAGTCATCTCATCACCCAGCAGTTCGAGAGCCCGTTCGGTGTGTCGCTCAGTGAGGACATGAATACCACGGCCCTCGGACCGACCCACGGCCTCGTCGAGCCATATGAGGGCTCGGCGCCGCAGCTCACTCGACGGCCAGCCGTCGATCACATTGAGATCGGCCGCCAACACCGCAGCCGCACCGTAGTGCTGAGCCATTCGCTCGACGGCCCCATCGGACAGACGGCGACGAACGTCACGGGCGGCTTCCTCGTCGAGGGAGCGAGGTGACGTCTCTCCCCCGGTGGTGGGATCGAGATAGTCGGCGATGCCGGCGTGCCGCGCGGCCCGGTCGGCTTTGGTGATGGTGCCGTAGGTGACGTCACGCACGAGGTCGTTGCGGAACTCGTACCGGGGGCCGTCGACGTCGAGAATCTCGCCGGCGACGAGCCCAGCTATCGCTTCGGATGCCTCCTGGCGGCCGTGGATGGCCGACGCCATCACGTGCAACCCCTCGACCGGGCCGTCCCGGCCCAGCACCGCTGCGTCCTGGAGGGTCTCGCGTTCGAGATCGGTCAGGGTGTCGAGCCGGGCCGCCACCAGTCCACGCAGGGTGTCGGGCAGGGCACCGAGCTCGGCCGCGGGGGTGAGTGGTGATGGTGAATCGGTGACCAGCGAGACCAACTCTTCGAGGAAGAAGGGGTTGCCGCCGCCCCGGTCGAGGATCTCCTTCCTGACGCCCTTGGCGACATCGTCGCCCAACAGGCTGGTGAGCAATTCAGACGCCGCCTGGTCACCCAGGGGGTCGAGACGAAGGAGCAGGGTGTTGGCCACCCCGGTATCGACCTGCCACCGATCGCTGATGGGCTCACGGACCGAGACCACCAGCCCGAACGGCCGCCGGCCCAGCCGGTCGAGAAGGACCTGCAGGGCCTTCAGTACGAGGTCGTCGGCCCAATGCAGGTCGGACAGGACCACGATCAGGGGCCCCTGCTCGAGCAGCGCCTCGTAGAGCCGGAGGACCGAGCGGACGGCCTCGGTGCGGGCCCTTTCGGGTTCGATCTCACCGAGATCGGCCTCGTAGCCGAGCAGACGCAGGAGCCCGGTGGCGACCCTGGTGACCTCAGGCGCGTCGAGGGGTTGGGAGAGAAGATCGGACAGGGTGGCGGTGATCTCCTCGCGGGCCGCCTCGGCCGGATCGTCGATGAGTAGCCCCACCGCCCGACGGACCGTCTCGGCCAAGGGCCACCAGATGTTGGCCTCACCGTAGGGTACGCAGCGGCCCTCGAGGACGTTGGCCTGATGGTTGGTGATGGCTCGCAGCGCCACCTCCTCGGCCAATCGCGACTTGCCGACCCCGGCCTCACCTTGGATGACCACCAGGTGGGCCCGTTCGCGCCGAATGGTCAGCTCGACCAGGTGATCGAGAGTGGTCAATTCGTCGTCGCGCCCGGCCAAGGGCGCCCGGACGCGGCGAGGACGATAGCCCGGAGGCAGGAGGGCGCCGGTGGCCACCGAGGCAACGATGGGGCCCTGCCGACCCCGGAGCTCGAGCGGCCCGAGGTCGTGGTAGGCGATGACCCCTTCGGTGGCCGTCCGGGTGGTGGGGCCCACCAGGACCTGGCCGGGCTCGGCCACGGTCTGGAGCCGCTGGGCGGTGTTCACCGCGTCGCCCATGGCCGTGTAGTCACCGCCCGCCATCGCCCCCACGAGCACTTCACCCGTGTTGACACCAACCCGCATCCGGATCTCGGGGCTGTGGGTGGCGAGGGTTTCGTGCATCCGCAGCGCGGCCCGAACCGCCCGCTCGGCGTCGTCCTCGTGGGCGACCGGGGCGCCGAACACAGCCAGGACGCCGTCGCCCAGAACCTTGTCGACCGAGCCGCCGAACGACGTCACCACCCGTACCAGCCGCTCGAGGGCCCGGTTGACCTGCTGCTTGACCTGCTCGGGGTCGCGGCCCTCGGCGAGGCCGGTGAAGCCCACCAAGTCGGCGAACAACACGGTGGCGACCCGGCGCTCGTCAGGGCCCAAACCGGCCAACTGTTGGCCGCAATGAGAACAGAACCGGGCGTCGTGGGGTAAAGGGCGCGAGCACGACGGACAGTTCATGGTGCCCAGCCTAGGAGGTCACGGCTTCTCCCCGAAGGGTCGCGCCTCCTACCTGGGTAGGAGATCGATATCGGTCCGCCGGCTGAAGGCGGCTGGATATTGCCTTAGTAGCGTCATCAATGATGAAGGCAATACAGCAGCCGATCAACTGGCTCCGGGCCAACCCGCTGGGGGCCGACGCTCTCCTGGCCGCGGCGCTGGGCATCCTGGTGTTGATCACCTTCGTCACCACCGACCCCATCGGCTCGGAGCAGGAGGCCGATGCTCTGGGCATCGCCCTGGTCGTGGCCATCAGCACCGCCGTGGCCTGGCGGCGCCGTTTCCCTCTCACCGTCCTCGTCGTGATCACCCCGCTCAGCATGCTCCTGCTGATCCTCGACTACGCGGCCCCCCACATGCTCGCCTCGGTCATCGTCCTGTATTCGGTGGGTGCCCACGTCGACCGACCCCGGTCGGTCCAGGCCGCGGCGGCGGCCATCGGCCTGTTCACCGTTGTCGCCCTCATCGGATGGTCGATTGCCGAGGAAGACGTATCCCTTCCCGACATCACCTGGTCCGTCACGATCCTCACCACCTCCTTCGTCGTCGGCGACAGCCTGCGGAGCCGCCGGGCCCACCTCGCCACTCTCGAGGCCCGGGCCTCTGACCTGGAGCGCGAGCAGGAACAGCTGGCCCAGCGGGGCGTGATCGACGAGCGTCAACGGATCGCCCGCGAGCTCCACGATGTGGTCGCCCACACCATGAGCGTCATGGTCGTACAGGCCGGAGCGGCCCGCCGCCTCATCGACATCGATCCCGTCGGGGCCCGGGGTGCGCTCGAGTCGGTCGAAGTCACCGGACGGTCGGGTCTCGGCGAGATGAGGCGCCTCCTGGGCGTCCTGCGCACCGACGGTGATGGCACCGAGGATCGTGCCGACTACGCACCACAGCCCAGCCTGAGCCGCCTGTCCGACCTGGTGGCCAGCTGCGCCGACGCCGGGCTGCCGGTCGAGCTCAGCACCACGGGCAGCCCGCCCCCATTGCCCGCCGGCCTCGACCTCTCGGCCTACAGAGTGGTGCAAGAGGCGCTGACCAACACCATGAAACATGCGGGGCGGGCCACCGCCACCGTGAGCCTCGACTGGCATCCCGACCATCTCGACATCGAGGTCATCGACGACGGGCGCGGCGCGGCAGCCGCCGCCACCGATCCCGGCCACGGCCTTCTGGGCATGCGCGAGCGGGTCGAGCTCTATGGCGGGAGCCTTCGGGCCGGGCCCCACACCGGGGGCGGGTTCGAGGTCGTGGCCACCTTCCCGATCATCGAGGCCGCAGCCCGATGAACAATCCCAGCCCCGGAGCGCCCATTCGGGTCGTCATCGTCGACGACCAGGCCCTCATGCGCACGGGCTTCCGCATGATCCTCGAGAGCGAGTCCGGCATCGAGGTGGTGGGCGAAGCCGAAGACGGCGACCGGGCCATCGACGAGGTCCGACGCTCCCGTCCCGACGTCGTGCTGATGGACATCCGCATGCCCGTTCTCGACGGTGTCGAGGCCACCCGCCGCCTGGCGGGGCCCGACACCACCGACCCGGCACGAGTCCTGATCTTGACCACCTTCGACCTCGACGAGTACGTCTACGAGGCGGTCCGGGCCGGAGCCAGCGGGTTCCTGCTCAAGGACACCCCACCCGAGGATCTGATTGCCGCCGTGCGGGTCATCCATCGGGGTGAAGCCCTCCTGGCCCCGCGGATCACCCGCACCCTGATCGAGGAATTCGCCCGCAACTCGACCCCCACCTCCACTCCCAAGGACAACGCGTTGATGAGCCAGCTCACCGATCGCGAGCGGGATGTCCTGGTCGAGATGGCCCGGGGCCGATCCAACCGCGAGATTGCCGACATCCTTTTTGTCGGAGAAACCACCATCAAGACCCACGTGGGTCATATATTCACCAAGCTCGAAGCCCGCGACCGGGTCCAGGCCGTGGTCGCGGCCTACGAATCCGGCCTGGTCCGTCCAGGCGAATTCTGATCGAAACCGACCCCCCCAATCGGAGTACTGACGTGAGCATGACCGAATCCCCATCCCGCACCCTGGCCGCCCGGGCCGACAAGGCCGTGAAGGTCTATGGCTCGGGTGACACCGAAGTCCACGCCCTTCGAGCCGTCGACGTGGGCTTCGAGCAGGGCAAGTTCACCGCCATCATGGGGCCCTCGGGTTCGGGCAAGTCCACCCTCATGCACTGCATGGCCGGGTTGGACCGCCTCACTGACGGCGAGACCTATATTGGTGATGTCCCCCTGTCGACCCTGAACGACAAGGCCCTGACCGTGCTGCGCCGCGACAAGGTGGGTTTCATCTTCCAGGCCTTCAACCTGGTGCCCACCCTGAACGCCCACGAGAACATCACCCTCCCCATGGACCTGGCCGGTGGGGTGACCGATGGGGCGTGGGTCGAAGAGGTCATCGCCACCGTCGGCCTGGCCGACCGGGTCACCCACCGACCCAACGAGCTGTCCGGCGGTCAGCAGCAGAGGGTGGCCGTGGCCCGCGCCCTGGCCAGCCGACCCGACATCGTGTTCGGCGACGAGCCCACCGGCAACCTCGACTCCACCACGTCGGCGGAAATCCTGAGCTTCATGCGCCAGGCCGTTCGCGAGCTGGGCCAGACCATCGTGATGGTCACCCACGACCCCACCTCGGCCTCGTACGCCGATCGGGTGCTGTTCCTCTTCGACGGTCGCATCGTCCAGGAGCTGGACGATCCAACCCCCGACACCGTCCTCGACACCATTCGCAGCTTGGGGGACTGACATGTTCAAACTCGTCACCCGCGGCATCCGCGCCAACCTCGGCCGGCTCACCCTCACCCTCATCTGCATCTTCGTCGGCGTGGCCTTCATGTCGGGATCGTTCATCCTGGCCGACAGCCTCCGCTCGATCTTCGGCGGCATCAGTGCCGCCGCCTTCCAGGGTGTCGACGCCCAGGTCCGGGCCGAGGAGCCCGAGATCCAGTCCAACCAGGAGAACCTGATCCGCTTCGACGGCAGTGTCGTCGGCCAGATCTCCGACCTGCCCGAGGTCGAGTACGCCGAAGGCGGCCTGTTCGCCTTGGAGCAGGCGTACTCATTGCTCGACGACGGTGAGGTCAACCGGCCCCAGGGGCCCCCCGTCTTCACCGGATCGTGGGGCGGACCCAGTCTGGTCTCGGCCTTCAGAGTGCTCGACGGCGACCCACCCACCGGGCAACAGGTCGCTCTCGACAAGGCTCAGGTCAAGGCCGGCGGGTACGAGGTGGGCGACACCATCACCATGTCGCTACCCACCGGCGAACCCGAGCAGTTCGAGCTCTCCGGCATCATCCAGTTCGGCGACGACGTCACCGGTGGTGCCTACTTCATCCTGTATGACCTCCCCACCGCCCAGCGGGTGCTCGGGGCCGAGGGCCTGGTCGACTCCATCGCCGTCAACAGCGCCGCAGGGGTCTCGAGCAATGAGATCCTGGCGGCCATCGAGACGTCCCTCCCGGCCGGCCTCGAGGTCGTCACCGGAGAGACGGTCATCGGCGAGCAGGATGACGATTTCGGGGAATTCATCGACATCTTCGGCAACATCCTCCTCGGCTTCGCCATCGTGGTGCTGTTCGTCTCGACCTTCATCATCTACAACACCTTCGCCATCCTCGTGGGCCAGCGCACCCAGCAGCTCGGGCTGCTGCGCAGCATCGGGGCCAGCGCCGGCCAGATCCGCTTGATGATGTTGATCGAATCGGTCATCATCGGCCTGATCGCATCGATCGCCGGCCTCTTCGGCGGCCTCGGCGTCGCCGCCCTGCTGAAGAAACTGTTCAGCACCGGTGGGGGCGAATTCCCCGACGGTCCCCTCCAGATCCTGCCTCGTACGGTCATCGTGGTCGTGCTCGTAGGTATGATCGTCACCGTGGTCTCGGCTCTGCTCCCGGCCTTCCGGGCCTCACGGGTCGCGCCCCTGGAGGCCATCCGCACCGGCGGGCAAAAGGAGCGGAGCACCCGCTTCCGGGTCGTCGCCGGCACCGTGGTGCTGGCGCCGGGACTCATCGCGCTGGGTCTCGGCATGTTCGCCGGAGTGGGCGGGACCGCGACCCGGTTGACGCTCATCGGCGTGGGCGCCGCGCTGACCTTCATCGGGGTGTCCATGGTGAGCGCCCTGTTCGCCGGCCCGGCGGCCGGAGCACTTGGCCAACCGGTCGAGGCGGTCAAGGGCGTGACCGGGCGGATCGCTCGCGACAATGCCAGCCGCAACCCCCAGCGCACCACGGCCACGGCCACCGCCCTCATGATCGGATTGGCCCTCATCACCGGCGTCGCCGTGCTCACCGAATCGGTCCTGGCCACCTTCGACGACATCCTCGAGGACTCGCTCACCGCCGACCTGTTCATCTTCGAACAGGACCAGGGCGTCGAGTTCGCCTCCGTCCTGGTCGACCAGATCCAGGCCCTGCCCGAAACCGAGTACGTGGCCGGCTTCGCCGGGGTCGAGGCCCGCATCGCCGGCGAAGTCCGCACCACCACCGCCTTCGATTCCGAGACCGGCGCCCGCGTCGTCGACATGGGCGTGGTCGAGGGAACGGCCGAGATCGGCCCCGACGGACTCCTGGTGTTCCAGGATGAGGCCGACGATCTCGGCCTGACGGTGGGTGACACCGTGCCCATCGAGCTCGAGGACGGCTTCTCCACCGAGGTGACGGTGAAGGGCATCTTCGACGACGACGCGGTCGTCGGCGCCAGGTGGCTGCTCGACCGCGATCTCACCAGCCCCCACGTGAACATCGATGGTGTGGGCTTCGTGGGGGTCATCTATCCCGAAGGGGCCGACCCCGAAGCCAGCCGCGCCGCGGTGGAGGCGGTCACGGTCAGTTTCCCCCAGCTCACCGTGCAGGACAACACCGAGTTCCGCGAGAGCCTCGAAGGTCAGATCAACCAGCTCCAGATCGTCATCTCGGCGCTGCTGGTGTTGTGCCTGATCGTGGCCTTCATCGGCATCGTCAACACCATGGTGCTCTCGGTGCTGGAGCGAACCCGCGAAATCGGCCTCTTGCGGGCCGTGGGCATGACTCGGGGCCAGGTCCGGTCGGCCATCCGCTGGGAGGCGGTCATCGTCTCCCTCTTCGGCTCACTCCTCGGAGTGCTGATGGGTCTGCTGTTGGGCTGGGCGGCCGTGGTCGCCGTCCCCGACAGCTTCATCAGCAAGGTCGGGATCCCGTGGTTCCAGGTCGGCGTCTATGTGATCGTCGGCGCCTTCATCGGCGTGATCGCCGCCTACTTCCCAGCCCGACGGGCCGCCAAACTCGATGTTCTCCAGGCCATCGCCACCGGGTAGGCGCGGCTCCCGTGGCCGGCCCTACCCAGAACCCCCGAGATGAGCCATGGTGGGGGCGTGACCGGCATCACCCCCGACCTGGCCATGGGGCTGTTCCTCGAGGAGCGCCACTACGCCAGCCTTACCCTCGTGACCCCCGGAGGACGGCCCCATGTGACACCGGTCGGATTCGGGTGGGATCGGGCCGCGGGCCTGGTTCGGACCATCACGTTCGGAGGCTCCCACAAGGCGCAACTTCTCTCCTCCGCTCCCCTTGCCGCTGCGCTATGCCAGGTCGACGGGGCCCGGTGGGCGACCATCGAGGGCACGGCGGCGGTGACCCAGGACCCCGACCGGGTGGCCGCCGCCGTCGCCGCCTATACGAACAGATACCAGGCCCCCCGCCACCGACCTGACCGGGTCGCCATCGAGATCACCCCGGCCCGGCTGATGGGTAGGGCTTGAGACCTGTACGGCGAAGGGACTCAAGGTCCCCCGCCCCGACAGCCGATCTCTGGACCATGGCCGACGACTCGCGCTCTCCCACGGACGAACGTGCGATCGCAGTGGGGATCATCGACCCCGACGAGGCCCGGGGCCAGGCCCTGGCCGCCACTCTGGAAGCCGACCCCGCCACCGAAGTGGTACAGGTGACCTCGAGCCTCGATCCCAGCCCCCTGATCTGGTGCGCTCCCGAGGTGGTCATCGTGGGTGCCACCGGCGACCCGGCCACAACAGCCCAGGTCTGCCGAGCCATCGACGAGCACCTGCCCGCCTGTCGGGTGGCCATCGCCAACGCCACCGACGATGAGGCAATCATCGCCATCACCGCTGGTGCCCACACCCAGATCGATTCGGGCGACGACCACAACCGGACCGTCGAGCTGGTTGCCGGCGCCATCAGCGGTGAATCCCAGATCGGATCCGAGCCCGCTTCGACTGTTCTGGCTCACCTCACCGAGCCCGGTGACCTGCTCCAGCCATCGGCCACGGTCACCGAAACAGAGCGCGAGGTGCTCATTCGGCTGGGGCGAGGCGACACATACGCCATGGTCGCCGACGCCTACAACGTGACCGCCCGCCTCGTACGCCTCTATGTGGGGTACGCGGTGGCGAAGCACCAACGCCGGTCGCGCGAAGAAGCGGGCGCCACCCGCCCCGTCGCAGCGCGGACCTGAGCGCGTTCCACGGTACCGCTGGCATCCACTGGTCGAGTAGGGCAACCCATCACACCAGATTGGCCTCGCGAAGACGATTCAACCCGGGGCACTTGACCCGCCCCACTCTGGAGCGATGTTCGGTGCTCCCTATCGAAACATGAGACCGCGGTAGGCGGGGATCCAGCCCGCCATCTTCAACCGGTCAGCCGTTTCGGTGCCATTGATCGACTTGCCGTCGACCTTGCCGATCTCGAGGCTGCGCACCCGGCCCCGCGTGACCAAGCTCTTGAGGGCCTCGGGCCAAAGAGCGTCGTCTGACCGACCGGCTTCGAACAGGACGATGCTGCGGCCTCCTCGTTCGAGGAAGACTTCGGGCCGACCCGAATGTAGGACAACATGGGCGCCGGCCGAACGCGACGGTCGGCCCTGAGTATCGGGCCACGGCAGAGAAGCACCGAAGGGCTGGGCAGGGTCGGTGGCGGCCAGCAAGACCGCCTCACCTCCGCCGGGCGACAGGTCGCCACCAAGGGTGTCGCCTCGATGATCGCGGAGCCGATCCACCGCGCCGGGCAGGGCGAACTGGGCCGCACCCAAGCCGGCGACGAAGTAGCCCCGACGGATCTCGCCCCGTTCCTCGAGCGCCTTGAGAACCGGGTACACACCAGCGAACCCACCCTCGGCCCCCTCGGCCAGGGCTGCCTCTCGGGTGAGCACGCCGTAGCGCTCGAGCAGTTGGAGGGCCCGGGCGTGGGACGCCTCGGTGACGGTGGGCTCGGCCGCCCTCAAGGGGGCCGTGGCCGACCAGCGCCCGGTGGCGGCCGGCGGCCCGCTGCGGGTCAGGCCACCAACTCGGCTTCGGCGCCCGTGTCGGGCTCCCCCCTTCCTGGGCCGCGAGGTGGATCCTCCACTCACCAGGCTGCGGACGGGAGCGAGGGAGTCGTTGGTGACCAGCCCCTTCCAGACCAGATCCCACAATGCGGTCAGCACCGAAGCATCGTCGTAGGGCACACCGGCGGCTGCCGCGGCGACCACCAACTCAGGCCAGAAGGAGGCACCGCCGGTGGAGAGGTGGTCGAGGAGGACGCCGGCCAGGGGGTCGGGCGCGGCATCGTCATCGTCGGCCGATTCGAGGGGCGCCGGGGCAGGGACGAGCAGGCCCACCTGGTCGCGCCACACAAGGCGGATCCTGCCGTCCTTGGCCCCGAGCGCTCCACCCCCGACCCATACGAGCTCACCGCTGGTGCACAGATCATCGAGCATCGACGGGGTGAAATCGGCGACCCGGGAGACCAGCACATCAGCCTCGAGCACCGATGCGGGAAGAGCGGCCCCCTGGAGCTGGGTGACGACGTCGGCGAGGGCGTCCACCCCCTGGCGGCGAGATCCGACGGCCTGCCATTCGGGCAGAAAACGAGCCAGGGCGCGACCGTCCACCGGCTCGACCTCGCGGCGCAGGGCGGCCAGAGACCGGCGCCGTAGGGTGCGCAGGACATCGGCGTCGCACCATTCGCGGTCGGCGCCGTCGGGGCGGAACTCGCCCCTCACCAGTCGGCCCGACCGGGTGAGCTCGTCGAGCACGAGCCGGATGGGCTCGGCCCCGGCCCCCAGGGCCCTCACGACATCAGCGGTCAGGAAGGGGCCGTGGGTCCGGGCGAACCGGACTATGAGCTCGCTGAGGGGAGTGTCGACAGGGTCGGTGAACTGGTGGGGCAGGCCGGGAGGAAGGGCGACCCCGAGAGCGTCACGGAGGCGGGCCGCGTCTTCGGC
>JAAEMS010000340.1 GCA_024225275.1 Actinomycetes bacterium
CCTCAACGTCGACACCAAGGCATGGGACACCGCCCGCGTCGCCTGAACCCCTCACCAGGCAAAACACCGGAATGTAGGGGAAACACCCTTTCACCGTGCCCCCACCACCAGGACTTACGCGACACCCCCGCCAAACTCGGGTCTGTGAGCCGGCCCACGCCAGCGAGAAGCGCCACGACAACGAGAAAGGCCCGGAACCGTTGAGATTCCGGGGCTTCTGAATGGTGGCGGGGGCAGGATTTGAACCTGCGACCTTCGGGTTATGAGCATGATTGCCGACCGTGTGGCATGGCCCGTCGGCAGGCCTTTCCCCTGGAAACAGTGGGTTTCGAACACCCCGCTGTCCCCCCTCGTTCCCCCCTGTCTACCGATGTCCTGGTACATGGGTGGTACATCGGGTCATGCGCCGAGCTCCTTCTCGTGCCAGCCCGAAGAGCGGCATAGAGACGATGTCTCGCCAAAGACAGTGAGGGCGGACAGCGTCGATCGACAACTGTAGCGACCGCTCTCTGAGCTCGTGATTACCGAGCGCATTCAGAACCGAGAAGGCGCCCGACTTCGCCGGTCACATCGCGCCCTCGGCGACGACGGGGATGAGTGATATCGAGCCGGTTCTGTCGTATCGCCCGCGCTGCGGTCAACCAATCGGAGGCGCCGATCGCGGACGGGTCAAGCGACCGTTTGGATCGGAGCGTCCTTGCTCGAGATCAGCCGCTATGGGCGGGTCGCAGGAATCGGATGATCTCGGAGCGATGGCGATCCCCTGCTCTGGTCGGCTGTTGGGCGATCAACCAGGTCGAGGATCCGTGTGGTGCGTTCCTTGAGGACTTCGAGGTCAGCCATCATGCGGTTGGGCGGAAATGACTCGGGCATGTTGCCAAGCATCCGTTCGCACGCGTCGGCACATCTTGCCCGCATTGCGGGTGCCATCTTGCCAGCCATCTCTCTGACTATCAGGGCCACCGCCGCCGCCAGCCCTGTTGCGATGATGAAACGTCTCATGGCGCTCCCTTCCTCAGCGGCCCCCACGACGATACGAGACATGGGCCACCGCCCAGCAGGGTCAAAGGTCTCTCACTTCGCAATGGCGGGCCCTTCCGAGCTGGGCGCATGGTTCTGCGGCGTTCGAACTGCTCCTGGTGAAGGCGCCGTGCTTGAGGCTCTCGCCATGGCCCTCACGGACGCCGCGACCCATTTCGAGATCCGGCACTGTTCCGCTGATTGGGAGTTGGTGGACCCGGTCACCGTCGGTGACGGGCTCGCACCCGCCCGAGTCCGGCCCGAGCGTGATGCCACAGAATCCCAGACCGAAGTGCTCGGGTTCGCCGGCTACGTGGCGCGGCTCGGGCGGGTGGTGCTGCTCGAAGTGTGCGTCCCAGGCCGGCGATCGGCGAGGTCCTGACGAAATCGGCCGTTGGGTTGTGATGTTGGGCGAGGCTCCTGTCCGGGCTGGTTCTCGACCGTTCCTCTACCGGGGTGGGCGATGGTGGCGGAATGGAACAACAAACCTCCTCGTCATCGGTCGATCTCGTCGCGGGGCAGCCGGTCGATCTGCGGCTGGGAGAAGCGCCTCGCTCGATCGATGAGGAGCATGATCTTCTTCGGATTGCTCGTGAGCACCACCGGTGGGGGACGGATGAGCCGGGGCCGATTCTTCTGCGCCATGCTGAAGCGGCCGCTCTGTTTCATGACCCTGTGGGGGCCGAATATTCGGTCGTGGCCGCTGATCAGGGCAAACGCGGCCGATGCTGGTCGGCCGTGATCCGCATTCTCTACCGCCTCATCGCCGCCTTTGCCCGGCTGGCCGTCCGTTCAGGTCGCTCCAAGGACCTCGAGATCATCGTGCTACGGCACCAGCTCACCGTCCTACGCCGACAAGTCGACCGACCAGCACTCAACGACGACGACCGGAACCTCCTCGGTGCCATCGCAGCCGCGCTCCCGCGCCCTCTCCGCAGCGGTTGGCTCGTCACCCCCGACACCCTGCTGCGATGGCACCGACGCCGAATCGCCCGCCACTGGACACAGACCACCCGGCGACCTGGACGGCCAGCCACCGCCGTCGAGATCCGTCAACTCATCCTCCGCTTCGCCTCGGAGAACCCGTCCTGGGGCTACCGCCGCATCCACGGCGAACTCGCAGGCCTCGGCCACCGGATCGCCTCCTCCACCGTGTGGCAGATCCTCAAAGCCAACGGCATCGACCCCGCCCCCCATCGAACTGAAGTCACCTGGTCACAGTTCTTGCATTCCCAGGCCGCCGTTGCCTGTGACTTCTTCACTGTCGACACCGCACTGCTGC
>JAAEMS010000341.1 GCA_024225275.1 Actinomycetes bacterium
ACCACGACCACGACAGAAGATCCGCCTCTTCTCAACTGATCCCTGAGGTGGTGCCCGACGTGTGGGTAGGGGTTGTCGCAGCCGGCCGCTAGGGTCGGATCATTCGCCGGCCTCGGGTCGGTGTCGGTGGCTCGAGCCCCCTCCTGTGTGTCTGTTCCAGGGAGTGGGTTGCATGATCGCCACCATTTCGTCGGCCACCGTGCTGGGTGTTACCGGTCATCCGGTCAGGGTCGAGGTCCATGTGGCCAACGGTCTGCCCGCATTCAATGTGGTGGGCCAGCCGGACTCGTCGTGTCGAGAGGCCCGTGATCGAACCCGTGCCGCGATCGTGTCGTCGAAGCTGACCTGGCCTCAGGCCCGGATCACCGTGAACCTGGCTCCGTCGGCGCTCCGCAAGGTGGGCGCCCACCTCGATTTGGCCATGGCGTTGGGAATCCTGGCCGCGTCAGACCAGGTCCCGGTCGAGGCGCTCGATGGCATCGGGGTCCTGGGCGAGTTGGGGCTCGACGGGTCGATCCGGCGTCTGGCCGGGGCGGTACCGTTGGTCGATGCGGTGGTGGGCCGGCGCCTGGTGATACCTGCGGCATCAGCGGTCGAGGCAATGGTGGTGGGCAATCACGAGGTGTTGCCGGCCTTCGATCTGGTCGGGGTAGTGGCGTGCCTGCGGGGTGAGGTCGAGTGGTCGCGGCCCCCGTCGGTGCATCCGGCCCCGCCTCCCCGTTCGGTCCCCGACCTGGCCGATGTGCAGGGCCAGCCGGTGGCCCGGTTGGCGGTCGAGGTGGCGGCCGCGGGCGGGCACAATCTCCTCCTGATCGGTCCCCCTGGGGCGGGCAAGACGATGTTGGCCCAGCGTCTGCCGGGTGTGTTGCCTCCCCTCGACGCGGTCGACTCTCTCGAAGCCACCCGCGTCCACTCGGCTGCTGGTCTGACCCTGCCTGCTGATGGGCTGATCCGGCACCCGCCCTATCGGGCTCCCCACCACGGGGCATCGGCGGTGGCCATGGTCGGGGGCGGGTCGGCCACCCTGCGACCGGGTGAGATCAGCCTCGCCACCAACGGAGTCCTGTTTCTCGACGAGTTGGCCGAGTTCCCGTCCTCGGTGCTCGATGCTCTCCGCCAACCCCTCGAGGAAGGAGTGATCCGCGTGTCACGGGCCTCGGCCTCGGCCACCCTTCCCGCCCGCTTCCTCCTGGTCGGGGCCATGAACCCTTGTCCGTGCGGCGATGGTCGGGGCACTGACTGTCGGTGCACCGATGCCCAGCGGGCCCGGTACCGGCGTCGCCTCTCGGGGCCGCTGGCCGACCGTTTCGATCTCCGGCTCGAGATGGGGGTGCCGGCGGTCGACGAGTTGCTCACCGCTCGACGATCTGAGACCTCCATCGCGGTCGCGGCCCGGGTGCTGGCCGCCCGCCAAAGGGCCCGGACGCGGGGCTACCGGTGCAATGCCGACATCCCTGCGTCCGAGCTGGATCAGTTCGGCGCCCTCGATGTCGATGCCACCGCCACGCTGGAACGAGCCCTTTCCGACGGCACCCTCAGCGCCCGTGGCATGCACCGGCTGAGGCGGGTGGCGCTGACGTTGGCCGATCTCGACGAGCGCGACCGGGTGGCTCGCTCCGATGTGGTGTCGGCTCTCTCGATGCGGGCCTCCATGGCGGTGATGGTGTGAGTCGTTCACCGGCCCTACTCGGCCTTCCGGTCGATGCCCACCTGGTGGCCCTGCTCTCGCTCCCGGCCATGGGCCCGGCCCGTCTCCACAGCTTGCTGGCCACCGGGGTGGGGCCCGCCGTTCTCTGGGACCGACTCGGTCAGGGTTGGCCGGGGCCCCGGCCCAGTGTGCCCGGGCTCGGATCGAAGACCGAGAAGGTATGGACGAACTGGGTCGAGGGTGCCCGCGAGCTCGAGCTCGACATGGTGTGGGAGCGGCTCCAACAGCACGAGATCGGTGCCACCATCCTGGGTGGCGCGGCCTACCCGCCCCGTCTCGCGGGCGACATCGATCCACCGGTGGTGCTCTTCTTCCAAGGCCGGCTCGACCTGATCACCTCTCCCCTGGTGGCCATCGTCGGCACCCGACGCTGCAGTCGATACGGCCATGATGTGGCCCGCCGGATGGGTCGTGATCTCGCGGCCGCGGGGGTGGGGGTGGTCTCGGGCCTGGCCGCGGGGATCGACGGCGCCGCCCACCATGGTTGCCTCGAAGCCGGGGGAGTGCCTGTCGGGGTGGTGGCCGCAGGGCTCGACACGGCCTATCCGCGGCGCCACGCCCAGCTCCATCGTGATGTGGCCACCAGTGGCGTCCTGCTGGGCGAGGCCCCACCGGGCATCACGCCCGAACGGTGGCGGTTCCCGGCCCGCAATCGGATCATTGCTGCGCTCGCCGACGCGGTCGTGGTGGTGGAGTCAGGGGAGCGCGGCGGGTCGCTGCACACCGTGGCCGAGGCCCTGCGCCGTGACATCCCGGTGCTTGCGGTGCCGGGTCCGGTGGGCTCGGTTGCCTCGGCTGGTACCAACCAGCTGCTGGCCGAAGGGGCAGGCCTTGTCACCGGCGCCGCCGATGTGCTTCTCGCTATTGGCCATGGAGCGCGTCCGGGCCCCCGGGCCGAACCTCCACCGCCACCCGACGGCGAGGCGGGCCGGGTACTCGAGTTGGTGCCGTGGCGGGCCGTCTCGGTTGATCAGGTCTGCGCCCAATCGGAGCTACCGGTCCGTCAAGCCCTCGATGTCATCGACCGCCTGGTCACCGCCGGCCACCTGGCCCGCACCGGTGGCTTCGTCGAACGGGCCCTTGCCGTACCCCCGAACCCCGATCAGCGATGAGCAGGGTCGGCGCCTACCCACTGGTACCCTTCGAATACGTGCCCGCCTCACCCGCCTCTTCGGCTCTCCCCGACCCCGGCTCGGGTCGGGCGGCGGCTCAGGATCCGGTGTGGGCGCTCCACGAATTTCTCGGCTCGCTCACCTCCTGCTCGCCGGCCACCGTGCGGGCCTACCAGAGTGACCTGAATGGGTTCATCACGTGGGCGACTGAGGCCGGAGTCGCCATTCCCGGACGGGTCACCCGTCGCCAGCTCCGCGGCTACCTGGCCCATCTCACCACCCTCGGGCGGGCCCCACGCACCATTGGCCGGCGGCTCTCGAGCCTGCGTCGCTACTTCGGCTGGCTGGGCCGCACGGGCCGGATCGACACCGATCCATCACTGGGCCTGGGTGCCCCGAAGGGCGAGGGTCGCCTGCCCCGGGTCCTTCGCGATGACGAGCTCGAGATCCTGCTCGATCGCCCCACCGAGGCGGCCATCAGCGGGGGTGAGACCCAGCAGGGCCGCGACGACCTGATCCTCGAGCTCCTCTACGGCAGCGGTCTGCGGGTGGCCGAGCTGTGCAGCCTCGATGTCGCTGATGTCCGGGACACCGTCGAGGCGTCGAACCTTGGCCTGATCACCGTGTGGGGCAAGGGTGCCAAGCAGCGACGGGTCCCGCTGAACGACACCACCCAGTCGGCTCTGAGGCGCTGGCTACGGCTCCGTGACGAGCTCGTCACCGACTCGACTCCGGCGGGTGCCCTGTTCCTCAACCAGCGAGGAAAGCGCATGACTCCCCGCGATGTCAGGCGGGTTGTCGAGCGCCGTGCCCCGGCGCCCACCCATCCCCATGCCCTTCGTCACACCTTTGCCACTCATCTTTTGGACGGCGGAGCCGATCTTCGTACCGTGCAGGAGTTGCTGGGCCACTCGAGTCTGGGTACGACCCAGTTCTATACCCACGTGAGCCGCGAACGCTTGCAGGCGGTACACCGATCCACCCATCCCCGAGGCTAGGACGAGTCGTTGGATTCCCATGGCGGCGCAGAGCTCGAACAGCTCTGGAGCGACTACAAGAGCACCGAGAACGGCGATGCGCGTGATCAGCTCATCGTGCACTACTCGCCCCTGGTCAAGTACGTCGCTTCGCGCGTCGCGGTGGGCCTGCCCCAGAACGTCGACCAGGCCGATCTGGTCAGCTACGGCATCTTCGGTCTGATCGACGCCATCGAGAAGTTCGATCCCGAGCGGGGCTTCAAGTTCGAGACCTACGCCATCGCCCGCATCAAGGGCGCCATCCTCGACGAACTGCGTAGCATCGACTGGGTGCCCCGGTCGGTCCGGGCCAAGGCCCGGTCCCTCGAGAAGGCCTACGCCAAGCTCGAAGGGCACCTGCGCCGTACTCCCACCGACGAAGAGCTCGCCGAAGAGCTCGGGGTCTCCGAGAACCAGCTCCAGACCCTTCTCGGTCAGATCAGCTTCGTGGGCTTGGTGGCCCTCGACGAGATGCTCGGCGGCGCCGAACGGGGCGAGTCACTGACCCTGGGTGACACCATCGCCGACACCGGTGCCGGCCCCGGCGGTCAGTACGAGGTCGTCGAGATGCGCCAGCTGCTGGCCGAGGCCATCAACCGCATGCCCGAGCGCGAGAAGATCGTGCTCACCCTCTACTACTACGAGAGCCTGACCCTGGCCGAGATCGGTTCGGTCCTCGGGGTCACCGAGAGCCGGGTGTGCCAGATCCACACCAAGGCCGTGCTGCACCTGCGCAGCCGCCTGTCGGCCGCCCAGCGCGAACCGGTGTAGTTCCCGGGCAAGCCCGTCGGGCCTGTGGGCCCCACCCTCGCGGAAGCCACCGCCCCAACTTCCCCCACCGTTACCTTCTGTGGCCCGTCGCGGGCCGTGAAACGGAGGAGCCGTGGCATTCCGCGCCCTGGCCACCCTGCTTGCCTGGTCCTGTCTCGTCGTGTCGACGGCCGCCCCCGCCGGGGCCGGCGAGACCGACCCGGTCGACTACGAACCGCCGGTCAACCGGCCGGTGTCGGATCCCTTCCGGGAACCGGAGACACCCTTCGGCCCCGCCAACCGCGGCCTCGAGTACGACACCGAACCCGGTGACACCATCTACGCCATCGGGGGCGGCGAGGTGGTATTCGCGGGGCTGGTCGGTGGCACCCGACACATCACCGTTCTGCATCCTGACGGTCTGCGATCGAGCTATTCGATGGTCGCCACTATCGATGCCCTGGTCGGTCAGCGGGTCGTCCAGGGCCAAGCCATCGCCACCGCGGGCGAGTGGTTTCACCTGGGTGTCCGCGACGGCTCCACCTATCTCGACCCCGCCCTGTTGTTCAACCGGGTACTGGAGATCCCGCGACTGGTCGACTTCGAGAAGACTCCTCGCCCGTCGCGGTGGGAGCAGGCTGGCTTGTTCGCCCTGTCGGCTCTCGAGGGGTGGATCACGTGGCCCTCGGAGGCGTCGATGCAGGTTCTGGGGGGTACACCGCTCGGTGGTGTGGCCCACCTGTACCTCGAGATCAGCCGGGGCGCGGTGTTGTCGGGCGCAGTCCTGGGGTTCATCGACTGGGCACGCAACCGCCTCGATTGCACGGCCGAGGGAGTACCAGTGCCCTCACCGGGCCGGCGCAAGGTCGTGGTCCTCGTGGGCGGACTGGGTAGCTCAGGGTCCGAGGCTTCCGTGTCCGAGGTCGACACCCGGGCTCTTGGCGTGGCCGACGAGGACGTTCTCGCCTTCTCCTACGAGGGGGGCCGGCTCCCCGACACCTTCGGTGATGACCGGGGGCCGGCGGCTGACTCCGCCTTGGGTCAGATCCCCGCCACCGGCTACGAGCCGGGTGACACGACGGAGTCAATCGACGAGTCGGCGGCGGCCCTTGCCCAGCTGCTGGCCGCGGCGGGGGCCGCGGCGCCGGACGCGGAGATCCACGTCGTGGCCCACTCATTGGGCGGGGTGGTGAGCATGAGGGCCCTCCAGCTCATGGCGCAGAACGCTCCGGTGGGCGGCACTGGCGTGACCAGTGTGGTGACCCTCGGGTCACCCCTGGCCGGGGCCGACGCGGCAACTGCCCTCAGCCTGTTGAGGCTCAGCACCAATGGTCGAGTGGTTGCGGACATCGCGCTCGACACCCTGGATCTGCCCGACGGCCCCGCCCTGGGCGAGCTGGCCGAGGGATCGCCCTTGCTGGAGGGGATCGGTGAACCGGTCGAAGGAGTCCAGGTCACGTCGGTAGCCGCCCGGTTCGACCCGGTGGTGCCGGCCACCGCGACGCGGGTGTCGGGGGTCGACACGGTCACCCTGCCAGGAACGCCGTCGCCGGTGGGCAGCCACAGCGACCTGCCCGGCCAGGCCACCCGGGAGATCGGGCTGGCCCAGGCCGGCCTGGGCCCGTCGTGCTCCGGGGTAATCGACGGGTTCCTCGATGCCGTGGTTCCCGAGCTCATCTCCACCACCGAGGACATCACCGGGGCAGTGGCCGCGGCCGGAGCGGCTCGATCCGGTGGGTGATGGGGGAGAGGCCGCTACACTTCTTCGCCGTCTGGCCACCGTGGTCGGACGCGTACCGGGCCCGGGTCTTCGAGCCGGGTGCGCAACCAGCGAATGATCTCACCCCGATGGAATCCTCGGTCGCCCTCACGGGTGCTCACCATCGGGTCCACCAACCGAAGGAGCCAAACCAATGACGGCAGTCCTGAGCCTCAAGCAATTGCTCGACGCCGGTGTCCACTTCGGACACCAGACCCGGCGCTGGAACCCCAAGATGGAGCGATTCATCCACGGTGACCGCAACGGGATCTACCTGATCGACCTCCAGCAGACCCTGACCCGGACCGAGGCCGCGTACAACCATGTGCGTGACATGGTCGCCGACGGCGGGACCCTGCTGTTCGTGGGCACCAAGCGTCAGGCCCAGGACGCGGTGCAGTCCTACGCCGAGAAGTCCGGCATGCCCTACATCAACCAGCGCTGGTTGGGCGGCATGCTCACCAACTTCCAGACCATCTCGAAGCGGATCGGCAAGATGCAGGAGTACGCCCGCATGCGCGACTCCGGCGAGTTCGAGGCCATGCCCAAGAAGGAAGCCCTTCTGATCAGCCGCGAGCTCGTGAAGCTCGAGCGCAACCTGGGCGGCATCCGCAACATGACCAAGCTGCCCGACGCGGTGTTCATCCTCGACACTCTCAAGGAGGCCATCGCGGTCACCGAGGCCAACAAGCTGGGCCTGCCGATCATCGCCGTGGTCGACACCAACTGCGACCCCGACATCATCACCTACCCGATCCCGGGCAATGACGATGCCATCCGCTCGGTGGGTCTCATGGCCCGCGTGATGTGTGACGCCGTTCAGGAAGGCCAGCTCATGCGGGCCAGCCGGGGTGATGCCGCTCCCGCACCCAAGACCCGCAACGCCGAGGAGGAGGCCGCCCATCAGCAGGCCCAGGCCCAGGCTCGCCAGCAGGCCGCCCAGGCCCTGGCCGAGCGCGAGGCCCGCCTCGCCGTCCAGGCCAATGCGCCCGCCGCCGAGGCTGCCCCGGCCGCCGAGGAAGCCCCGGCCGCCGAGGAAGCCCCCGAGGAAGCTCCGGCCGCCGAAGCTGCTCCGGCCGCCGAGGAAGCCGTCCCGGCCGCCGAGGAAGCCGTCCCGGCCACCGAGACCCCTGAAGCCCCCCAGACCGAGGAGTCCTGATAACCAATGGCTGATTTCAGCGCCAAGGATGTCCAGGCCCTACGCAAGGCCACTGACGTCGGGATGATGGAGGCCAAGAAGGCCCTCACCGAGAACGGTGGCGATTTCGACGCTGCGGCCCAGTGGCTCCGTGAGCGGGGCCTCTCGAAGGCAAGCGCCCGCGAAGACCGCGACAACAGTCAAGGCACGGTGGCCCTGGCCGTTTCCGGCGCCTCGGCCGCCCTGGTCGAGCTCAAGTCCGAGACCGACTTCGCCGCCAAGGCCGACGACTTCGTGTCGCTGGTCAACGAGCTGGCCGGGATGGTCGCCGCCGAGGGTGAGGGTGCGGTCGAGCAGAAGGCCACGGCCATCGAGGATCTCAAGCTCTCCAAGAAGGAGAACATCGAGCTGGGCTCGGTGATCCGCTTCGAGGCGGCTGACGGCAACCTCGTCGACACCTACCTGCACAGCCAGGACGGCCGCGGCACCAACGCGGTGATCGTCGAGGGCTCTGGTGTCGACCAGGAGCTGCTCCACGAGATCGCTCTCCACATCGCTTTCGCCAAGCCCGTTGCCCTCACCCGTGACGAGGTCTCCTCAGAGGCCATCGAGAAGGAGCGCGAGGCTGCTCTGGGCGTCACCAAGGCCGAGGGCAAACCCGAGCAGGCTTGGGAGAAGATCGTCGAAGGCCGCGTGAACAAGTGGCTGTCCGAGAAGGTCTTGCTCGAGCAGGGCATGTTCGGCGACAAGGAGACCGTGGCCCAGAAGATCGGCGACGGCTCCATCGTCCGCTTCGCTCAAGTCGCCATTGGTGGCTGAGGCTGAGCTTGCGAAGCCGAGGCCCGAGCGGCCTGGCCCTCAGGGCCCGGAGCGGAAAGTAGTCTCGAGGCGAAACCGACAAATCGAAGGACGTCATGGCTGACGGCGAACTGCGCTGGAACCGGATTCTGCTCAAGGTGTCCGGCGAGGCGTTCGCCGGGCCCGAGGGCTTCGGAATCGATGGGGCGGTGGTCAGCTCCATCGCCCGCGAGATCGTCTCGGTCAAGAACGAGCTCGAGATCGACATTGCCATCGTCGTGGGGGGCGGCAACATCTGGCGGGGTATGTCCGGCGCGGAATCCGGCATGGATCGGGCCCAGGCCGATTACATGGGCATGTTGGCCACGGTCATGAACGGCTTGGCTCTTCAGGACATCCTGGAGAAGGAAGGCCAGCCCACCCGGGTTCAGTCGGCCATCCACATGGCCCAGGTGGCCGAGCCCTATATCCGCCGTCGAGCCATCAGACACCTCGAGAAGGGCCGGATCGTCATATTCGCGGGCGGCAACGGCAACCCGTTCTTCACCACCGACACCACCGCGGCGCTCCGCGCGGTCGAGATCGAGGCCGGCGTGCTCCTGAAGGGCACCCATGGTGGCGTCGACGGTGTCTACACCGCCGATCCCAAGCTCGATCCATCAGCCACCAGGCTCAGCCGGGTCGGTTACCTCGATGTCCTGAACCGGGGACTCAAGGTCATGGATTCCACCGCCATCACCCTTTGTGCGGACAACGAGCTGCCCATCGTGGTCTACGACCTCATGGGTGAGGGCAACCTGTCAGCAATCATCCGCGGCGAACCCGGTATCGGCACCATCGTCGACTGAGGCCGAACGCCGTCCGCCGGCGCTCGGGGGGCCTCCTCACTTCCCGAATTGCTCGCTTCGTTCACAACTCGAACGTCCGACGCAGGCCCTGCGCTCGCTCAATTCGTGCGGGTACGGCTAACTTGGTTTGTCTGATGAACACCGGTATCAGTTGGGCCGAAGGTGGCTGGAGGTTGGCACCATGAGCGAGGAACTGCTCGAGCTCATCTTCGACGACACCCGCGAACGCATGACCAAGGCCATCGAACACACGCGATCTGAGTTCTCGACGGTGCGCACCGGCCGGGCCAGTCCGGTCCTGGTCGAGCGCCTACCGGTAGAGGCCTACGGGGTCGACGTCCAGATGCGCGAGGTAGCCAGCTTCTCGGTACCCGAGGCCCGCCAGCTCCTCATCAGTGCCCACGATCCGGCCACGGTGCCGGCCATCGAGAGGGCCATTCAGAACTCTGACCTCGGCGTGAACCCCAGCAGCGACGGCCGGACCATCCGTCTGTCGTTCCCACCTCTCACCGAGGAACGGCGCCGCGAGTTCGTGAAGTTGGTGCGCAGCATGGCGGAGGACGGCCGTATCTCGCTGCGCAACAGCCGCCGTGAGGCCCGCAAGGACCTCGACGCGGCCGAAAAGGACGGCGACATCTCGTCCGATGATCACGCGCGGGCCGAGAAGGAGCTCGACAAGCTCACCCAAGAGCACGAGGCCGGCATCGATGCCGCGCTGGCCGACAAGGAGCAGGAGCTGCTCGAGGTCTGACCCCGTCAGGCCCGAAGCAGCCCCAGGAGGCGACATGTCCGACAAACCCGACAAGACCGATCCGTACGCAGAGCTTGGCCTCGACGATCTCCCCGAAGCCGATCAGCTCGACGGTCCGGTGGGCGACACCTGGTCTCAACTGGGTCTCGACTCCGTGCCCGAGGTGGGCGGCTCGGTAGACAGCGAGCCGTCCGTGCCCAGCTGGGGTTCGGCGGCGGGTTCGGCCCCAGACGACGATCCCCTTGGACTCGGTTCGGTGCCAGATGCCGAGTCGTTCCACCAGAGCAATCCCGATGTTGGCCGGGTGCCAGTCATTCGTACCGACGACACGAGCCCGGCCCCCGCGGCCGACGAACCCAGCTCGATGCCTCACTGGACCCAGCCGCCCACCGGCGAGGTCCCTGCCGCTCTCGCCTCCGAACCGGCCGCCCCCGACGACGGCGACCTCGAGACCTGGTCGGGCCTCGGTACCAGCCCCACCTGGCAGCAGGCGGCCGACGACTGGATGAACAACGACGAAGACCTCCTGGGCAACCTCGGGGTCGATCGGCCGGGTGCCATGCCCATCGACGACACCGGGGCGACCGATGGCCCACCGACGGGCGGGCCTCCTCAGCGCCCCAGCGGCAGTGAGGCCGAGCCCGGTGCTCCGGGCGCGGGGGCGGCCGGTGGTGGGCGCAACGTGCCTCTCGCCGTAGGGGCCGGTCTCGGCATGGCCCTCGTGGCGCTGGCTGCATTCGCCCTGGGCGGTTCGGCCACCATCGTCCTGGTCACCGTGGTCCTGGTTCTGGCCGCCGCCGAGTTCTACAACGCCGTCCGGCGCTCGGGCTACCACCCGGCCACCCTGCTGGGCCTCACCGCGGTGGGCTGTCTGCCCCCCGCTGTCTACTGGCGGGGTGAACAGGCCATCCCCCTCGTATTGTTCCTCTCGGTCGTGTTCGGCCTGCTCTGGTACCTCACCTCTCCCCAGGACCGGGCGGTCAGCGGTCTGGCCAGCACTCTCCTGGGCATTTGCTGGGTCGGTGTGTTGGGCTCGTTCGCGGCCCTGATCCTGAAGGCCCCCGACGGTGTATCGCTCCTGCTCCTTGCTGTGATCGGCACCGTCGCCTACGACATCGGGGCCTACGCGGTAGGTCGTAACGCCGGCCGTCAGCCCCTGTCCACGGCCAGTCCCAACAAGACCGTTGAAGGTCTGGTGGGTGGCTGCCTGATCGCCGTCGTTGCCGTGGTCGTGGCCGCCGGGTTCGCCGGCCTGGCCGAATCGGCGTTCGACGGGTACGGCAAGCCCCTCATCCTCGGCATCGTCATCGCCGTGGTGGCGCCTCTGGGCGATCTGAGTGAATCACTGATCAAGCGCGACCTCGGTATCAAGGACATGGGTTCGGTGATTCCGGGCCATGGTGGTCTGCTCGACCGGTTCGACGCCCTCGTCTTCGTTCTCCCCGCGACCTACTACACACTCCGGGTCTTCGACTTCATCTGATGACGAACGTGGCCGTGTGCGGCTCCACCGGCAGCATCGGGACCCAGACTCTCGAAGTCATCGAGACCGAGGCCGGGCCGTGGCGAGTCAGCGCCCTGGGCGTGAACAGCTCCGTCGATGCCGTCGTCGAGCAAGCCCATCGGGTTCGGCCCGATGTCGTGGCGGTTGCCGCCCCCGAGGCCGCGGCCGGCCTGGCCGCACGCCTGCCCGCGGGCACCGAGTTGCTCGTGGGGCCCAACGCCATGGCCGAGGCGGCCCAGCGGGCCGACGTCGTGGTCAACGGAGTGGTGGGGTTTGCAGGCTTGTCGGTCACATTGGCCACCCTCGAGGCCGGCAAGCGGTTGGCGTTGGCCAACAAGGAGTCGCTCATCGCGGCCGGCCCGGTGGTGCAGCGGGCCCGCCTCACCCCGGGGGCCGAGTTGGTGCCGGTCGATTCCGAGCACTGTGCGATCCACCAGTGTCTACGGGCCAACAACGAGCGGGCTCGGCTGGACCGGATCGTCCTGACCGCCAGCGGTGGCCCGTTCCGGGGCCGGAGCCGAAGCGAGCTGTCCGAAGTCACCGTCGAGGCGGCTCTGGCCCACCCGACCTGGAGTATGGGCCCGAAGATCACCATCGACTCGTCGACTCTGATGAACAAGGGGCTCGAGGTCATCGAGGCCAACGAGTTGTTCGGCCGGGTGGCGGGCCCCGACGCCCACGACTTGGGTATCGATGACATCGAGGTGGTCGTCCATCCCCAGTCGATCGTGCACTCGATGGTCGAGTTCTCCGACGGGGCCACCATCGCCCAGCTGTCGTTGCCCGACATGCGCTTGCCCATCGGCTATGCCTTGGCCCACCCAGACCGGATCACCACGCCGTTCGGCCGTATCGACTGGGCCGAGACCGGCCGTCTCGACTTCGAGCCGCCCGACTACGAGTCGTTCCCTTGTCTCGGGTTGGCCTACGAGGCCGGTCGGGCCGGTGAGACGGCCCCGGCCGCTCTGAACGCCGCCAATGAGGTAGCCGTAGAGGCATTCCTCGACGGCCGAATCCGCTGGATTGTCATCCCCGACGTACTCAAGGTCGTTCTCGACGGGCATGATGGGAGCCGGGCCTCCGATGTCGACGCCGTCCTGGCGGTCGATGCCTGGGCTCGGCGGGAAGCCAGCTCCTTCATCGAGGGGCTGAACTGACCGAAGATGACAGGAGCGTCCCGACCGGAGAGGTCCGCATCCACAGCATGACCGACACCGTCCCCCCAACCCCGTTTCGGCCTGATGAGCACGAGGCCGCGTCCGCGGCGCCCACCGAAGCCGGCAAGCCTGCCGAGTCGGGCGAAACCACCAACTCCCTGCGGGTGGCCATCCTGGCCGGGCTGCTGCTTCTCGTAGCCCTCACCGGTGGGCTCTACATGGTCGGGGTCATAGTGGCCCTGATCATCATGATCTTTCTGCACGAGCTGGGCCACTACGTGACCGCCCGCCGGTCGGGCATGAAGGTCACCGAGTTCTTCATCGGCTTTGGTCCCCGCATCTGGTCGTTCCGGCGGGGTGAGACCGAATACGGCATCAAGGCCATCCCGGCCGGTGCCTACGTGAAGATCATCGGCATGAACAGCCTCGACGACTTCCACAACCCGGCCGACGAGTCCCGCACCTACCGCCAGGCCACCTTCCCCCGGCGGTTCCTGGTGGGGGTCGCCGGCTCGGCTATGCACTTCATCCAGGCCTTCGTGCTCCTGTTCATTCTCCTGACTGCGTTCGGCATGTCCGAGGACGATGTGTGGAACATCGGAACCATCAGCGGGCTCGACGAGGGCAGCACCGTCCCCGCCGCTGATGCCGGACTCGAGCTCGACGACCGGATCCGGGCCGTTGATGGCACCAGTGTCGTCACCTTCGAGGACCTCCGCCAGGAGATCCAGGCTCGCCCCGGTGCCCTGGTCACCCTGTCGGTCGAGCGCGACGGTCAGTTCTTCGAGACCACCACGGTGCTGGCCGAGACCAATCCCCAGGGTGAGCCGGTCGGCTTCCTGGGCATCGGGCCCGACCATCCCCGCCAGACCGTCGGACCGATTGCCGCGGTGGGCGACTCGGCCGAGTTCATGTGGGAGTTCGGAAGCGGCTCGATTCTCGCCCTGGCTGACTTCTTCAGTCCCGGGAACCTGAGTGAGTACGTCGACCGGGTGGTGGGCAACGGTCCCGACCGCACGGGCGATCTCATAACCGACGCCGACGGGCGCCTCCTCTCACCGGTGGGGGCGGTACGCATCGCCTCCGATGTGGCCGAGGACGACTTCGCCAACCTGCTCGGCTTCCTGGTCTCCATCAATATCTTCGTTGGCATCTTCAACCTGGTGCCCCTGCCGCCACTCGACGGCGGTCTGCTGGCGGTGGCCACCTACGAGCGGCTCCGCGAGCGCGGCGGCCGCCGCCACCACATCGACTACTCGCGGGTCCTACCCGTCACGGCAACGGTGGTCGTGCTGCTCGGCGTGCTCGGACTGTCCGCGCTCTACCTGGACTCGCTCGACCTCGTCGGGGTTGGTTGATGGACACCAACGGGGTCACCTTCGAGCGGCGACCCACTCGTCAGGTGATGGTGGGCGACCTCCCCGTGGGTGGGGGCGCACCGGTCACCGTTCAGTCGATGACCACCACCAAGACCGCCGACGTCGAGGGTACCCTCCAGCAGATCTACGCCCTGGCCGCGGCGGGGTGTGACATCGTCCGCTGTACCTGCAACGAGCCTGAGGCCGCCGAGGGCCTGGCCCACATCGTGCCCCGTTCACCGGTGCCCATCGTGGCCGACATCCACCACCAGTACCGACGGGCCCTCGAAGCCCTCGAGGCCGGCGTGCACTGTCTCCGCCTCAACCCCGGCAACATACGTCGGCCCGAGCACATCAAGACCGTGGCCTCCGAAGCACGCGATCGGGGCGTACCCATCCGGATCGGGGTGAACGGTGGCTCCCTCGATACGGCTCTGTACGAGAAGTACGGAGGTCGGGTCACGCCCGAGGCCATGGTCGAGTCGGCCCTCCAGGAGATCGCCTACTTCGACGAGGTCGGCTTCGACCAGATCAAGATCTCCGTGAAGGCCAGCAGTGTGCCTCTCATGATCGAGGCCTACCGGCAGCTGTCGGAGGCCACCGATCATCCTCTCCACCTCGGTGTCACCGAGGCCGGACCACCGCCGGCCGGGCTGGTGAAGAGCACGGCCGGCATCGCCACCCTCCTGGCCGAGGGCATCGGCGACACCATTCGCTACAGCCTCACCGCCGATCCGGTGGAGGAGGTTCGGGCCGGTCGCCAGCTCCTCGAAGCCATGGGGCTGCGCGAGCGCAAGAACGTCGACCTGATCGCGTGCCCCGGCTGTGGTCGGGCCGAAGTAGACGTCTACGAGGTGGCCAACCGGGCCATGGAGGCCTTCGAGGACCGCCAGATCCCGCTCCAGGTCGCGGTCATGGGGTGCGTGGTGAACGGGCCCGGCGAGGCCCGCGACGCAGACATCGGCATCGCCGCGGGCAACAAGCGTGGCCACCTGTTCGTGAAAGGCCACAACGTGGCCGTCGTCCCCGAAGACGAGATGGTCGATGCTCTGGTCGACTGGGCCGATTTCATCGTCGAGCACGGCGTCGATGCCGCCCTCGAACGGGTCGACTCCACCCTCGCCGCCCGCGAGGCAGCAGGCGATCGGGCCGATCTCCTCGAACGTCAGGGCGACGATGCCAATCACACCGGTGAGATCGTGAGCCTCATCCGCAGCCACCGCAACTAACCGCCTGGCCCCGCTATACTTCGGCTGTTCTGATTCGGAGTGGGGTTCGACCCCATGTGTGTGGAGGCGTGGGCTCAGCCCACGCCTTCGTTCATCAAGAGGGAACTGAGAGCAGGAGGTGAGTCGATGAGTGTGGTCAGTGAGGTCGAACGGATTGCCGTTCCCATCATCGAGAACCTCGGTGCCGAGCTCGTCGACATCCAGTACACCCATTCGGTGCTACGACTCAGTATCGACATGGAGGGTGGCGTGTCCACCAATGTGTTGGCCCGGGCCAGCCGGATGATCTCGCGCACCCTCGACGAGGACGACCCCATTCCCGGGAAGTACACCCTCGAGGTGTCGAGTCCGGGTGTCGAACGCCCCCTGCGGTCCGCCGAGCACTGGGAGAAGGCGGTGGGCGAAACCGTGTCCATCAAGCTCACCCCCGGCTCCGACGTGCGCCGCTTGATCGGAGAGCTCCTGAGCGTCTCCGCCTCCGAGGTCGACCTCTCGGTCACCAGCGTCGACGGAACCGATCTACCTGAAGCTGAATCCCGCACGGTCGCCCTTGCCGATATCAACAAGGCCCGCACCGTCTACGACTGGAGCCGGGCCTTCGCCAAGGCCGACGCCCAGCAGTCCGACCCCGCCGAACCCCGAGAAGAGGCCGCATCGTGAGCAATCCCGAGATGATGGAAGCCCTGCAGGCCCTTGCGGCCGACAAGGGCATCTCCGTCGACACCCTGTTCGGCGCTCTGGCCGACGCGCTCGAGTCGGCCTACAAGCGGATGCCCGACGCCAACGAGTACGCCTGGGTCACCATCGACCCCGAGTCGTTCGAGATCCGGGTGTTCGCCCAGGAGCTCGACGAGGACGGCGAGCCCGAAGGTGACGAGTTCGATGTCACCCCCGACGATTTCGGGCGCATCGCCGCCCAGACGGCCAAGCAGGTCATGTTCCAGCGCATTCGCGAGGCCGAGCGCGAGATGAAGTACGAGGAGTACGCGGGCCGCGAGGGCGACATCGTCACCGGCATCATCCAGCAGAGCGACTCCCGCTACACCCTCCTCGATCTCGGACGGGTCGAGGCCCTGTTGCCCCAGGCCGAACAGGTCGCCTTCGAGCGCCCCGAGCCCAACAGTCGCCTCAAGGCCTACATCGTCGAGGTTCGCAAGACGGCCAAAGGCCCCCAGATCGTGGTCAGTCGCACCCACCCGGGCCTCATCAAGCGCCTCTTCGAGCTCGAGGTCCCGGAAATCGCCGACGGAGTGGTCGAGATCCGCGCCTGTGCCCGCGAGCCCGGACACCGGACCAAGATCGCGGTATGGAGCAACGACGGCAACGTCGACCCGGTTGGTGCCTGCGTGGGTGCCCGTGGTGCCCGCGTCCGTATGGTCGTCAACGAACTGCGGGGAGAGAAGATCGACATCGTCCCCTTCTCCGACGATCCCCAGGACTTCGTCATGAAGGCCCTCTCGCCGGCCAAGGTCAAAGAGGTTCTCCTCCACGATGACACCGGTGTCGCCGAGGTGATCGTCCCCGACTACCAGCTATCGCTGGCCATCGGCAAGGAGGGGCAGAACGCCCGTCTGGCCGCCCGGCTCACCGGCTGGCGCGTCGACATCAAGAGCGAGACCCAGCAGGCCGAGGAAGCCGCCTACGGCGGCGAAGAATGGGCCGAGGGCGAGTGGGTCGTCGACGAGGCCACCGGCGAGCAGGTCTGGCAGCCCGCCGACGGCGGCCAAGCTGTGTCGGCCGCCGAATGGTCCGAGTCGGCCGAAGAAGCTGCCCCTGAGGAAGCCAGCACCGAACAAGCCGATGAGTCGGTTGGTGACGCAGCAGACGAGTCGAAGTCATAGCTGCACCGTCCCGTACCTGTATCGGCTGTCGGGCGGTACACCCGACAGCCCAGCTGACCCGCGTCTCGCGGGGCGCGAACGGGTGGGTGATCGGGCCTGGAGAGGGCCGCGGGGCCTGGATCTGTCGAGCCCAGCCGACCTGTCTCGACGAAGCCTTGGGCCGCGGCCGCCTGGGCCGGGCCGTTCGCTCCGAAGTGAGTGCCGGTGATCTTGGTTCGGTGGCCCGGCTGGTCCGGACCCATTGGATGGAGGACCCCGGCCCAGAGCCGCTAGGGTGAACGGGCCGCCGCGCGACGCGCGGCGCACCGACCGCGGTCGCCTGACCGTTACAAGCCCAAGAACCGCCAGCCAGGAATTCTCTGTCGGAATCCCTTTGTCGAACCGACGAAAGAGCTGAGAACAACACGTGCCAGCCAAGATCCGGGTCTATGAGCTCGCCCGAGAGCTCGGAATGACCAACAAGGAGACACTCGACCTTTGTGATGCCCTGGGCATTGGGGTCAAGAGTCACTCGTCGAGCATCGTCGATGCTCAGGCCGACCGCGTCCGGCGCAAGGCCGAACGCGAGGGGTTGATCCGGGACGAACAGCCGGAGGAGAAGCCCAAGAAGAAGGCGGCCAAGAAGACCGCCGCGAAGGCCGTGAAGTCCACCGGCGCCAAGAAGACCACCAAGAAGGCTGCCGCCGACAAGGAAGAGCCCGAGGTAGCCGCCCCTGAGGCTGCGGAGCCCGAGCCCGAGCCTGCCCCTGAGCCCGAGCCTGCCCCTGAGCCTGAAGCCCCCGCGGCTGAAGCCCCGCCCGCCGAGCCAGAGCCCGCTCCCGAGCCTGAGGCCCCTACCGCCCAGAAACCGGTTGCACCCACACCACCGGCTCCGCCCACGCCACCGGCCCCACCCAAGCGGGTCATCACCTCCAGCGGGTCCGAGGGTCCGCCCAAGCGGGAGCCAGTGGCCGAGACCCCGCCGCCGGCCCGCCAGGCCCCGCCTCCTGCGCGTCCCGCTCCGGCCCAGCCGCCTGCGGCTCCTGCGGCCCCAGCCCCCGAAGCCCCAGCCCCCGATACCGCTCCGGTCGCTGACACGCCGGCTACTCCGGTGGCCGAGGCTCCCGCCCCCGACGCTGACGCGTCCCCCACTTCGGAGTCCGGCAAGCCCATTCCGCCTCCTGCCAGCCCGCCCCGTTCGGTGTCGGGCAAGCCCATTCCGCCTCCTCCCGGTCTCGGTGGTCGTCGAGCCCCGGCCGCTGCCCCCGGTGGTGGTCGCCGCGGACCCAGCGGCGGCCCCGGTGGTGGGGGTGGAGGTGGAGCCCCCCCTGGTGGCCCCCGCACCTTCGCCCGTCCCGGCGGCGGTGGCCCACCCCGCGGTGGCGGCCCGCGTCAATCGGTGCCCGGTGCCGGCCCGGCCGGTGGCCGTGGTGGTCCTGGTGGTGGTCGTGGTGGTCCCGGTGGAGGCGCGGCCGGCCGTCGACCGCCCCGTCGCAAGGGGAGACGTCGTCGCAACCGCGAAGAGCTCCAGCCGATGGACGCTCCGTCCTACACCCCCCAGGACGCACCGGTGCCCACCGGCGAGGTCGTGGTCGAACGCGCCACCACCCCGCTCGATCTCGGTCTCAAACTGAATCGCACCGCGGCCGACGTCGTTCGGTTCCTCATGCAGCAGGGCGAGATGGTCACGGCCACCCAGTCCCTGTCCGACGACATGATCGAGCTGTTCGCAGCCGAGATCGGCGCCGCCATTCGCCTCGTCGATCCGGGCGAAGAGCAGGAGGTCGAGCTCCAGAAGCTGCTCGACTTCGATGATTCAGTCCTTCCCGACGACGCCCCCGAGCGGCCGCCGGTCATCACCGTCATGGGTCACGTCGATCACGGCAAGACCCTGCTGCTGGACCGCATCCGCGAGGCCAACGTGGTCGAAGGTGAAGCCGGTGGCATCACCCAGCACATCGGTGCGTACTCGGTCGAGCGCGACGGCAGGACCCTCACCTTCATCGACACCCCCGGCCACGAGGCGTTCACCGCCATGCGGGCCCGCGGGGCCGACGCCACCGACATCGTGGTGCTCATGGTGGCGGCCGACGACGGCATCATGCCCCAGACCGAGGAAGCCATCGCCCACGCGAAGGCGGCCGAGGTGCCCATCGTGGTCGCCATCAACAAGATCGATCGCGACAATGCTGATCCCCAGCGGGTACTGAGCCAGCTGGCCGAGCGCGACCTCGTGCCCGAGTCCTGGGGCGGCGACACCATCACGATCGAGATGAGCGCCCTTCAGAACATCGGGGTCGACGATCTTCTCGACAACCTGAACATCGTCGCTGAGATCGAAGACCTTCGCTCCGAAGACGATGGTCGCTCCAGCGGCGTCGTCCTCGAATCCCACCTCGACGTGGGCCGCGGCGCGGTGGCCACGATCCTGGTCCAGCGAGGCACTCTTGCGGTGGGTGATCCCGTCGTGGCCGGTGCTGCCTGGGGTCGGGTCAGGGCCCTCATCAACGACAAGGGCGAGCAGATCAAGAAGGCCGGCCCCTCCACTCCGGTGCAGGTCTTGGGCCTTTCTGACGTCGCCCAGGCCGGTAGCCGGTTCGTGGTGGCCCCCAGCGAGAAGATCGCCAACAAGGTGGCCGACACCCGCGAGCACTGGCAGCGCCAAGCCAGTCTGGGTCGCGATGCCGCGGCCACGTCCACCGGGGCTCGCCTCGAGGACATCTTCCAACAGATCCAGGCCGGCGAGGCCGCCACTCTGAACCTGATCGTGAAGGCCGACGTCAACGGTTCGCTCGAAGCAGTCACCGAGAGCCTCAAGCGGCTCGAGCGCGACGAGGTCAAGCTGTCTTTCGTCAGCCGGGGTGTGGGCCGCATCAGCGAGAATGACATCCTGCTGGCCGCCGCCTCCAACGCCACGCTCATCGGCTTCAACGTCCGTCCCGACCGCAAGGCCCGCGAGCTCGCGGACACCGAGCACGTCGAGATCCGGACCTACGAGATCATCTACAAGCTCCTCGAGGACATCGAGGCGGCCATGGTCGGCATGCTCGCCCCCGAGTACGAAGAGGTTGTCGCCGGCGAAGCCGAGGTCAGGGAGATCTTCCGGATCCCCCGCGTCGGCGCCATCGCCGGTTGCTTCGTCCAAAACGGGGTCATCACCCGTGGGTCGAAGGTTCGCTTCCTCCGCGAGGGCACGATCATCTGGAAGGGCGAGATCAACTCGCTCAGGCGGTTCAAGGAGGATGTCCGCGAGGTGGCGTCGGGCTTCGAGTGCGGAATCGGGCTCTCCGACTTCCAGGATCTCAAGGACGGCGACATCATCGAGACCTACGAGGAGCGGGAGATTCCCCGCACCTAGAGGCTGCCGTGTACGTCCTGACCTACCAGGTCCAGCTTCACTTGCCCGAGTGCCGGTCCTTGAAGGCCAAGCGGGGAGTGCTGAGGCCGATCATTGAGGGTGTTCGGCGCCGCTTCCAGGTGGCGGTGGCCGAGGTCGACCACCAGGACACGTGGCAGCGCACCGCCGTCGGCGTGGCCGTCGTATCGGCGTCGCCGTCACACTGCGAAGAAGTCATCGAGGGGGTCGAACGGTTCGTATGGTCGATCCCCGACATCCAAGTCCTCGACTCACGACGCCGGTGGCTGGAACAGGAGTGAGAGAACCCCATGGCCCGACGCCGAGGTAACCGACCCCGCCCTGCCCCCCGCTACCCGCGGTCGGCCCGACTCAACCAGCTTCTCCGCCAGATTCTGGGCGAGGAGATGGCGGTCATCGAAGACGACCGGCTGGCCGACGTCGCCATCGTGGATGTCGAGGTCGACAATGAACTGGCTGTGGCCCGGGTGTACGTGTCATCCCTGCTTGGCGCCCACGACGATGAGCGCATCGTGTCGGTGGTCCAGGAGCATCGGGGCCGCCTCCGTTCGGCGGTGGCCCAGCAGGCCCGGATCAAACGTACGCCCGAGTTGGTGTTCGTAGCCGACCCCGGGGTGCGCTCGGGCGAGCGGGTCGAGACCATCCTCCGATCCCTCGATCTGCCCCCCGAAGACGCGGCCGGCTCCGACGACGTCGATCCGGTCGACGGCGAAACCGACTGACCGTTGGCCAAACGGCGAAACGACGGACCTGACGGACTGGTCGTCATC
Organism: Actinomycetes bacterium; assembly: GCA_024225275.1. Classification (GTDB taxonomy): domain Bacteria; phylum Actinomycetota; class Acidimicrobiia; order Acidimicrobiales; family JAAEMS01; genus JAAEMS01. Next base: position 21,095 of record JAAEMS010000341.1, read on the forward strand.
GACAAGCCGGCGGGGTGGACCAGCCACGACATCGTAGCGAAGCTGCGCGGTGTCCTCGGCACCCGGCGGGTTGGTCACGCGGGCACCCTCGATCCTGATGCCACCGGTGTGCTGTTGGTCGGTGTCGGCCGGGTCACCCGTCTCCTCCGATTCCTGACCGCGATGCCCAAGACCTATGTGGGCGAGATCGTGCTGGGGGCCGAGACCAACACCCTCGACGCGGCCGGCGAGGTCACTGCCATCCACGATATGGGAGGGGTCACCCTCGACCAGGCTCGGGCCGCCGCCGCTCAGCACCTGACCGGCGACATTCTCCAGGTGCCTCCTATGGTTTCGGCCCTCAAGGTCGACGGGAAACGGCTCCACGAACTGGCCCGCGAGGGCATCGAGATCGAGAGGGCGGCGCGGCCGGTCACCGTCTACAGCTTCAACCTGGATGCGGTGGCCGATGAGCCCGAGGTCCTGCTGGCCGGGGTGCAGTGCTCGTCGGGGACCTATGTACGCACCCTCGCAGCCGATCTCGGCACCCACCTGGGTGGCGGCGCTCACCTGCGCAACCTCCGCCGGACCGCCATTGGGTCGTTCGGGCTCGACGAGGCCGACCCGGTCGAGGAACCCACCCTGCTCACACCGGCCGAAGCCATGCGCGACCTGACCGCCGTCACCGTCGACGCCGAGCAGGCCGTCAAGGTGTCTCACGGTCAACGGCTGGCCCTGGAAACCGACGAGGCAGGACCCTGGTCGGTGCTCGGACCCGAGGGTGACCTGCTGGCCGTCTATGAAAGGGTCGACGGGCGAGTGAAGCCCGCCGTGGTGGTGAAGCCGGCCGCCACCTGAGGGCGTGAGAGTCCCGGATCTCGGTCCAAATCGTGTGCAGACCGGCTCGACCGGTAGCCTCGAACTCTGTGGAGGTCATCAACGATACCGACGCCTGTCCCCAGCTCGATTCGGGCACCGTGGTCACCATCGGCGCCTATGACGGCGTCCATGTCGGCCATCGCACGGTCATCAACGAGGTCAAGAAGATGGCCGACGCTGCGGGCCGACCCACCGCGCTGGTCACCTTCGACCGCCATCCCGCCTCGGTCGTGCGCCCTGAGTCCGCACCCCTCCTTCTCACCGACCTCGACCAGAAGCTCGAGCTGCTCGGTGAGACCGGTGTCGACTATGTGATGGTTGTGTCATTCGACGAGGACCGGGCCGCGGAGAGTGCCCGGGACTTCGTCACCTCGATCCTGGTCGATTGCCTCCAGGCGAGCTGTGTGGTCGTCGGCTCCGATTTCCACTTCGGCTACAAGCGTCGCGGCAATGTGGAGACACTCACCAAGATGGGAGTTGAGCACGGCTTCGAGGTCGACGGGCTGAAGCTCGTAGCGGTCGACGGTTCCCCGGCCCAGAACGGTGACCGGGTGTCCTCCACCCTCGTCCGCAGCCTGCTGGACGGCGGCCACCTGGCCCGCGCCAATCAGTTCCTCGGTCGGTACCACGAGGTTCGGGGCGTCGTGGCCCGAGGTGATGCCCGGGGTCGCGAGCTTGGGTTTCCCACCGCCAACGTGTCGGTATCCGAGTCCATCCAGCTTCCGGCCGACGGCATCTACGCCGGCTGGTACGAGCGGCCCGACGGGTCGAAGCACCCGGCCGCCCTGTCGTTGGGTCGGCGGCCCACCATCTACGAAAACCAGCCCTACCGGCTCCTCGAGGCCCACCTGCTCGACTTCGACGATGACCTCTACGACGAACAAGCCCGGGTGTCGTTCGTCGAGTGGCTACGGGGCGAGATCAAGTTTGCCTCCCTCGACGAGCTCGTCACCCAGATCGGCCTCGACTGCGTCTCCGCCCGCGACATCCTCGGGGTCTGAACCCTCCCATGATGGAAGAGGCGCCTCCGCCCGCCTCTGACCGCGCCGCCATCGATGGGGTGGCGGATGTCGTCGGTGGTATCGACCCCGATCTCGCCCACCGGCTCCGCTTCCTCCTCGAGCTCGACCGCCTGAAGGGCATCCTGCGCCGATCATTGGTGCTGGCCGGTGAGCGTCGTGAGAACTCAGCCGAGCACTCATGGCATCTGGCCCTGTTCGCCATTGTGCTGGCCCCCTACGCCGAAGAACCGGTCGACCTGGCCCGGGTGGTGACGATGTTGCTTCTGCACGATGTCGTCGAGATCGACGCCGGCGACACCTACATCTACGACAAGGCCGCGGTCGAGCGGAAGGCCGAGGAGGAGCACCAGGCCGCCCAGCGCATCTATGGCCTGCTGCCTGGTGACGAGGGGGCCGAGCTCAGGGGGTTGTGGGAGGAGTACGAACGCCAAGACACCGCTGACTCCCGCTTCGCCCACTCGGTCGACCGCCTCCAGCCCCTCCTGCTCAACCTCGTGTCCGGGGCTGTGAGCTGGCACCAACACGGTGTCCCCGCCTCCCGCGTCCGCGAGATCAACTCCCGGATGGCCACCGGCTCCACCGAACTCTGGACCGCTGCTTCTGCCCTGATCGACGACGCCATCACCCGCGGCATCCTCACCCCCTAGCCAAACACCCCCCACCGAGCTTGAGGCGGATCGTGTCGCCCCTGACGCAATCCGCCTCTTCCTCGTGAAGGGAAAGGCGGAGGCGAGTGCGTTGACAGCCGGTAGGTTCGGATCGGCGCTTCCCCCATGTAGCTGCTCGAGGTCTCCCGGAGGACCCCATGCGCATGGGCGTGTTCGAACCCGCCATCAGCCGACTCTCCCTCGCTCAGGCAGGAGGCATCGGCCGAGGCCAGCTGGCCGATCTCGGCATGTCCCGGTCGATGATCGACCGGGCCGTTGCCGATGGCAGATGGAAGCCTCGCCACTCTGGCGTCCTGATCGATGACAGCCGCCCAGCTACCTATGAGCGTGAGCTGTGGGCGGCATTCCTCGCCCTCGGCCCGAAATCCTTGGTGGGTTTCGACTCATCGGCGAGGACGCATGGCCTGAGAACCTTCGAGCGCGCAGAGGTGGTCAGGATGGCCCGCCCCCACGGCCTTCGCGGTCGGCTGGACGGTGTTGTCGTGCATCAGATCGGTGACCATGCACCTGAGCATGTTGTGGACATCGGTGGCCTACCGGTCACGACACCGGCACGTACCGTGGTCGATCTGGGTGCCATGTCAGATCTCGTGGTGGCGCTTCGGCGGCGAGGCAAGCCGGGCATCACCAAGCTGACCACTGTGCTCGATGAGCTCGCGTCCGGTGATGTGCCTCCCGAGAGCCTTCTCGAGCGGAAGGTGCTCGATGCGATTCGTGGCGCCGGCCTACCCGAGCCTGCCTTTCAAGCTGGGCTTCCGGGCCGCGCCCTCGGACCTCGTCTCGTTGACTTCGCATTCCTCGATGGGTCGAAGCCGATGGGCGCCGTTGGCATGCCCGAAATGAGGCGATGAGTCGTGATCGCGAGCGTGATCTTCAGGCCCCACGACTTGGGTGGCAGACCCTCCGGGTTACCTGGGAGGTGGTCATGGGCGACCCGGTCCAGGTCGGTCGTGACGTCGCCGCGGTCCACGCGATCCGCCTCAACTTCGGGGGAGGGTCGGGGTGGGGTGGGAGTTGGGTGGGGGCGGGTTAGCCTGTTGGGGTCCGGGTGCGACTAGTCGGTCGCGTCCGGAACCTGTACCCGCAGGTGCTTCCGGTCCCGCCATGAGCGAACCACGAAGCCGGGCCCCTGATCCCAACAGCACCAAGAAGTGAGCCGAAACCATGGCCAACGAGCTGCCCTCCAAGTCCGACACCATCGGTGAGCACCGCCTCCACGAGACCGACACTGGCTCTCCCGAGGTCCAGATTGCCCTCCTTACCGAGCGCATCAACCACCTCACCGAACACCTCAAGGTCCACAAGAAGGATCACCACAGCCGCCGCGGCCTGCTCATGTTGGTGGGTCGTCGCCGCCGCCTCCTCGACTATGTTCGCAAGAACGACGTCGAGCGGTACCGGGCGATCATCGCCAAGCTGGGACTCCGGCGCTGAAACCACGGGCGGCCCCCAAAACGCCGCCCGTTGCGCGTTCCCAAGAAGGTACGTGTCAATCTCGGTCCGCCCTGTCCGACAGGAACGGATCTATCCTACAGCGAGGCCAGCCGCCGATCGGTTGGCCCCGTTCCCCGGGCGAGTGCAGGTCAGCTGCCAGTTCGGAGTCTCCGGGTCCTCACCCTCATGAGTGGACCGGGAGGCCGCGATCTGGGAACTGGCCCTCTCACCCGGGCCCGGTCACGACAGGGGTCGTGACCGACACAGCGAGACTGCGACCGCAGCTCGCAAGGGGCCGAGTGGCCCCCGAAAGGAAGTACAAACATGGCTGAAGCCATCAGTGTGAGTGGCGTTGTCGGCGACAACGACGATGCCACCATGACCCTCGAGACCGGCAAGCTTGCCGGTCTCGCCGACGGGGCCGTAACGGTCCGCATGGGCGACACCGTCGTCCTCGTCACCGCCACCGCTGCCAAGCACGTCCGTGAGGGAATCGATTTCTTCCCCCTCACCGTCGACGTCGAGGAGCGGTCCTACGCAGCCGGAAAGATCCCCGGCTCGTTCTTCCGGCGTGAGGGCCGGGCCCCCGATTCGGCCATCCTCACCTGCCGTCTCACCGACCGTCCGCTGCGCCCCTCATTCCCCGACGGGTTCCGCAACGAGGTCCATGTCGTCATGACCGTCCTCGGTGCCGACCAGGTCGTACCCCACGACGTCATCGGCATCAACGCCGCCAGCGCCGCCCTGTGCATCTCGGGCATCCCCTTCGACGGTCCCCTCGGCGCCGTGCGCCTCTCGTACACCACCGATGGTGAGTGGCTGGCCCACCCGTCCTATGAAGAGTCCGATGAGGGCACCTTCGACATGGTCGTGGCCGGCCGGGCCCTCGATGACGGCGATGTCGCCGTCATGATGGTCGAGGCCGGCGGCACCGAGAACGCCTGGAACTACTACGAGGACGGCGCCCCCAAGGTCGACGAGCCCGCCCTGGCCGAAGGCCTCAACGTCGCCAAGAAGCACATCAAGGCTTCGATCGATCTCCAGCGGGAGCTCATGGCTGGGGTGGGCGAGGTGCCCACCATGGACTACGACGCCCAGACCGACTACTCAGAGGACCAGTACGCCGCGGTCGTCAAGGAAGGCGAAGCCAAGCTCGCCGCCTCCCAGCAGATCGCCGACAAGGCTGAGCGCCAAGCGGCCGAGAGCGACGCCCGCGATGAGATCCTCGCTGCCCTGGATGGCCAGTTCGAAGATGACCCTGACGCCACCAAGCACCTCAAGTCGGCTGTCCGGTCGCTCACCAAGGCCATCGTGCGCAAGCGCATCGTCGAAGACGGGGTCCGCATCGACGGTCGTGGCACCGCCGACATCCGGTCCCTGTCCGCCGAGGTCGGGGTTCTCCCCACCGCTCACGGCACCGGCCTCTTCCAGCGGGGTGAGACCCAGGTCCTCAACATCTGCACGCTCGGCATGCAGAAGATGGACCAGATGATCGACGGCATCGACCCGACCACCCGCAAGCGCTACCTCCACCACTACAACTTCCCGCCCTACAGCACCGGCGAGACCGGCTTCATGCGGGGCCCCAAGCGCCGCGAGATCGGTCACGGCCTCCTGGCCGAACGGGCCCTGTTCCCGGTGGTTCCCCACCTCGACGAGTTCCCCTACACGATCCGCAACGTCTCCGAGGTCGTGGCCTCCAACGGCTCGACCTCGATGGCTTCGGTCTGTGGTTCGACCCTGTCGATGATGGATGCCGGTGTGCCCATCAAGGCCCCCGTCGCCGGTATCGCCATGGGTCTGGTGTTCGCCGAAGGCAAGTACACCACCCTCACCGACATCCTCGGTGCCGAGGATGCGTTCGGCGACATGGACTTCAAGGTCGCCGGTACCAGCGAGTTCGTCACCGCCCTTCAGCTCGACACCAAGATCGACGGCATCCCCGCCGACGTCCTGGCCGACGCGCTGAACCAGGCCAAGGATGCTCGTATGCAGATCCTCGACGTCATGACGACCTGCATCCCCGAGCCCCGCGAGGAGCTGGGTGAGACGGCTCCGAAGATCGTCAGCTTCGAGATCCCCATGGACAAGATCGGCGAGGTCATCGGGCCCAAGGGCAAGGTCATCAACGCCATCCAGGACGAGACCGGCGCCGACATCTCTGTCGACGACGATGGTTCGGTAGGCATCGTGGCGGTGGCCTCCACCGACATGGGCGTGGTCGAAGAGGCCAAGCGCCAGATCGAGCTGATCCTCGATCCACCCGCTCCCGAGGTTGGGGTGGTGTACCCGGGCAAGGTCGTGAACATCACCAAGTTCGGTGCGTTCGTCAACATCCTCCCCGGCCGCGACGGCTTGCTCCACATCTCCAAGATCGGCGGCAAGCGCCGCATCGATCGCGTCGAAGACGAGTACGACCTGGGCGACACCGTCGAGGTTCTGGTCGAGGAGATCGACCCCAACGGCAAGGTCTCACTGAAGCTCGCCAACGCCCCCGAGGGCGATGACGACGGTGGCGTCGACGATCGTGGCGGCCGTGGCGGTCGTGACCGTGGTGGCCGCAGCGAGCGTGGCGGTCGTGACCGCAGCGATCGTGGTGACCGTGGGGGCCGTACCCGCGAGCGCACCCGTACCCGCAGCTCGAGCCGCAGCGACGAAACGGGTGGCGACACCGAAGAGTCGAGCGAGTCCAGCAGCCGCGAGTACGTGTCGTTCGAGGACAGCTTCGACGTAGAGCTGCGCGACGAGTTCGGCGACCTCGGTCCCGCCCGTAGCAGTAGCGGAAGTGGCGGCGGTGGCGGCGGTAGCCGTCGTCGGCGCCGTCGCTGATAACAGTCGGTAGTTCTTGGTGACGCGGTCCGGCTCGACCCCCGGTCTGGCCGGGCCGCGCTCGCCGAGCGACAAGACCCCCATTGGGGGGTCGGTGGCCAGTGATTCGACCATCGAGGTCACCCATCTCGACGGCGGTCCCACGGTCGTCACCGAGACGGTGGCCGGCTCGGGCTCGGTGAGCCTGGGCTTCTGGTTCGCGGTAGGTAGCCGCGACGAAGACCCTGAGGCCGCTGGGGCCTCCCATTTCCTCGAACACCTTCTGTTCAAGGGCACCCCCGACCGTCGGGCCCGCGACATTGCCGAGGCCGTCGATGCGGTGGGGGGCGACATGAACGCTTCCACCGGGCGCGAGTACACCGCCTACTACGCCCGCCTCCCGGCCCACGAGCTCGATCTCGGACTCGACATCCTGGTCGATGTCACCACCCGGCCCGCCTTCCGGCCCGCCGACATCGAGGCCGAGCGCCAGGTGATCCTCGAAGAGCTCCTCATGGACGAGGACCTCCCCGACGACCTGGTGATGACCATCCTCCAGGACGCCCTGTTCCCCGATCACGGGCTGGGCCGCGAGGTGGTGGGAAACAAGCCGGCCCTCGAGGTCATGACCCGTGACCAGATCGCCGGCTTCCACGAGCAGTGGTACACGCCGGCCAACCTGGTGGTCGCCGCCGCCGGTGGGGTCGGCCACGATGATCTCGTCGGGGCGGTCCGCCGGCACCAAGGCGATATCCAGCCGGGTGCCCAGCCCGACCGCGAGCAGCCCCTGGTGGCTCCGCGCCCCAAGGCCTCAGCTCACCGCCCGGTAGAGCAGGTCCACCTGGCCCTGGGGTGGCGGGCTCTGCCCATCGGACACCCAGATCGCTACGCCCTGGCTGTACTCAACCAGGTCCTGGGCGGCGGCCTGAGCTCGCGGATGTTCCAGGAGATCCGCGAAGAGCGCGGCATGGCCTACACCGTCTACTCATCGGTCTCCGCCTACAGCGACGCCGGTTCGGCCCTGGCCTATGTGGCCACGTCACCGCGGCGGGCCTCCGAGACCCTCGGATTATTGCACTCGATCATCGACGATCTGGCCAGCGGAGGCATCACCGACCGCGAGCTCGACATCTCTCGCGGCTACCTCGAGGGGTCGCTGGTGTTAGGCCTGGAAGACAACGCCAGCCGCATGAGCCGGATCGGGTCGAACGTGACCGTCCGGGGAACCGTGATCCCCATCGAAGACCATGTCGAGGCCATCCGGGCCGTAGACCGGGCTGCCGTCGAGAAGGTGGCGGCCGCCCTCTTCGCCCAGGCCCCGGCCATCGCCGTGGTGGGCCCCGCGGACCCCACTGACGCGACCTGACACTAACCTCCAGGTCATGACGATTCGGGTTGGGGTTTTCGGAGCTGGTGGACGCATGGGCAGCGAGGTCTGCCGTACGGTGGAAGCCGACCCCGACCTCGAGCTGGTCGCCGCCATCGACCCTTACCACGCGGGTCTCGACGTCCGTGACGTGGCGGGTGTCGAACAAGCCCAGTTCCCGGTCTCGGGCGATGCCCAGGCTCTCGTCGACGGAGGGGCCGAGGTCGTGGTCGACTTCACCCATATCGACGCGGCCCGACAGAACCTCGAGTTCGTGGCCGCCAACGGGATTCACGCGGTGGTGGGCACCTCGGGGTTCATCGAGGCCGAGCACGCCGCCATCACCGCCTCCTTCACCGACAGCCACTGCATCATCGCCCCCAACTTCGCCATCGGGGCGGTGCTGATGATCCGGTTCGCGGAGACGGCGGCCCCCTACTTCGACACCGCCGAGGTCATCGAGCTCCACCATGACGGCAAGGCGGATGCGCCGTCGGGCACGGCCATCGGGACGGCCGAGCGCATGGCCCGGGCGTCGTCGGATTGGGAGCCCGATCCCACCGAGACCGAGACCATCGCCAATGCCCGGGGCGCCGTCGGGCCCGGCGGCATCCGGGTCCACTCAGTGCGTATGCGGGGGATGACCGCCCACCAGGAGGTCATCCTCGGTACCGCCGGACAAACCCTGAGCCTGCGCCACGATTCCTTCGACCGGTCATCGTTCATGCCCGGTGTCGTCCTGGCCGTCAAGGGCATCGCCGACCTCCCCGGCCTCACCATCGGCCTCGACGGCCTGCTGGGACTCTGACTCACCTTCTGGCGGCCCCCGTTCGGACGTGAAGAAGAGGGCGCGGGCCCGAACTACTCGGGCTGGGGCTCTTCCTCGTCGAGCTCGTCGAGGTGGAGGGCGGCCTCCAGGTTGCCTCGGCCTGATCGGAACTCGCCGAAGATGGTCCAGGCCACGATGGCGGCGGAGACGCCCAGCAGAGGCCATTGATAGCGGCCCACCCATGACGTGACCGCACCGATCGGTGACTCGAAGGTGGCCCCGAAGGCCCTGATCAGCACCAGCCGCACGATCGTGCCACCGGCGTTGAGCAGGGCGAAGATCCACCACTTCATGCGGGACGCGCCGGCGAGAGCGCAGAAGATGTTGTTGGGGGCGATGGCCACCAGGGGGTAGGAGAACTGGCGGAACAGGTTCTCGTACTCACGGGCGTACTTGCCCATCGACCGGGTGCGGGATTCGAGCCACCGGATGCCACGTTCGCCGTACACGAGGCCGATCACGTAGAAGAGGGGATCGGCGATGACTAGGCGGGTGAACGCCACTGCGTAGAACGTGACCGCGTCGAGCTGGTTGGTGACCAGCACCAGGTAGCGGGTGCGGGTGTTGAGCAGGATGAGCCAGACCGGGTGGTCGTTGACGAGGGTGCTCCAGAAGATGTCACCGATGTACGCCGCGATGACCAGCACGATCGCCGGCCCGGCCAGGAGGCGGCCGCGGTGGCGTACCGCCCAGGAGCAGTTGTCGTCGGGATTCACCGGCCTGAGTCTGGCAGGCCCGAGTGGGGTGGGGCGCGCACCCTGTCCTACTCTTGGCGGCATCGGATCGTGGCGGTCACTCGTCCCTTCAATCCAAGGAGCACCCCATGCAGGGCCTGATGATGAACAGCCAGCTCACTCTCACCCACATCTTCGAGCGGGCCGAGCGGTTCTTCACCAACAAGGAGATCGTCACGGCCACCAAGTCGGGGATCGAGCGTAGGACCTACGGCGAATGGGCAACCCGCACCCGCAAGCTCGGAGGAGTCCTCGACCAGCTCGGCATCAGCGCCGACGGGCGGGTGGCCAGCTTCGCCTGGAACAACGCCCGCCACCTCGAGCTCTATTTCGCAGCTCCGTGCAGCGGCCGGGTGCTCCACACCCTGAACATCCGGCTGTTCCCCGAGCAACTCACCTACATCGTCAACCACGCCGAGGACGAGGTCATCTTCGTCGACCGCTCCCTGGTGCCCCTGCTCGAGCCTCTGGTCCACACCTTCGAGACGGTAGGTCACATCGTGGTCATGGACGACGGTGGCGACGAGCCGATCGACTTCGAAACCGGCGGTCCCGAGATCCACGACTACGAGGATCTAGTGGCGGGTGCCGAGCCGGTCGAGTGGAGCGTCGACGACGAGAACCAGGCAGCCTCCATGTGCTACACCTCCGGGACCACCGGCAATCCCAAGGGTGCCCTGTACAGCCATCGGTCCACCTACCTCCACACCATGGCGGCCATGCAGGTCGACAACCTGGGGGCCAGCGAGAGCGACGTGGTCATGCCCGTCGTGCCCATGTTCCACGCCAACGCCTGGGGCCTGGCCCACGCCGCGGTGGCCTGTGGCGCCAAGCTGGTGCAGCCTGGCCCCGACCTCTCACCGCCGGCCCTGGTCGATCTCATCGAGAGTGAGCGGGTCACCATCGCGGCCGGAGTACCCACCATCTGGATGGGGGTGCTGCCCCTGCTCGAGGGCCGCGACGTCGCCAGCCTGCGGTCCATCCCCTGTGGCGGGTCGGCGGTTCCTCGGGCCCTGTCCGAGGGGTTCCGGGTCGCCACCGGCCTGCCCATCCTCCAGGCCTGGGGTATGACCGAGACCAGTCCCATTGCCGCGGTATGCCGGGTGGCCTCTGAGTTCGACCACCTCTCCGAAGAGGAGAAGGCCGACCTGCGGACCACGGTGGGTCGCATCGCGGCGGGGGTCGACATGCGAATCGTCGATCCTGACAGCCTCGAGGAACGGCCGTGGGACGGCGAGACCTCGGGCGAGCTCCAGGTCCGCGGCCCGTGGGTCATCCGCGAGTACTACAACGACGATCGGTCACCCCAGAGCTTCACTCCCGACGGCTGGCTGCGCACCGGCGATGTAGCCACCGTCGACGGCTACGGCTACATCCGGCTGGTCGACCGTTCGAAGGACGTCATCAAGTCGGGTGGCGAGTGGATCAGCTCGGTCGAGCTCGAGAACGAGATCATGGGCCATCCGGCCGTGGCCGAGGCCGCCGTCATCGGTGTGCCCCATGTGAAGTGGGCGGAGCGCCCTCTGGCCTGTGTGGTGCTCAAGGAAGGGGTATCGGCCACGGCCGACGAGATCATCGACTTCCTCCACGACAAGGTGGCCAAGTGGTGGCTGCCCGACGCGGTCGAGTTCATCGACGAGGTTCCCAAGACCTCGACGGGCAAGTTCTCGAAGAAGGATCTGCGCGACAAGTTCGAGGGTTTCGTACTCGAGTAGTGAGACGGGGCGGTAGCGGTTCGCCTTCACACCGTGCTGGATCGTCCTGTACCTCGGGGTGGCAGTCCTGCTGGTGGCCGATGACGCTCCACCCCCAATCCGCTGAACTACTGAGGCGTTGCCCCACCCCGGTATTGTCGTCTCCCATGGCTCGCAGCTCTGAATCCAGTCTCCTGTCGCTCCACGCTCTTCGCCTCAAGGGTTTCAAACCCACTGCCGACATTGCTGCGGTGTACGCCCTGGGCGAAGCTGAGACCCGGGCCCACCTCGATCAGGCCGCGGAGGCTGGTTTCACCCTCTACCGCGACGGTACCCATAGTGGCTGGACCATCACGCCCGACGGTAGGGCCGAGAACGAGCGGCTCCTGGCCGCCGAACTCGATGGGTCAGGTATCCGCGACACCATCTCCGCCCAGTACGACACCTTCCTGGCCATGAACCAGGACATGCTCCGGCTCTGCACCGACTGGCAGGTCCGCGACGCCGAGGCCAACATCCTCAACGACCACACCGACGAGGCCTACGACCAGGGCGTCATAGTGCGCCTGACCAGCCTCAACGACGCTCTGCGTCCGGTCCTGGTGTCCACCCGCGACGAGTTCGAGCGGTTCGAGCGTTACGGACCCCTTTTCCGCTCGGCTCTCGAGCGGCTCCTCGGCGGTGACCGGTCTTGGTTGACCTCACCGATGATCGAGTCCTACCACACCGTCTGGTTCGAGCTGCACGAGGACTTCCTGGCCACTCTCGGAATCGACCGGGCATCGGAAGGCTCGACCTGAGTACGGTTTCCCCTACCCCTTCTCGCCCCACCAACGGCCCACCAACGACGCAACACTTGAGGAGATAGTCATGGCAGGACGATTCGGAGCGGTACTCACCGCCATGGTCACCCCCTTCGACGACAAGGGCACCCTCGATCTCGATCGAGCCATCGAGCTCGCCCACTGGCTGCTGGGCCGGGGCAACGACGGCCTGGTGATCGCCGGCACCACCGGCGAGAGCGCGACCCTGAGCCATGATGAGCAGATCGCCCTGATCGAGGCGGTGGCCGGCTCGGTTGACGCCCCGGTCGTGGCCGGAACCGGCAGCAACGACACCCGGGCGAGTGTCGAGCTCACCCAGCGGGCCACCGAGGCAGGGGCCACCGGCATTCTGTCGGTCACGCCGTACTACAACCGTCCCTCCCAAGAGGGCATCTACGAGCACTTCAAGGCCACCGCTCAGGCCACCGACCGGCCTGTGGTCCTGTACGACATTCCGGCGCGCTCGGGCCGCAAGATCGAGACCCCGACCCTCTTACGCCTGGCTGAGCTCGACAATGTGGTGGCGGTCAAGGATGCGGCCGGCAACCCGTCGGGTACGGCCGAGTTCCTGGCCGAGGCCCCTGACGGCTTCGAGCTCTACAGCGGCGATGACAGCCTCACCCTGCCCTTCCTGTCGGTGGGTGGTGTCGGCGTGATCGGGGTGTGTACTCACTGGACCGGCGTGGAGATGGGCGAAATGATCGCCGCCTTTGAGGCCGGCGACGTGGCCCGGGCCGCCGCCATCAACCGGACCCTGATCCCCTCGTACAACTACGAGGCCATGGACGACGCCCCGAACCCGGTGCCTTCCAAGGCCATGCTGCGGGTGCTCGGCATGGATGTCGGGGGGTGCCGCCTGCCGATGGGGCCCGAGCCCGCCGACCTCGAAGATCGAGCCAAGGCCGTCGCTGCCGGTCTCGCCTGATGCCCGATCCAGTCAGGGTCAGCTTCCTCGGGGGGCTGGGCGACATAGGACGGAATTGCGCCACCATCGAGGTCGAGAACCGGCTGATGCTCCTCGACTGTGGCCAGATGTTCCCCGACGAAACGGCGCCGGGCGTCGACAGCATCTTGCCCGACTTCGCCCACCTGAGGGCCAACGCCGAACGCATCGAGGGCTGCGTGGTCACCCACGGGCATGAGGATCACATCGGGGCCCTGCCCCACGCACTGCGCGAGTTCGAGTTCCCGATCTACGGGTCCGAGTTCACCCTGGACATGGTGCGTCGCAAGCTCGACGAGCACGGCCTCATGCACCGCACCGATCTGGTGCCGGTGGCCGACAACGAGCGGCGTCGGATCGGCCCGTTCGACTGCGAGTTCCTCCCCGTCACCCACTCGATCCCTCAGGGGCTCATCACTGCCTTCCACACCCCCCAGGGCGTGGTACTCCACAGCAGCGACTTCAAGCTCGACCTCAGCCCCGTCGACGGTCGGGTCACCGATCTGGCCCGCATCGGCGCCATATCGGCCACCGAGGGCATCCGGCTCCTGCTGGCCGACAGCACCAACGCCGAGTCGCCGGGTCACTCGGCCAGCGAGAGTGCCATCGGTCCGGTCCTCCAGGCGATCATGCAGGCCCGTCCGGACCAGCGCATCATCGTGGCTTCGTTCGCCAGCCATATCCACCGGGTCCGCCAGATCGTCGAGACCGCGGTGGCCACCGGGCGGGTCGTCGCCACCCTGGGCCTGTCCATGCGCCGCAACCTCCAGCTTGCCCGCGAGCACGGCCTTCTCGACCTGCCCGACCACCTCCTGGTCGACGTCGAAGAGCTCGACCGTTTCGAGCCGGGTCGGGTGTGCATCGTTTCCACCGGTTCCCAGGGCGAGGAGCGCTCGGCGCTCAACCTGCTGGCCACCGGCCAGGCCCGCTGGTTCGACATCAGCCCCGACGACACCGTGATTCTCTCGTCGCACCCCATCCCCGGCAACGAGGCCGGTGTCGGCCGGATGGTCAACGATCTGGTCCGCCGTGGAGCCGAGGTCATCGGCTCCGGCCAGGTCGACGTCCACACCAGCGGCCACGGCAAGCGCAGCGAGCTCAGCACCTTCCATCAGGTGGTACGCCCCGAGTACTTCGTGCCGGTGCACGGCGAGTTCCGCCATCTGGTGGCCCATGCCGAGCTGGCCGAGGAACTGGGCATGCCCGACGACAACGTCATCGTGTGCCAGGACGGCGATTCCGTGGTGCTGGACGATGACGGTCTGAGTCGGGGCCGGGCGGTGGGGGGCCGATACATCCATGTGCAGGGCCACACCGGCCTGGTCGAGGCCGACCAGCTCAGCGAGCGCCGGATACTGGGGTCGCAGGGTTTCGTGGCCATGGTGGTGTCAGTGGATGAGGCCAGCCGGCGTATCGTCGAGGGCCCCCGGCTGATCAGTCGGGGCTGGATCGACAGCGGCGAACACGAAGACCTGATCGCCGAAGGGGAGAACGAGGTGGCCCAGGCCCTCGAGAGGGTGCTGTCCGATCCCGAGCAGTTCATCGACACCGCCACCCTCGAGCGGGTGATCCGCCGGGCCATCGGGCGCTATGTGAACAACACCACCCGCCGTCGGCCCATGATCGTCCCTTCTGTGTCCGTCATCCCCAGCTGACCGGCAAGCCGAGGGTGCACGGAGGTCCGAAACCGGGCTGCTAGCGTGGACCACACTGTGGCAACGACTCGGAATTCTTCCGGGCGTCGGTCGACGGGGCGGAGTACCTCACCCAATTCACGCGCCCGCGCTTCGAAATCCTCGAAGGGCAAGGTGGATGCTTCCCCCCGTATCCCTCAGGCTTTCGAGGGACATGGTCGCGAGCTCACCGGTATCGCCCTCGTGGTCACCGGCCTGGTCGCGGCCCTGTCGATCTACGCCAACCTGACTGGACCTCTCGGGGGGTTGTTCGCCCGGGGTATCGCGGCCCTGGTGGGTGTCCTGCGCTTCTTCGTGCCGCCCGCCCTGGTGGTGGGTGGCCTGAGACTGATTCGCGGGGTCGACGAAGACGGGCCCCCCGGCGATGGTCGGGTAGGCGTGGGTTCGACCCTGGTGGGTCTGGCGATCGCCGGCGGCCTGCACGTGGCGCTGGTCGGATCCGAGGTGGGGCCTCCTCTCGAGGTCATCAGTGATGCCGGTGGTCTGATCGGTGCCTTCGTCGGATCACCGCTCCGGTCTCTGCTCGCGGTATGGGGTGCCCTTCTGGTTCTCATCGCACTGGGTCTCGTCGGTGGGATCGTTCTCACCGGGGCCTCGGTTCGGAACGCAACCATGCTGCTCATCGAGATGACGACCCGTCTCGGACGCACTGCGCTCAGTGGCCTCACCCGGCTGGTCGAGTCGGCCGAGGGTCCGCTCGAGCCGGTACTCGACGATGTCGACCGCTCGGCGGTAGGGCCACCCATCGAAGTCCCCGGTGAGGCAGCTGCCCCTCCGGCCGCCCAGACCAACAAGTCCGAGCCCGAGTCGGCCTCCGGCGCCCCCTTCGACCAGGACACCAGCACACCGGCCAAGGCCCGGGCGGCCAAACCGGTCAGAGCCGCCAAGAAGCCGGACCAGCCCACGATCCATGTCCCCGATCCCCAGTCGCTCGACCCCGAACAGCTGGCGATCAATCTGGGTCGCGCCGCCGATGGGTCGGCATGGCGCCTGCCCTCGCTCAGCATCCTGAACCGTAGCGACAGCCAGGAGGTCGACCGGGCCGCCATTGCCGAGTCGGGCCGGGTACTGGAGCGGGCTCTGGCCGAACACGGTGTCGAGACCCGTCTGGTCAACACCGTCGTGGGCCCCACCGTCAGCCGCTATGAGCTCGAGCTCGGCCCTGGGGTCAAGGTGGCCCGGGTGACCAGCCTGCACAAGGACATCGCCTACGCGATGGCGTCGCCCGACGTCCGCATCCTGGCTCCCATCC
Organism: Actinomycetes bacterium; assembly: GCA_024225275.1. Classification (GTDB taxonomy): domain Bacteria; phylum Actinomycetota; class Acidimicrobiia; order Acidimicrobiales; family JAAEMS01; genus JAAEMS01. The sequence goes on from JAAEMS010000341.1 coordinate 37,221, forward strand.
CCGGCAAGCAGGCCATCGGCGTCGAGGTGCCCAACCCCGACCGCCAGATCGTGGCCGTCGGCGACATCCTCACCAGCCACGAGGCGGCCGAGGCTCACCATCCCCTCGAGGTAGCGGTGGGACGCGACATCAACGGCGTCGCGGTCATGGCCAACCTGGCCGCCCAACCCCATGTCCTCATTGCCGGTGCCACCGGCGCTGGCAAGTCGTCGTGTATCAACTCCTTGATCACCTCGATCCTGATGCGGGCCACACCCGATCAGGTCCGGATGATCCTGGTCGACCCCAAGATGGTGGAGCTGGGGCAGTACAACCGGCTGCCCCATCTGCTCACCGAGGTCGTGACCGATCCCAAGAAGGCCGCCAACGCCCTGGCCTGGGCGGTGCGTGAGATGGAGCGCCGTTACGAGCTCCTCTCCGAGGTCGGGGTGCGTGACATCACCGGCTACAACAAGTCCTACGACGACGACACTCTGGCCCCTCGCAACGGGCGGCCGTCGGTCAACTCCGAGGGCAAGCCGGTCGAATACCAGAAGCTGCCGTTCATCCTGGTGGTGCTCGACGAGCTCGCCGACCTCATGATGGTGGCGGCCCGCGATGTCGAGGAGTCGATCTGCCGCATTGCCCAGAAGGCCCGAGCGGTGGGTATCCATCTGGTCATAGCCACCCAGCGGCCTTCGACCAATGTCATCACCGGTCTGATCAAGGCCAATGTGCCCGCCCGCTGGGCGTTTGCGGTGTCCAGCCTGACCGACAGTCGGGTCGTGCTCGACCAGGCCGGCGCCGAGCGACTGGTCGGCCAGGGCGACATGCTCATGTTGGGCGCCAGCTCCAGTACGGCCAAGCGCATCCAGGGGGCGTGGGTCACCGAGGACGAGGTCCGGTCGATCGTGGCCGCTTGGCGCGAGCAGTTGCCCGAACCCGTCTACTCCCACAACGTCCAGGAGGAGGCTGCTTCCGAGTCCGCCCAAGCCCTGCCCGGCGGCACCACCGGCGACGATGGCGACGACGACCTGCTCGTTCAGGCCATGGAGTTGGTGGTGCGTAGCCAATTCGGCTCCACCTCGATGCTCCAGCGCAAGCTCCGCGTGGGGTTCGCCCGTGCCGGCCGGCTGATGGACCTGCTGGAGGAACGGGGGGTGGTCGGTCCTTCCACCGGATCGAAGGCCCGCGAGGTCCTCCTGGGCCCCGAACAGCTCGACGGAGTCCTTTCCGGGGCGGCGACGCCAACCGGCGCCGATGGTCTGGTGGTCGACCTGACTGCTCCGGACACCACCGACACCGTGGATCTCACCCGGGAGCCCGACCTTGTCGCGGCCTCCGCCGCCGACGATGAAGACTGGGGCGGCGACGATGCCGCCTACGCCCCGCCCCCCGGCTATCCCGAGTGACCCTGTACGTCGCGGCCACCATCGCGGGGCTGATGGTTCTGGCCAAGGCTTCCGACCACTTCGTGGTGGGCGCGGCGCGTGCCTCGCTGGCCCTGCGGGTCTCGCCCATCGTGGTGGGGGCCATCGTGGTGGGTTTCGGGACCTCGGCTCCTGAGCTGCTGGTGTCGGGCCTGGCCGCCAACCAGGGCGACCTCGATCTGGGCGTCGGGAATGTCATCGGCTCGAACGCGGCAAACCTCACCCTGGTGCTCGGGGTGGCGGCCATGGTGGTTCCCGTGGCTGTCTCGTCGGGCGTCATTCGTCGCGAGGCACCCCTGTCGGCGGGCTCGGTGATCCTGTTCGCCATCCTGGTCCAGGACGGATTCACCCAGGCCGAGGGTTATCTCATGCTCGGAGCGCTGGTGCTGGCCCTGAGTGTCGTGGTCATCGGCAACGATCCCACCGATGCCCTGGGCGGCGATGTGGGCGATCTGGGCTCGGGTCACCCCGATCTGCGAACCGAGGGAGTGCGGATCCTGCTGGGACTCACCGGCACCGTGGCCGGGGCCCAGGCCCTGGTTTGGGGCGCCACCGGGATCGCTGACGAGTTGGGCCTGAGTGGCGGTTTCGTCGGTTTCAGTCTGGTCGCCATCGGCACCTCGCTACCCGAACTGGTCACCGCGCTGGCCGCGGCCCGACGCGGCGAGACCGACCTGATCGTCGGCAATCTGCTGGGCTCGAATCTGTTCAACAGCCTGGCGGTCGGCGGCACCATCGCTCTGGTGGGTCCCGGCCCCATCACCGACGGACGCCTCGAGGGCTTCGGGACCATGGCCATGGTCGGCATCGCCGTGCTGGCCCTGGTCCTGATGATCACCCGCTCTCGCCTGACCCGGCCCGAGGGGGTGCTGCTGCTCATCGTCTACCTGGTCAGCCTCATCATCGTGAGTGGCGGCGATACCGAGGACGACGACGGGAGCCGGCCGGCCGCGGTTCAGTACCTGGAGTCGTGGGACAGCCCCGTGGCCTCCGACGCCCTTGCCAGCTGATCGACGAAGTCGGCGCCCGGAACCGGGCGATGGAACAGGTACCCCTGCATGCGGTCGACTCCGAGCCCCAGTAGGTGGTCGCGTTGTTCTTCGGTCTCGACCCCTTCGGCCACGATCGTCACGTCGAGGGCGTCAGCCATGGACACGATGGCATCGAGGATGGCGTTGTCGACATGGTCGGAACCCACCCCCTGAACCAGGGTCTTGTCGATCTTCAGGTAGTCGATCATTCGGAGCTTTTTCACATAGCTCAGTGAGGAGCGCCCGGTTCCGAAGTCGTCGATGGCCAGCCGGACCCCGATGGCCTTGAGGTCGTCGAGGATAGTGAGCGCGCTGAGGTGCTCGACCACCAGGTCCTCGGTGATCTCGATGGTCAGAGACGATGGATCGAGCCCCGAGAAGGCGAGGACGTCCTTCACCTGCTGGGCGAAGGTGGGGTCGACGAGCTGCCGTTCGGCGACGTTGACCCCGACCCGGAAGTCCTTGATCTTCGGGTTCCCGTACTTCCACTGGGCGACCTGGGCGCAGGCCTCGCGGAGCACGACCAGTCCGAGCTCGGAAATGAGGCCGGCCTCCTCGGCCACGTCGAGGAACATGTCGGGTGCCACCAGTCCCAGGCCGGGGCGGTCCAGTCTGACGAGGGCTTCGGCCGACTCGACTCTTCCGCTCCTGGCGTTGGTGATCGCCTGGTAATGGACGTCCAGGGCTGAAGTCTCCAGGGCGTCGCGGAGGACCCGTTCGGTGTCGACCCGGTCCAGGGCGTTCAGCCGCTGCTCCTCGTCGAAGACCTCGTATCCGGTCTGATCCCGTTTGGCCAGGTACATGGCCGAGTCGGCGTCACGCACGAGCTCGCGCGGGGTCCGGGGGTGATCCTGGGTGGATGTCGCGATTCCGATGCTGGGCGCGATGAACTGGCTGCCGCTGAGCAGGCGAATGGGGTCCCTGAAGGACTTGAGGACGTGGACGGCGACCTGTTCGACCGACTCCTCCTCCAGCAGACCCCGACACACGACCACGAACTCGTCGCCCCCGAACCGAGCGACGACATCGTTGGCCCGCACCGCGGTCTGGACGCGTTCACCCACCTTCTGGAGCAGCTCATCGCCGACGTCATGGCCCAACGTGTCGTTGATGACCTTGAAGCGGTTGAGGTCGAGGAACAGGACCCCGACGACCGTGCGTTCCCGCACGGCGTCGTGGACCGCATCCTCTAGCTCCCGAAGGAGACCGACCCGGTTCGGCAGACCGGTCAGATCATCGTGGTTGGCCCGGTGCTCGGTGCGTTCGATCTGCTTGTTCGTCCGGCCCGTGAGGTGGCGCTGGAAGTAGGCGGTGGTGCCCGAGATGCTGGCGGTCGTGAAGCCCAGCACCAGCATGAGGGGGATGGGCACATCCTTGTTGAAGGTAGCTGCCACCCAGATGGTGAGCAGGGCGGAGACAAGGCCGGCCAGGAAGACCATCGACGAGGACGCGGCGAAGGCGCGTCGGATCATGGCGATCTGGGCCGCCTTGCGCCGACTCCGACTATTCCGACGGGCCGTCTCGGCCGCGACATCGGCCGGGTGCATCGGCTGGTGGGCGCCTCTCAGCGTCCTGGCCTTCCCTGAGCGGTGATCCGATCCTGCATCCACTCCCTATCGGCGCCGAACGGCCACGAAATGATGATTGGGGGTCGCCCGCCCACCAGCTCTGAGGCGGCGGTAGTCTCAACACTCGTGCCCGACCAGCCGAGAACCTTCCATGTGGTCACCCTGGGCTGTCCCAAGAACCAGGTCGACTCGGAGAAGCTCGTGGGCACCCTGTTGGCTGACGGGATGGCCCCCACCGACGGCCCCGAGGGTGCCGATCTCGTGGTGGTGAACACCTGTGCCTTCGTGGAGGAGGCCCGTCAGGAGTCGGTCGAGACCATCCTCGACCTCGATGAACGCAAGGCCAGGGGAGCCGAGCTGGTGGTCACCGGCTGCCTGGCTGAACGGCACGGAACCGAGCTGTCGGCTGAGATGCCCGAGGTCGACCGGGTCGCGGGGTTCGGCGTGCCCGTGACGCTCACCCCGAAGCCGGGTTCGGGCCAGCCGCCACCCCCTGGTTTCGATCTGCTGAACCTGCCCCGGCCGGCGGCCCCCGCCCCCTGGGCCTACGTGAAGATCGCCGAAGGCTGTGACCGTCAGTGCGGATTCTGCGCCATCCCCAGCTTCCGGGGCCCCCAGCGCAGCCGGTCGATATCCGACATAGTCACCGAGGTCGAACAGCTCGGGGCCCGCGAGATCGTGTTGGTGGCCCAGGATCTGGCCTCGTTCGGCCGCGATCAGGGCGTCGGCGAACGCCAGCTGTCTGAACTGGTGGCCGAGGTTGGCGCTCGGGTCGATCGGGTACGGCTCCTCTATCTCTATCCCTCCGATCTCGATGACCGGCTGATCGACTCGGTTCTGGCCACCGGCGTTCCCTACTTCGACTTGTCCCTGCAGCACGTGTCGCCCCCTCTGATGCGGCGCATGCGACGCTGGGGCGACGGGGTCCGGTTCCTCGACCGCATCGAAGCCATACGAGCCCGCGACGCCGGCGCGGCCTTCCGCTCGAACTTCATCGTGGGCTACCCGGGCGAGACCGAGGCCGACCACGATGCCCTGCTCGAGTTCGTCGAGGCGGCCCAGCTCGACTGGTGTGGGTTCTTCTCCTACAGCGAGGAGGCCGGGACCTACAGCGTGACCCTCGACGGCCAAGTGCCCCAGCCCCTGATGGCCGAACGTTTGGGTGAGCTCACCGAGCTCCAGGACATGATCACGGCTCGCAAACGTGACGCATTGATCGGTCGGGTGGTCGAAGTACTCGTGGACCGATCCGGTGTGGCCCGTAGCCACCGCGAAGCCCCCGAGATCGATGGCATCATCGAGGTGCCCACCCATCTCGAGGTGGGCACGATCCAAGGGGTGACCATCGTCGAAGCCCGGGGCCCGGACCTGGTCGCCGAGGCCACCGGCCGAGCCGGCCAGGAGGGTGTGAACCAGTGACCGATGCGGCTGCCACCCGAGACCCCTCCGCCGTGGCCACCCCAGCCAATGCGGTGACCGTGGTACGGATCCTCATCTCGCCCTTGCTGTTCATCCTGATCCTGCGCGAGAACCCATCCTGGGCCGCTTTCACCCTGGGCTTCGTGCTCGCCGTCACCGATGTCCTCGATGGCTGGCTGGCCCGCCGGGACGGGCCGACCCGTTCGGGGGCCTTCCTCGATCCTCTGGCTGACAAGGTCGTGGTTCTGGGCAGTCTCTATTCGTTCGCCGCCATCGGCCGCTTCCATTGGCTGCCGGTGGTGTTGATCACGGTCCGCGAGATGGGCATCAGCGTCTACCGGTCGTACTGGGGCCGTCGGGGCTTGGCCATCCCGGCCCGTCAGGCCGCCAAGTGGAAGACCCTGATCCAGGGGGCGGCTCTGCTCCTCGCCGCCCTTCCCCTCATCCCCGAAGGGGGCTACTGGGTGGCCGACGCCTTCCTCTGGGTTGGTGTGGTCCTGACCGTGGTCACCGGCGCCCTGTACGTCCTCGACGGCAGTCGGGCGCTATCCATATCGGGTCTCCGCGATTGAGGTCTCAGCCCTGAACGGTCCGCCCGGCGAGGGATTGACGCCCCAACCCTTCTCCTCCGCGTTCGTGGCCCTCTGGGTTGGTTCGGGGGTCTCGAACCTGGGTGACGGTATGCGGATCGCCGCCCTGCCCCTCCTGGCCGCCCAGCTCACCGACTCCCCCCTATTGGTCGCGGCCGTCACCTCGGCCCAGTTCCTGCCCTGGTTGACCTTCGCCCCGGTTGGTGGGGCGCTGGTGGACCGGTGGCGGCGCCGGGAGACGATCCTGGTCACCCAGCTCTGGCGGGGGGCGGTCATGGCCGCGTTGGCGGTCATTGTGGCTGTCGACTGGGCGGCGATCTGGCACGTCTATGTGGTGGCGGCCCTGATCACAGTGGGCGAGATCCTGGTCGATCCCGCGGTGGGAGCCCTGGTACCCACCATGGTCCACGACGATCAGCTCGATGCCGCCAACGCCCGGATATTTGGCACCGAGGTGGCCACCAACGAGTTCGCCGGCGCCCCACTGGGTAGCTTCCTGTTCACGGTGGCCCCCTGGTTGCCCTTCGTTATGGACGCCGTCTCCTACGCTTCGTCCACCGCGGTGTTCGGTCTCGTACCGCCGACCACCGCGGCCGACCCGTCGGCCCGAGCCGGTCTCAAGGCCGAGGTGTTCGAAGGGGTCCGATGGTTGGCTGGCCATCCACTGCTGGGCCCGTTCACCCTGGTGATGGCCCTGTTCAACTTCGGCGCGGTGGCGGGTTTCGCCTTGTTCGTGCTGTTGGTCACCGACGTTCTCGGCGCGTCGGAGCTGGTCTACGGGGCCGGCCTGGCCCTCCTGGCCCTGGGCGGCATCGCCAGTTCGATGGTGGCCAGCCGCCTGGCCCGGGTGGTGGGCCGATTCCGTCTGCTGGTCCTGGCGTCCATCATGGGGCCCGTCTTCCTGGGCCTCGCCGCGGCTGCCCCCAACGTGCCCGTCCTCCTGGTGGCCTGGTTCTTCGTGGGTACCCCGGCGGGGTTGGTCATGCCGGTCGGTCGGGCTCTGCAGCAGCGCCTCACCCCGAACCATCTTCTGGGCCGGGTGAGCACGGCCAGCCGATTCCTGACCCGGGGGAGCATGGTCGTGGGGTCGCTGATCAGCGGTCTGGTAGCGGCCCTCACTTCGGTCCGCTGGGGTATTGGATTCGGAGCTGGGGTCGAGCTGGTGGCCGGTGGCCTCCTGGCCGTGGTCTTGCGGGGCCACGATCTTGATGGGTCCGGTGCCGCGGCGGAGCCGGCCCCGACCTGACGCCAACGGGCCTTGGCCGTTAGCCTCTCGCCCGTGAAGGTCGAAGTGGTAGCGGTCGGCACCGAGCTCCTGCTGGGGCAGATCGTCGACACCAACAGCTCATGGATCGGGGAGCAACTGGCCTTGGCCGGCCTCGACTCCCATTTCCAGACCAAGGTGGGCGACAACGCGGACCGCATCCGTGGTGCGCTCGAGCTGGGCCTGTCCCGCGCTGACGCGGTCATCTGCTGCGGAGGGCTGGGTCCCACTCAGGACGACATCACCCGCGAGGTGATCGCCGGCCTGATGGGGGTCGAGCTGGTTCAGGATGGTGCCATCGCTGACAAGATCCGCACCATGTTCCGGTCGCGGGGCCGCGACATGCCCCAGAACAACCTGCGTCAGGCCCACGTTCCGGTGGGTGCTCGTCCGATGGATCAGCAGCCTGGCACCGCTCCGGGACTGGTCTGCCCGGTGGGTGACACCGACGGGCCGTTCGGTGGGAAGGTCATCTATGCGGTGCCCGGTGTGCCCTACGAGATGAAGGAGATGGTGCTCGGCACCGTCCTGCCCGATCTCCAGGCCCGGTCCGGTACGAATGCGGTGATTGCCAGCCGGACCCTGCGGACCTGGGGGCAGAGCGAGTCGGCCTTGGCCGAGATCCTGGCCGGCCGCATCGATCTGCTCGACGAGGTGGGCAATCCCACCCTGGCCTTCCTGGCCAGTGGGGTCGAGGGCCTGAAGGTCCGGATCACGGCCAAGGCGGTCGACCAGGCCGAGGTCGACGAGATGCTCGCCACCGAGGAGGAGATCCTCCGGGGCATCCTGGGTGACATCGTGTTCGGAACCGACGACGAGACCATGGAGTCGGTTGTGCTCGGCCTGTTGGCGGAGCGGGGCCTGACCCTGGGAGTGGCCGAATCGGTAACCGGTGGCTACGTGACCGGGCGGTTGGCATCGGTGCCTGGTGCGTCCGAGGTGCTGAGGGGTGGGATCACCGCCTACGACACCGAGATCAAGTTCAACGTCTTGGGTCTCGACCGGGGCCCGGTGGTCACGGCTGACGCAGCCATGGCCATGGCCGAGGCCGCTCGCCGGGTTCTGGGGGCCGATGTCGGGCTCGGCATCACGGGAGTGGCCGGGCCCGATGAGCAGGAGGACCAGCCGGTGGGCACCGTGCACCTGGGCTTCGCTATCGACGGCCGGGTCGACAGCGTGAGCACCAAGCTGCCCGGTGATCGCGAGCGGATCCGCCAGTTCTCGTCGATCACCCTCCTCGACCAGCTGCGCCGCCACCTTCTCGATCTGTGACCCTCATGAGGCCTGCGATTCCTGGCGTCGCGCTCCTGTTCGGAATAGTCCTCATGGGAGCATGCTCCGGCTCCGACGACGATGTTGGGGCCGAGGCGGCCGACCCCACCGAAGCGGCCGTTCTCGGGGGGTCGCCGGCGGCCAACGACCCCCTGTTGGGGCCGGTCTTGCCTGACCTGCCCGGGGCCGAGGCCCGCCCGGAGGCCGGTGACGACCCCGAGATCGACCGGCTGGCCCAGCAGTGCCAGCTGGGGGTGGTGATCGCCTGTGACATGTTGGCCGCCGTCAGCCCACCCGATTCGGTCTTCCTCGACTACGCCCAGACCTGCGGGGGCCGGAGCCCTGCCGTCTTCTCCTGTGCTGTCGAGTTCAGCGACCTGACCGTTTCGATCGAAGCCTTCGACGGCGAAGTCTTGCCCGAGCCCGGGCCCGCTCCATCGGGATCCGAAGGCGAACTCGACCGGCTGGCCCGTGAGTGTCGCGACACCGACCTCCTGGCCTGTGATGTGCTGCAGTTCCGCACCGAAGCCGGCTCATTGCACCACGCCTACGCGTCGACCTGCGGGGGTCGGGCCGAACATCCGGTGGTGTGCACGGTGTGGTTCCGGCTGCTCGATCCGGCGGTGGTCGTCGCCACCACAACGACGGAGCCTTCCTCCTAGGTGGCTGACGCCCGGTAGAGTCGGCGCACCACATCGGGAGGGAATCATGAGAATCAGCTTCTGGTCAGATGCGGGGCACGACTGGCCAACCATCCAGCGGGCCTGTGCCCACGCCGAGAGCGTCGGCTACGACGGGGTCTGGGTAGCCGATCACTTCATGCCCAACGAGGGGGACATCGAGGGTGACACCCACGAGGCCTGGACCCTCCTGGCCGCCCTCGCCGCCTCGGTGCCCCGGGTGCGAATCGGCCCTATGGTCACCGGGAACACCTATCGCCACCCGGCGGTGTTGGCCAAGCAAGCAGCCACCGTGGATCACATCAGCGGAGGCCGTTGTGTGCTGGGGATCGGCTCGGGCTGGCAGGAGAACGAGCACACCGCCTACGGCCTCGAGTTCGGATCGTTCACCCAGCGATTCGCTAAGCTCGACGAGGCGTGCACGATCATCCGCAGCCTGTTCGACAATGACCGCACTGACTTCGTCGGCGACTACTACTCGATGACCGACGCCCCCCTGAGCCCCAAGCCGGTGCAGGATCGATTGCCCCTGCTCATCGGGGGCGGGGGCGAGAAGGTCACCCTGAAGTTGGTGGCCCGCCACGCCGACGAGTGGAACGTCTGGTCGACCCCCGAGGTCCTGGCCCAGAAGTCAGGGGTTCTGGACCAGCACTGTGCTGATCAGGGGCGCGACCCGGCTTCGATCGAGCGCTGTTCGGTGACCCTCCTGTTCATGAACGATGACGAGGACGCCAACCAGAGGATCCGCGACCTGAACCTCGACCGGCCCCACATCGTGGGTACCGTGGGTGAGCTCCAAGAGCGTATGGGCGACTACCGCGATGCGGGTTGCGACGAGCTGATCATCCCCGATTTCACCCTGGGTGCAGAAGAGCAGAAGCTCGAGACCCTCGAGCGGTTCATCACCGAGGTAGCGGCCGACTTTCGATGATTCGGTGGCGCTCGCCGGCGGACGTAGCCTCGTGACCGGAGAACCCAACCAAGCCCAGACCGAGCTCTGGAACTCGGGCACCGGGCGGTACTGGGCCGACCAGGCCGATCGCCTCGACACCATGCTGTGTGAGCTGGGCGAGAAGGCCATGGATGTCATGGAGATCGGGCCGGGCGACCGGGTGCTGGACGTGGGCTGCGGAGCCGGCGCCACCACCCTCGAGCTGGCGCGGCGGGTGGGGGTTGGGGGCACCGTGCTGGGGATCGACATCTCCGAACCCCTGCTCGACCTTGCTCGCGGCCGGGCCGAGTCGGCTGACGCCTTCGTGGGGTTCGAGCGCGTCGACGCCCAGACGGCGGTATTGCCAGAGAACGGGTACGACGCCATCTTCTCCCGGTTCGGCGTGATGTTCTTCGCTGACCCGGTCGTGGCGTTCCGGAATCTGGGCCGAGCCCTCGACGACGGGGGCTGCCTCGGCTTCGTGGCCTGGAGGGAGCCGGCTGAGAACCCGTGGGTCACCGTTCCCGCGTCGGTGCTGCGTGATCGCCTGTCGCGGCGCGCCGCCCCCGGTCAGCCCAGCCCTTTCGCGTTCTCCGATCGCGATCGGGTGGAGGAGATTCTCGACGAAGCCCGGATGGCGCGGGTTCGCATCGAGCCCCTCGATATGACCATCCCTGTGGGCGACGGAACGATCGACGGTGCCGCGGAGACGATGTTGGCCATCTTGGAGCCCCGCACAGACCCCGACGACCCCTCCGACGCCCAGCGGGTACACGATCTGCTGGCCGAGGCCTTCGCACCCCTGGTGGTCGACGGCCAGGTCCAGGTCGAGGCCGCGGCCTGGTTGGTCACCGCTGTCCGTTGAGGTAGCTCTGGGCCGCCGGTAGCGTTGAAGATCCTGTGTCTGACGCTGGTGGAGCCGCTCACCCAGAGCACCAGGCCGAACAGGCCTACCTGCATCTTGCCCACGACATGCTGGAGCGCATGCTCGAGCAGGTCGAGCGCGTCCTCGAATCCGAACAGCTGGCCGGCCAGGAGTTCGACAGTGAGGTGGCCCGGGCCCACCTCGAGGCCCGCCGCCGCTCGCTGGCCGTAGGGTCCGGCCCGTTGTGCTTCGGCCGTATCGACCACGATGTCCCGGTGGGGTCTGACCCCGAGCTCTGGTACGTGGGGCGCCGCCACATCGAGGACGAGGATGGTGACCCGGTCGTGGTCGACTGGCGGGCCAGTGTGGCCGTGCCGTTCTACCGGGCCACCTGGAGCGACCCCCAAGGGCTCGAACGGCGACGCCGGTTCAGCGTCGAAGATCGTGACCTCCTGGACCTGCTCGATGAGGGCTTCACCGACCCCGACGGGGCAGCCACCGGCCTCGGTGGGGGAGTACCGGACCCCCTGCTGGCCGAGCTCGGTCGCGCCCGCACCGGCCAGATGCGCGACATCGTGGCCACCATCCAGGCCGAGCAGGACCAGATCATTCGGGCCCCCCTCGACGAGCTGGTGATCGTGCAGGGCGGGCCCGGGACCGGCAAGACGGCGGTGGGCCTGCACCGGGCCGCGTTCCTGCTCTTCGAGCACCGCGACCAGCTCGACCGGGAACGAGTGCTGGTGGTGGGGCCCAACCGGGTATTCCTGAACTACATCTCCCAGGTGCTGCCATCGCTCGGAGAGAGCGCGGTGGTGCAGGCCACGATCGAAGCTCTGGTGGCGGTCCGCTGGCCGGTGCGGGCCACCGAACCCGAGGACCGGGCCCGGCTCAAGGGTGATGCCCGCATGGCCGAGGTCATTGAGCGCTCCTGCCTCGATCGGATCCAGGTACCCGATGACGGGATCGAGGCCCGGGTGGGCACGGTCGTGGTCCGTATCGGGTCCGACGAACTGAACGAGCTGGTGGCTGAGGCCGCCGCCCGTCAGGCCCCGTTCGAGGTGCGCCGCAACGGCCTACGCCAACGACTCACCCGGCTGGCGCACCGGCGTTGGACCGAACGTACACGGGGCGAGCAGTCGGTCGAGTGGATCGAGGCCCAGCTCCGCGACGACCGCGCCTACCAGCGCAAGCTTGCTCAGCTATGGCCCAACCTCAGTGCTCCAGCCGTGGTGAGGCGATTGTTCAGCAACAAGGCGGCCCGGAAGGGAGCGGCCGCTGATCTCCTCACCTCTGATGAACAGGCCCTGCTCCAGCGATCTCCAGCGAAGAAGGTCAGCGACGAGATGTGGGCGGCCGCCGACATCCCCCTGCTCGACGAGGCCGAGGGCTTCCTGAGCGGCACCACCACCACTTATGGTCACCTGGTCGTCGACGAGGCCCAGGACCTCTCGCCGATGGCGTACCGCATGCTTGGCCGTCGCACACCGCGCCGGTCGATGACCGTGCTGGGCGACCTGGCCCAAGCCACCACCCCCGCCGCCCGCACCAGCTGGGACGATGTGCTGGGCGATCTCGGCAATCCTGACCACGCCCAGAAGGTCGAGCTGGGCGTGGGTTACCGCCTCAGCGAGCCGATCCTCGCCTACGCCAACCGCCTCCTGCCCGAGGCTGCCCCCGACGTTCGCCCCTCGACGTCAGTTCGGGTGGAGGGTCCGGCACCCCTGGTCATCGAGGAGGGGAGCGAGACCCTGTTGGAGCGGCTGGTGGCTATCACCTCCGAAGCGGCCCAGGACTGGGCCACTGTCGGCGTGGTGGCGCCCGATGCCCTGCTGGCCGTAGTGGGCGAGGCTCTGAATGCCGGGGGGCTCACAGTGGCCCGCGCCGGCCACCTCGGCGACCATGGCGCGGTGACCGTCCTGGGCGCCCACGAAGTGAAGGGCCTCGAGTTCGATGCGGTGATCGTGACCGAGCCCGGCCTGATCTACACCCAGGGCCACAATGGGGCCCGCCTCCTCTATGTCGCCCTGACCCGAGCGGTCCAGCAGCTGGTTGTCCTTCACGCCCAACCCCTGCCACCAGTGCTTGTGGGCTAGGAGTCGGCACTCCGCCAGCCCGTTCATCAGTGTTCTCACCGACTCAGCTTCGTTCTTGCATGCGATCATCGACCAACTCGCCGGCCAGCGCCGGGGGCAGGCCTCAGCTCAGCTGGAGGCGAACTCTGTGTAGTCGGTGGAGTCGTCCAGCGCGCTGTCGCCGTCGGTGTCCATTGGTTCCCAGTAGTTGAGGGCGGCGTTCACATCACCCAACCACACACTCTCGGGAAGCTCGTACAGGAACTCCACACCATTGCCGTCGGGGTCAGAAACGTAGACGGAGTGAGTCATGCCGTGGTTGCCCCGCTGGCGGAACTCGACCCCGAGGTCGCGCAGGACCTGAAGCCGCTCGAGGAAGTTTTCGCGGTCTGGGTAGCAGATGGCGAAGTGGTTGATGCCCACCTTGTTCTCGATCATCTTCCACTCGGTGTTGGCGGGCGGGAACACCGATGGGTCGGGGATCTGCACCAGGGCCAGGTCGTGGTGGCGGTCCTCGGCTCCCCGGTAGAAGCGGAAGTCGATCCCGGCCTTCTCACCCAGCTTGCCGCATTGTTCGAAACCAACAGCCTCGGTGTAGAAGCGATGCGAGGCTTCGATGTCGCGAACCATCAGCGCCAGGTGCTGAAGGGTCGGTCCGTTGGGATTGGTCTGAGCCATGGATGTACCTCCGTTGGCGGAACGTAGCCCTGCGCCCCCAGGCCAGGTCGGGCCTTTGGGCCTTGGGGAGCGAGAGGGTGCCTACCCTACGGTAGCTGATGCACGAAACTGAGCTGACTCAGAAGTGCTGATGGGGGAACCATGGCCGCACGAACCGGAGCCCAGTACCTACTCCCATAGCGGAGATGAGTGTGGGCACCATGGGTCGCACCCCTGACTGCCTGAACGTGACCTTCGCCGGCTTCGCAGACAACCCCAACCGACCCACACCATCGTCCACCCGACGGTCGACAAGGAGAAGGACTCCGACTTCACCACGAATCCGGTTCCGGTCCACAAGGTGGGCGAGACCGAGCACGGCATCATCGTCCGTGGTGCCCGTCTCCTGGCCACCCTCGCCCCTTTCGCCGATGAGCAGACCGTCTATCCGGGCACACCTCTGCCCAAGGGGACGCCGCCCGAGTACGCGTTGGCCCTCACCGTTCGCATGGATGCCCCCGGGCTCATCTTCCTGTGCCGTGACAGCGCGGTCCAGCCGGGGGCGGACCCCTTCGATGCTCCGTTCAGCACCCGGTTCGACGAGCAGGACGCCTACTGCATCTTCGATGATGTCGAGGTGCCTCGTGAGAACGTGTGGATCGACGGTCACATTGGGGTCTACAACTCGGTGATGATGCCCAGCTCGTGGTGGCCGAACATCATGCAGCAGACGACCATCCGGGCTCTGACCAAGCTCGAGTTCGCCTACGGTCTCACCACCCGTATGGCGGCCATCGTCAACGACGTGTCGGACCGGACCCAGGAGATGCTGAGCTATGTCGAGGCCACCCGCAGTGCCCTGATCGCGGCTGAGGAGAGGTGTTCCGCCTGGCCCGGGTGAACGAGATCATGAAGGTCATCGGCAGTCACAACATGCTGGCGGTGGCCAGTCGGGTCCAGCTCGACGACCAGCGGCTCCGGCCCCTGATCGACGAGTTCCTCAGCGGGGCCGAGGGCCACGACGCCGAGGAACGTTCAGCCATCTACCGCATGGCCTGGGACTTCATGGGCACGACCATGGGCAGCCGCAACGAGCTGTACGAACGGAACTATCTCGCCTCGACCAAGACCAATCGCATCGCGGCCCACGGTCGGCTCTCGGCCGCCAACCGGGCCCGCGGTGACGATCTGATCGAGTACATGCTTGCCTCCGCTCGGGCCCGCAGCTGAGCGGTCGCCCTGGTCAGTCGGGGAGATCGAGCCCGCACAAGCAGGCCCGGAAGCTGGCCTCAATGTCGATGACATACTCCTCCCGGGTACGCCGGCCGGCATGGCGGCGGACCATCTGGGCGCTCCATACGAAATGCAGGTTCTCGGCCAGTCGGTTGGTGGAGACATCGGGGTGGAGCCGGCCGCCGGCTTGGAGCTGATCGAACCGGTCCGCCAGGCGGTGGTTGTTGGTCTTGACCAGGTGATCGGCGTGATCCATCACCGGCGAGGCCGCCAAACGAAGGTTCGTGAGAAAGGCCCGCGACAGGTTGGTGTCGCGTTCGTGGAACTCGGCCACATGGTTGAAGAGGGTCAGCACCTGTTCGAGTACCGGCTGGGTGGGGCCGATACGGCTGAACGCCTCGTCCCAGACCGGGCTGAGCTGCTCGAGGAAGACCGACGCGAGCAGATCCTCCTTCGAGTCGACATAGAGGTAGAGGGTGCCCGCCCCGATGCCGGCTTGTTTGGCGATGGCGGCGGTGGTGGTGTTTTCGAAGCCATGTTCGGTGAAGAGCTCGGCCGCGGCCTCACGGATACGTCGTCGTTTGGAGGCCTTGTTCTGTTCCCGCTTGCCGGGGCTGTCGTTGTCCTCAGCCATCCCTTGGGCAAACTATCCAGCCCCAGGGCGCACGAGCAAGAGAATGATTATGGTCACATTCGCCAGCAGCTCATGGTCGAGCCGCCTCGCCCACCGGAGGACCCATCCCATGACCCGCCGATCGATCGAGATCGACAGCTTCGCCCACGCCAATCCCATCCCGTGTGCCACCCGCATCGGACCGCTCATCGAGTCGAGCATCATCCCGCCGTTCAATCCGGGTGGCCGTGAGCTCCCAGACACCATCGAGTTGCAGATCGACAACCTCTTCGTCCACATGGGCAAGATGCTCGAGAAGGCCGGGGCCGGTTGGGAGGACATGGCGAAGATCACCTTCTTCGTTCAGGACGCGGCCGAGTCGCGTGCCGCCCTCAACGGTCCCTGGGAGGAGAAGTTCCCCGACCCCCACTCCCGTCCCTCGCGCCACACCCTCGAGATCCCCACCAGCGGCAAGTCGAAGATCTCCAGCGTCTTCACTGCTTACGTCGACCACTGAGCACCATCGATCCCCCGAATCGATGGGCGTGGGCTGGCTGACCGGTGACATGGTCGGCCAGAATCCATCGGGCCCGGCCCCTACCGAACGATCTCAGGAGAACCTCCGATGCCGATGACCGATGCCCAGCGCCGTGAAGCGGCAGCCGCTCTCGTTGAGGCTGAGCTCACCCGGAACTGGATCGAGCCCATCACCCTCGCCTACGAGGGGGCCGACATCTCCGACGCCTACGCCATTGGCCAGTACGTCACCGATGCCAAGGTCGCCGCCGGCCGTGTGGTGAAGGGCCACAAGGTGGGACTCACTTCGAAGGCCATGCGCTCCACCACCGGTGCCACCGAGCCCGACTACGGCACCCTCTTCGACAACTGGTTCCTCGACGAGGGCACCCAGGTCTCGATGAGCACCATGAACCGGCCGATGGTCGAGATCGAGCTGGTCTTCGTCCTCAAGGACGAGCTGAGCGGGCCATCCGTCAACGCCATTGATGTGATCCGGGCGACCGACTTCATCGTGCCGGCGGTCGAGGTCGTCGATGGTCGCTACTCGAAGCGCGGCAAACCAGGAGTGGTCGACTCGATCGCTGACGCCGCCACCTGTGGCTTCATCATGGTGGGGGGCAACCCCCGCCAGCTCAACCAGCTCGACATCCGCCACGTCGCCGGCGCGCTGTACAAGAACGGTGAGATCGAGGAGTCGGGCACCGCTGCCGCGGTCATGGGCAACCCGGTCAACTCGGTGGCGTGGCTGGCTCGCAAGCTGGACGAGTTCGGGGTCAGGATGGAGGCCGGGCACACGGTTCTCTCGGGTTCGTTCATCCGCGCCCATCCAATGAGGGCGGGCGACAGCTTCGTCGCCGACTTCGGGCCCCTCGGTCAGATCAGCTTCGGCATCGTCGACTGACCGACGCGACCAGCCCAGCCAACCGTCACACCGACCAACCAACGGAGACACCAGTGGCCGATGAAACGCACCGCCCGATCGAGATGACCGGCGACATGCGCATGAAGTTCAACGCCGTGTCCACCGCCACCCTCGCCGGCCAGATGCAGCGCCGGGGATCGCGCAACAGCTTCCTCAACGGGTTGAAACCCCTCAACGACGGCCAGCGCATGCTGGGATACGCCCACACCTTGCGCTATGTGCCCAGACGCGAAGACTTCGAGGAGCGCGAGGAGGGCCCCAACGCCCAGCGCCGGGCCGTCGAGTCCATCGACTCCGAGTCGGTGCTCATCTGCGAGGCCCGTGAGGAACCCCACGCCGGCACCATCGGCGACATCTTCGCCATGCGCATCAAGGCTCGCGGTGCCACCGGCTTCGTCACCGACGGAGCCCTGCGTGACACGCCGGCCATCGCCGAGATCGACTTCCCGGTGTACCACCAGTCGTCGCACGCCGCGACCCTGGGACGGCTCCACACACCACTCGACCATCAGGTGCCCATCGCCTGTGCAGGTGTCACGGTTCTCCCTGGTGACATCATCATTGGTGACGGTGAAGGTGTCGTGGTGATCCCGGCCCTGCTGGCCGAAGGGGTCGCCAACGACTCCTACCAGCAGGAGCTCGAGGAAGAGTGGGCCATCGAGCGGGTAGCCGCAGGTGACAGCAGTATCGGTACCTTCCCCATCGCCAAGGACCGTCGCCCCGAGTTCGAGGAGTGGCTGAAGGCTCGCGGCTCCTGAGGGCTCAGGCTCCCTCGACGGCCAGCATGTGCATGTCGGCGGCGCCGGCGCGCACGGCCCGCGCCTCGCGGTAGGCCGGTGAATCGTAGAAGGCGCGTGCTGCGTCCATGTCGGGGAACTCGATCATCACTATCCGGCGGGTCTCCTCGGCGCCTTCGAGGGTCTCGGTGGCACCGCCCCGAACGATGAACCGGCCCCCGCTCGCCCCAACTGCGGCCGGCGTCAGCTTCTTGTACTGCTCGTACTGGTCCGGGTCGGTGACGTCGACACGGGCGATGACGTAGGCAGTCATGGGTCCTCCTCGGTGATGGGGTGGACCTAGTCAATCACGCGCCACCCC
The DNA here is from genome assembly GCA_024225275.1 of Actinomycetes bacterium. Lineage (GTDB taxonomy): Bacteria > Actinomycetota > Acidimicrobiia > Acidimicrobiales > JAAEMS01 > JAAEMS01. Next base: position 55,364 of record JAAEMS010000341.1, read on the forward strand.
GACCGGCGGTCGTGCCATGATCGAGGGTGACGAACCGGGGGAGACGATGTCCGACGCCATCCGAGTAATCCAGCTCTCCGACACCCATTTCCGCGAGGACGATGCCGAGCCCGAGGGGAACCACAGCTACGACGTCGACCTGGCCTTCGAAGCGGTGTTGGGCCACCTCGGTGACCATGGTGACCACGACATGGTGGTGGTCACCGGGGATGTGGCCGACCATGGGCGCTCGGGCCAATACCAGAAGGCGGCCACCGCCTTCTCCCAATTCACCATCCCCGTCAATGTCACCCCGGGCAACCACGATCAGGCCGCCGCCTTCGTGGCCGGTATGGGCCGACCCGGCGTGGGGACCTCACGGGTGGTAGAGGCCGGGCCATGGGCGTTCCTCTTCGTCGACTCGAATGCCGGCAACATGGTCGAGCACCCGTCGGGGCGACTGGTCGACCACGAAGACTATGACAACCGCCTCCACCGCGAGGGTTCGTTGGGGGAGAGGGAGGCAACCTGGGTGCACGATATGTGCACGGCTACCGCAGCCGAGCACGTGTTCGTCTGGGTTCACCATCCCCCTGCCAACCCCGTACCGCTCATGAAGGCCACCGATTACACGGCCGAGTGGTCGTCGCTCCTTTCGGCTCTGCCTCAGATCCGAGGTCTCGGAACGGGCCACACCCACATTCCCGCCTCCTATGAGTTCGAGGGACGAGGCATCCATGTGGCGCCCTCGTTCAAGAACAGCTTCGATCTCGAGAACGAAACATGGCTGCCTCCCGGCTATCGGACCTACCGATTCGAAACCGACGGCTCCGTGTCGAGCGAGCTCCACCTGGTCGACCATGAACGTTGGCCCCGACGGCCCTTGGGTCGCGCCCTCAAGTCCTTGTTCATGGGCGAGATCACCTTCGAGCAGCTGGAGGCGATCGCGGCCCGCCGTGCCGCCTCCACGGACTGATCCAGGTCACCGGGGTCCACAGGGTGCTGGCCCGAAGGTGACCGAGGCCAGAGCCGCCAACAGTAGGGAAACATCCGCGATGATGAGACCCTGTGGGGGCCGAGTATTCGGTCGTGGTCGCTGATCAGGGGAAACGCAGCCGAGGCTGACCATCTGTGTCCCGCATTCTCTACCGCCTCATCGCCATGCTCGCCCGTCTCGCTGTCCGCCCTGGGCGTTCCAAGGACCTCGAGATCATCGTGCTACGCCACCAACTCACAGTCCTACGCCGCCAGATCAACCGACCCACGATCAACGACGACGACCGAACCCTGCTCGGCG
>JAAEMS010000342.1 GCA_024225275.1 Actinomycetes bacterium
AAACTTTTCCGAAGGAGAAAAAAATGGGATACCCAGAGCGTAAAATCAAGCAGGGGGAGACCTGTCATATAACTTCACAGTGTCATGGGAAACAGTATTTGATGAAGTTAGAAAAACACAAAATACTTTTTGAAAAGATTTTAAACCAGGTTATTGAGAAATATCCATGTGAACTTATCGGCTATGTGGTCATGAGTTCACATTTTCACCTGGTTATTCGTACTTTTGAAAACGGTCATTCGACGTCAAAAATTTTACAAATTTTCAAATCAGTATTTGCGCGTGAGTACAACAGGCGCAACAATCGAAGCGGGAGTTTTTGGAACGGCCGTTTTAAGGATGTGAGAGTTGAAGTCCAGATCGATCCGAAGCGTTATCTCAAACAGATTTTGTGGTACCTGGCCTTTAACCCGGTACGCGCATTTCTGGTAAAGAATCCCAGGGACTATAAATTCAGCAGCATCAATGCCTACTTAGATAAAAATTACGTACCCAGGGTGCCGATCACTTATCACGCTATCTACCTGGAGCTTGGCAATACCTTTGAAGAACGATTGGAGCGATTGCTCATCTACGAAGATATATACAAAGGTGTTTTGCTCAATAAGTATAAGAT
>JAAEMS010000343.1 GCA_024225275.1 Actinomycetes bacterium
CGAGATGTGTATGCCGGGTGATAACACGGAGATGACGGTGGAGTTGATTGCTCCGATCGCGATGGATGACGGGTTGCGGTTCGCGATTCGTGAAGGTGGCCGCACGGTTGGTGCGGGCCGCGTCACCAAGATCGTCAAGTAACCTTCTCGTCACTCGCGTGGTCGGATGGTGGACATGAGCAATGATCTGGACGCTCTGGTCGCCTCGGCTCGCGAGGGAGACCGCGGTGCGTTCGACGATTTGGTCCGTCGTACGTACGCCGACACCTACACGTTGGCGTATCGACTGACCGGCGACGAGGAGGACGCACGCGACGTGGTTCAGGAAGCCTACCTACGGGCTCACCGCAGCCTGAAGCGCTTCCGTGGAGACGCCCGGTTCACCACCTGGCTCTACCGGATCACCGCCAACTGCGCGTCCACCCTGCTCGAGAGACGGGCCAAGAATCGCCACGACGAGCTCGACACCGACATCGGCCTCGCCGATGAACACCCCCGCGGTCAACCCGAGGCCCAGGCCGACTCGCATGCTCTGCGCAGCCAGCTCCAGGAGGCCCTGCTGGGTCTGCCCCCGACCCTCAGGTCGGTGATCGTGTTGCGCGATATCTACGACCTGCCCCACGGCGACATCGCGGCCGAGCTCGGTATCTCCGAGGCGGCGGCGAAGGTCCGCCTCCATCGGGCCCGCCGCAAGCTCCGCGAGGACCTGTTCCCGTTGAGGGGCGAAGACCCCGAGACCGGGTTGGGAGCCGCTCGTGCCGGCTGACGTCCATGCCCTCAGGGCCCAAGGGTGCCCCAACGAACTGTTGGCCGGCGTGGTCGACGGCTCGAGTGATTTCGAACCGGCCGACCAGGACCATGTGGCCCGGTGTCTGCGCTGTCAGGCCGAGCTGGCCCAGTACCGCAAGCTGGGTCGAGCCCTCAGTGGGCTGCGAGCGCGCACCCTTGACCCTGATCCCGCCTTGGTGGCCGAGATTCTTGACCGGATCGATGGGAATCCGACCCACCAGGGCGACCGTTGGGCCGGCCGCCGCGGCGCCTACATCGGGGGTATTGCGGCAGCTGCTGCGGCCGGGGCCGCCGGTGCCATCGTGTACCGGGTCCGGCGCGTGGGCTGACCGCTATCGGTGCACCATGGCGCCCAACAGACTCGGGGCGGCAACGTCGGGGGCCGCTGCTATCGTTACCCGACGTCTAGGGCAGTGGCTCAATTGGTAGAGCACCGGTCTCCAAAACCGGCGGTTGGGGGTTCGAGTCCCTCCTGCCCTGCGCAGACCTCCATATCGAACGGTCCAATTAGAACAGGTGTCGGTCCATGGCAATGAACCGAGAGCAAAAACGGATGATGCAGCGTCAGGGTCAGCTCGACGCCGAAGGCGAAGCCGCGTCCCGTGAGCGCAAGCAACCCCAGCCGCGCCCCAAGCAGGAGCGCACTTCTCCGGCCCAATTCGTCAAGGAGGTCCGGGGCGAGCTCCGCAAGGTGGCGTGGCCGACTCGTTCCGAGGTCATCAACTATTCGATCGTGGTAATCGTCGGCCTAGTCTTCCTGACTACACTCATCGCTCTGCTGGACTTCGCGTTCGGCGAGCTCGTACTGCGGTTGTTCGACGCATGAGCGGCCGGCGGGCCTTGATCCACCCGGCCGAGAGAGCTGAACGATGAGCGATATCGAGACCAACGACGACACTGCCGACGAGACCACGGCATCCGATGCCGATGGGTCCGCCGAGGACGGCAAGACCCCTGAAGAGACGGCCCCCGGCCTGGATCTGCCTGTCGGCACGGCCAGCCTCGAGCCCGGCATGCAGCGCGATGACGACGCTGGCGGCTCAGAGGGCACCGATGCTGAAGGCTCAGCCGAAGGCGGCGAGCTCTCAGCCGGCGAGGGAACCGTGATCAACGAAGACGAGCTCTTCGAGCGTCAGAAGCCCGAGAGCCCGTTCGACAAGCCGGGCAAGTGGTTCGTGGTCCACACCCAGTCGGGCTACGAGAAGAAGGTCAAGCAGAACCTCGAAGCCCGTACCCAATCGATGGGCATGGAGGGCCGGATCCACGAGGTCGTCATCCCCATGGAGGACGTCGTCGAGTTCCGGAACGGCAAGAAGGTCGTCGTCCAGAAGAAGGTGTTCCCCGGCTACCTGCTGGTGCGGGTGAACCTCGACGACGACGCCTGGTACGTGGTGCGCAACACCCCGGGTGTCACCGGCTTCGTGGGCCAGGGCAACAAGCCCACCCCCCTGCGCCGCAAAGAGGTCGAGACCTTCCTCTCGGTGAAGGACGAGCTCGACGAAGAGGCACCGAAGCGCAGCCGCCCCCGCCACGGCTACGAGATGGGTGAGACCGTTCGAGTCAGGGAAGGTCCGTTCGCCGACTTCTCGGGCGAGATCATCGAGATCAACGAGGATCAGCTCAAGGTCAAGGTGCTCGTCAACATCTTCGGCCGGGAGACGCCGGTCGAGCTCGAGTTCGCTCAGGTGGCGAAGCTTTAGAGGGCAACGCTGGAGCCCAGGTTGTGTCGGAGCGCGACTACCAGCAGACTGGTCCGCTGTGCCCGCGCTCAGGCGGGTCATCAATTCTCGTTCACTCGAAATGACGGAAGAAGGCTGCTGTGGCCAAGAAGAAGGTCGCTGCGATCGTCAAGATCCAGATTCCCGCCGGTCAGGCATCGCCGGCCCCCCCTGTGGGTACCGCCCTCGGTCCCCACGGTGTCGCGATCATGGACTTCTGCAAGGAGTACAACGCCCGCACCGAAGCCCAGCGGGGCACGGTCATCCCGGCCGAGATCACCATCTTCGAAGACCGGACGTTCACGTTCATCACCAAGACTCCTCCGGCGGCGGTGCTGATCCGTCAGGCGGCCGGTCTCGACAAGGCGGCCGAGAACCCGGGCCGCGAACAGGCCGTTGGGTCCATCACCGACGCTCAGCTCACCGAGATTGCTGAAATCAAGATGCCCGACCTCAACGCCAACGATATCGACGCCGCCAAGCTCATCTTGGCCGGTACGGCTCGCTCGATGGGCATTGCCGTCAGCTAGGCCAGTTGTCAGCTAGTTCTGCAGACAGCACCCGCCGTCTGTTCGCAAAGACCCTGTCAGGACCGGGACGACCTCGCCCGGCCGGCAGTAACCCTGGAGGGAGCCGCAATGGCGAAGCACGGCAAGAAGTACAACGACGCAGCCCGTCGTTTCGATAATGAGGGGCTGCACAGCGCCACCGAGGCCTTGGCCCTGGTGAAGAGCCTGGCATCGGCCAACTTCGACGAAACGGTCGAGCTGGTGGCACGCCTCGGGGTCGATCCCCGCAAGGCCGACGAGATGGTGCGCGGCACCGTCGGACTCCCCGCCGGAACCGGGGGCGATGTCCGGGTGGCCGTGTTCGCCCAGGGCGAGGCCGCCACGGCCGCTCGTGAGGCCGGTGCAGAACACGTGGGTGCCGAAGACCTGGCCGAGGCCGTCGAGGGAGGCATGCTCGACTTCGACGTCGCCATTGCCTCACCCGACATGATGCCCACCGTCGGCAAGCTGGGCCGGGTGCTCGGCCCCCGCGGCCTCATGCCCAACCCCAAGACTGGCACCGTCACCCCCGATGTCGCCAAAGCGGTCGCTGAGTTCAAGGGCGGCAAGGTTGAGTACCGCACCGACCGCAACGGCAATGTCCACGTCCCGATAGGCAAGGCCAGCTTCTCCGAAGCCGATCTCGCCCTGAACATGGGCGCTCTCGTCGACGAGCTCAACCGGGCCAAGCCGGCTTCGGCCAAGGGGCGCTACATGAAGCGGGTCGTCCTGTCCTCGACCATGGGTCCGGGTGTGAAGGTCGATCCGGTCCGCATCGACGTGGGCTCTGAAGACTGATCACCCGGTAGGGTGTTCGCTACAACTGAATAGATCTTGCACGCCGAAGACCTCCGGCGCCGGTGGAAGCCGGCTGAAACGGCCCTGAGCGGGTCAGCCCGACGAGGCGGACACTTCCCTCCATCACAAGGGGCGTCCGCGGCATGCGGATGCCCCAGTTTCGTTTTCTGGGGTACGTCAAACCAGAAGCAACGACACAGAAGAGAGGAGGTGGGAATGGAGAACCCAAGGCCTGAAAAGGTTGCCATCGTGGACGAGGTCCGCGAACGCTTCAGCTCGGCCGAAGCCGCGGTGCTCACTGAGTATCGAGGCCTCGACGTGCCGGCCATGTCGGATCTTCGCCGTCAGATTGGTGAAGCCGGCGCCAGCTACAAGATCTACAAGAACCGGCTGGTGAAGCGAGCCGCGGCCGAACTCGAGATCGAGATCGACGATCTGCTCGTGGGTCCGACTGCTATCGCGTTCGTCGATGGTGGTGGAGAAGGCCCGGCCGATCCGGTCCCGCTCGCCAAGGTACTGAAGAAGTTCGCCAGCGAGAATGAGAATCTCGTCGTCAAGGGTGGTCTGCTGGGCGATGTCCGGCTGACCGTTGACGAGATCAACTCTCTCGCCGACGTGGCTCCACGCGAGGAGCTGCTGGCTCGTCTGGCCGGTGGGCTGGCTGCACCAATGGTGCGTTTCGCCGGTCTGCTCCAGGCCCTGCCACAGAACTTCGCCTACGCACTGCAGGCACTCATCGAACAGGGTGGTGGCGTTGATGCCCCCGCCCCGGCCGAGGAAGCCCCTGCCGGCGAAGGCGGCGAGGACATTGACGGGGCCCAAGCGGCTACCGAAGACAGCAACGACGAAGGGTCCGCCCCAGATGGCGAGGCCGAAGACAGCAACGACAATGAAGGGCCCGCCGAAGGCGGCGACGATACCGCCGGCGAAGACGCAGGAGATGAGTGACATGGCAACCAAGGAAGAAATCCTCGACGCGATCGCGAACATGACTGTTCTCGAGCTCAGCGAGCTCCTCAAGGAGTTCGAAGAGAAGTTCGACGTGACTGCGGCGGCCCCCGCCGCGGTCATGGCTGTCGCTCCGGGCGCCGGTGGCGACGCCGGCGCCGAAGCTGAGGAGCAGGACGAATTCGACGTCATGCTCACCGGTGCCGGCGACAAGAAGATCCAGGTCATCAAGGAGGTTCGTGCCCTCACGAACCTCGGGCTGAAGGAAGCCAAGGACCTGGTCGACAACGCCCCGAGCCCCGTGCTCGAGCACGTGACGAAGGAAGACGCCGAGAAGGCCAAGGAAGCCCTCGAGGGCGCCGGCGCCAGCGTCGAGCTCAAGTAAGACGGATACCGGTCAGCGGGGTGCGGCCAACGCTGAGGCGTTGGCCGCACCCCGCTGACGCGTCCGGAGACCCATGTCCGATATCCCACCCACCACCCCGGCCGAGGACAACCAGCCGGACCCGACTGGCTCCGGTCCGTCGCGCCCGGCCGCGGTCGTACCCGAGCTCGTGCGCGAAGAGGACCGGTTGGTTCTCCAGGGGACTGACGGCTTCGTGGAGTACAGCGTCTCGCTGGCCCCCGATCGGCCCTCGGACCAATGGCTCGACCTCGATCCCGAGGCCGAGGTCACGGTGGGGGTGCCCAGCGCCAGTAGCCACCGCTTTGTGCACCTGAGGACCGCCGACGGCACCACTGTTGTGGCCGGCGAACGACTGGTGCCGCTCTCGACGACCTACAACACCCGGGATCTCGGCGGGTATGTCGGCCGTGACGAGCGACGGGTGCTGTGGCGCCAGCTCTACCGGTCAGACCGCTTCGGCGAGCTGACCGACGACGATCATGATCTGCTCAGTGCCCTCGACTGGGTTCTGGTCTGCGACTATCGGGCCGACGAGGAAGCCGGGGCCCACCCGAGTTTGCTGCCCCCCACCATCGAGGTCAGGCGGGTGCCGATAGCCGATCCTCGCGAACACCAACGGGTGGGGCTCGACGACATCCTGTCCGGCTCGGTCCCGAGCTACACGGCCGACGACATGGCCGAGGGCTACATGGCCATGCTCGATGGCCACGCCACTGACCTGGCCGGGGTCCTCGCCCTGGCTGCGGACCCCCTGAACCGGCCGATGGCCTTCCATTGCACGGCGGGCAAGGACCGCACCGGGATCACCGCCGCATTGGTGCTGTGGGTGCTGGGCGTCGACCGCGAGGTCGTGTTGCACGACTACGACCTCACCAACCACCATCGCAGCGTGCGGCGTCTGGCAGAATTGGGTCCCGAGCTCGACGCCGCGGGCGTTGACGTCGACGCGGTCTTGGCCTTCTTCACCGCCCCCCGTCGGGCCCTCGAAGCGGCCCTCGGGCACCTGGTGGACGAACACGGCTCGGTGGTCGAGTACCTGCTGGGCCCCGGCCGTATGGGCGCCAAGACCATCGATATCCTCCGCGCCGAACTGCTGACCCCAGCTGATCCCTGAGGGCGCCACGGGTTGTGAGCGGAGCGAGCACCCCGGTGAGCGAAGCGAAGCGAACGACGTCGCGCGGGAGCCGGCGAAGAGACAGAACCTTGACCTCGGGGTCCTGCGGCCGTACCCTCCGTGGCAGACACGGGTCCGTGGATGACTCGTGGTGAGCGAGCGGCTAGTTCCCGCCCGCTCCTTGCTCGCGTGGACAGGTTGCACCAGGCGCCCGGTCGTCCTAGGGTGGCAGACGCCGTGCTCGCCCTTTTACGCTCTCGTTCCCTCTGTGGGGCTGTTGGCGCGCCTGGGTATGGCTCGGTGCCCCCGTTTTCGCACGTCTGAGGAGTTCTTCGTGCCCGCTCGCTCCACCACCCGCGACCGGTACTCGTTCGGCACGCTCGATGAAGCACTCGAGCTGCCGGACCTCATTTCCATCCAAACAGACTCTTTCGAGTGGTTCCTGATGGAGGGCCTGGCCAACACCTTTCGCGATATGAGCCCGATCAAGGACTTCACTGAGAAGCTCCAGCTCGAGCTCGAGTTCGATCCTCACGACGAGGACCTGCGCCCCCCGCCGAAGTTCTCGGTGGAGGAGTGCAAGGAAAAGGACATGACCTACTCGGCCCCCATCTTCGTGCGGGCCCGGTTCATGAACGCCGACACCGGCGAGATCAAAGAGCAGACCGTCTTCATGGGCGACTTCCCCATGATGACCGACAAGGGCACGTTCGTGATCAACGGCACCGAGCGGGTCGTGGTGTCCCAGCTGGTCCGCTCACCGGGAGTGATCTTCCAGCCGGGTGAGCGGTTCCGGCTCCGCAACCTCACCAAGCACCAGCTGGTCACTGGCACCGTCCACCCCTACCGAGGCGAGTGGATCGAGTTCGATGTCGAGCAGAAGCCCGGCAAGGAGGTCACCGCCGGTTGCCGCGTGGCCCGCAAGCGCCGCCTCTCGATGTTCACCCTCCTGCGGGCTCTCGGCTTCGACGAGGAGAACCAGCCCGGCTTCCTCGACAACTTCGTGCGCCACTTCGATTTCCTCGAGGGCCAATGGGAGAAGGACCGCGAGATCGCTCCCACCCAGGAAGAGTCCCTGATCGAGATCTACAAGCGAGCCCGCCCGGGTGAGCCCCAGACCATCGATTCCGCCCGGAACTACTTCCGCAACGCCTTCTTCGAGTCGCGCCGCTACGACCTCAGCCGCGTCGGCCGCTACAAGCTGAACCGGAAGCTCGGTCAGGAGATCGAGCGTCTCGAGGAGATCTTCGGGATCGAGCTCGAGCGCCCCGACCCCGCCCAGTCGGTGCTGTCCGAGGCCGAGATGTTGGCCGCCTGTACCTACCTGCTCCATCTCATGCAGGCTGAGCCGGGCTACCGCCTCGATGATCAGGACCACTTCGCCAATCGCCGCATCCGGTCGGTGGGCGAGCTCATCCAGAATCAGGTTCGCATCGGCCTCTCCCGCATGGAGAGGGTGGTGCGCGAGCGCATGACCACCCAGGACGTCGAGGCCATCACGCCCCAGACGCTCATCAACATCCGGCCGGTGGTCGCCGCCATCAAGGAATTCTTCGGCACCAGCCAGCTGTCCCAGTTCATGGACCAGGTGAACCCCCTGTCGGGCCTCACCCACCGCCGCCGTCTCTCGGCCCTCGGCCCTGGCGGCCTTTCGCGTGAGCGGGCCGGCTTCGAGGTCCGCGACGTCCACTTCAGTCACTACGGCCGCATGTGCCCCATCGAGACCCCTGAGGGCCCGAACATCGGGCTCATCGGTGGTCTGGCCAGCTACGCCCGGGTCAATGAGTTCGGCTTCATCGAGTCGCCCTACCGGGTGGTGAAGGACGGCAAGGTCACCAATGAGGTGGTCTACCTGCCGGCTGACGAGGAAGAGGAGTATGTGGTCGCCCAGGCCAATGCGCCTCTGAATCCCGACAACACCTTCAAGAACGACCGGGTGCTGGTGCGTCGCTCGCCCCAGGCCGTGACCCTCGAAGGCCTGCGCCTCCAGTTGGAGCGCGACATTTTCTTCGCCGCCACCACCGAGATCTCCGCGGTCTCTCCGGCCGAGGTCCAGCTGATGGACGTTTCGCCGAAGCAGATCGTCTCGGTGGCCACCGCCCTCATTCCCTTCCTCGAACACGACGATGCCAACAGGGCCCTCATGGGCGCCAACATGCAGCGTCAGGCCGTTCCGCTGGTACGGGCCGAGGCTCCGTACATCGGTACCGGCATCGAGCAGCGGGCCGCCCACGATGCCGCCGACATGGTGCTTTCCAAGGGCAAGGGCATCGTCACCGATGTCGACGGCGACTCCATCACCATCGACTACGACAGCGGCGAACGCGAGATCACCCGCCTCCACCGCTTCGAGCGCTCGAACCAGGACACCTGTATCAACCAGAAGCCCCAGGTGCGCGAGGGCGACAAGGTGGCCAAGGGCACCGTCGTGGCCGACGGCCCCTCCACCGACAACGGTGAGCTGGCCCTGGGCAAGAACCTCCTCGTGGCCTTCATGCCGTGGGAGGGCTACAACTTCGAGGACGCCATCATCCTCAGCGAGCGTCTGGTCAAAGACGACGTCCTCACCTCAATCCACATCCACGAGCACGAAATCGATGCCCGCGACACCAAGCTGGGCCCCGAGGAGATCACCCGGGACATCCCGAACCTCTCCGAGGAGATCCTCGCCGACCTCGACGAGCGCGGCATCATCCGCATCGGCGCCGAGGTCGACCCCGGCGACGTGCTGGTCGGCAAGGTAACCCCCAAGGGCGAGACAGAGCTCACCCCCGAAGAGCGCCTCCTGCGGGCCATCTTCGGCGAGAAGGCTCGCGAGGTTCGTGACACCTCACTGAAGGTGCCCCATGGCGAGTCGGGCAAGGTCATCGACGTCAAGGTGTTCAACCGCGACGACAACCAGGAACTGCCCCCCGGCGTCAACCAACTGGTGCGGGTCTACGTGGCCCAGAAGCGCAAGATCAGCGTGGGCGACAAGCTGGCCGGTCGTCACGGCAACAAGGGCGTGATCTCCAAGATCCTGCCCATCGAGGACATGCCCCACATGGCCGACGGCAGCCCCGTCGACATCGTGCTGAACCCCCTGGGTGTGCCGTCGCGCATGAACGTGGGCCAGGTGCTCGAGTGTCATCTCGGTTACGCGGCCCGCTGGGGCTGGGACATCGACGGCGAGTCCATCGGTGAGGCACCCATCCGCGGCACCGAGACCAAGACCCGGCCCAAGACGGTCCCCTCCACCCTCATCGCCACTCCGGTGTTCGATGGTGCGAAGTGGGACGAAGAGGAACTGGCGGGTGATCACCCCACCATCCAGAGCATCTTCGAGAACCTCAACCCCGAGGCCGCCGACGGCACCCGCCTGATCGGCAACGACGGCAAGGCCACCCTCATCGACGGGCGCACCGGCGAGACCTACGACAACCCCATCACGGTGGGCTACGTCTACATCCTCAAGCTGGCCCACCTCGTCGACGACAAGATCCACGCCCGCTCGACCGGCCCGTACAGCATGATCACCCAGCAACCGCTCGGTGGTAAGGCCCAGTTCGGTGGTCAGCGATTCGGCGAGATGGAGGTGTGGGCCCTCGAGGCCTACGGCGCCGCCTACTGTCTCCAGGAGCTGCTCACCATCAAATCCGACGATGTCCTCGGCCGGGTGAAGGTCTACGAAGCCATCGTCAAGGGCGAGAACATCCCCGAGCCCGGCATCCCCGAGAGCTTCAAGGTGCTCATCAAGGAGATGCAGGCCCTCTGTCTCAACGTCGAGGTCCTGTCCAAGGCCGGCGAGGAGATCGAGATGCGCGAGCTCGACGAAGACGTGTTCCGCACGGCCGAGGAGCTCGGTATCGATCTCCAGCGGCCAGAGCGGGGCTCAGACGAAGAAGACGAGGCCCGCGCGGCCGGTCGTCGCTGATCCGGAACTGAAAGGGACGAGGAGACACACATGCTCGACGTCAATAACTTCGACCAGCTCCGGATCGGCCTGGCCACCGCTGCTTCGATCCGTATGTGGTCGAACGGCGAGGTCAAGAAGCCGGAGACCATCAACTATCGCACCCTCAAGCCCGAGAAGGACGGACTCTTCTGCGAGAAGATCTTCGGTCCTCAGAAGGACTGGGAGTGCGCCTGCGGTAAGTACAAGCGGGTCCGGTTCAAGGGCATCATCTGCGAGCGCTGTGGTGTTGAAGTCACCCGCTCGAAGGTGCGCCGCGAGCGGATGGGCCATATCGAGCTCGCCGCCCCCGTCGTCCACATCTGGTACCTGCGCGGCACCCGCTCGTGGCTGGCCTATCTCCTCATGGGCACCGAGCCCAAAGAGGAGCTGAAGGCCAAGCAGCTCGAGAAGGTCATCTACTTCGCTGCCAACCTCGTGGTTCATGTCGACGAGGAGAAACGCGACGCCGATCTCCCCAACATCGAGGCCGAGATCATCGGCGAGCGCGAAGCCATCGAGAACGAGCGCGAGCTCGAGTTGGCCAAGCGGATGGAACGGCTCGAGAACGAGGTCGCCCAGCTCGAGAAGGACAAGGCCAAGGACGCCGAGATCAAGGCGCTCCGCAAAGCCACCGAGAAGGAGCTGGCCGAGATCCGCGAGCAGTACGAGCTCGAGCTCGATATGTGCAACCGGGCCTTCGACGAGTTCAAGAGCATGTTCGGCCGTCAGATCATCGAAGACGAGATGCTGTGGCGCGAGCTCGAAGATCGCTTCGGAGAGTACTTCGAAGGAGGCATGGGCGCCGATGCCATCGCCACCCTTGTCGAGCGCCTCGACTTCGATGAGGAAGAGGTCAAGCTCCGGGCCCAGATCGATCCCGAAGAGGGTCAGCGTCCCCTGTCGGCCCAGCGCAAGCAGAAGGCCATCAAGCGGCTCAAGATCGTGTCGGCGTTCAATCGCCGCGACGACAACGGCCGTCGGGTCAACGACCCCCGAGCCATGATCCTCGACGTCGTGCCGGTCATCCCGCCCGAGCTGCGGCCCATGGTCCAGCTCGACGGTGGCCGCTTCGCCACCTCCGACCTCAACGATCTGTACCGCCGGGTCATCAACCGCAACAATCGACTCAAGCGTCTCCTCGATCTCGGTGCCCCCGAGATCATCGTGAACAACGAGAAGCGCATGCTCCAGGAGGCGGTCGACGCCCTGTTCGACAACGGCCGTCGTGGTCGCCCGGTCACCGGTCCCGGTAACCGTCCCCTCAAGTCGCTGTCCGACATGCTCAAGGGCAAGCAGGGCCGGTTCCGTCAGAACCTGCTCGGCAAGCGCGTCGACTACTCGGGCCGTTCGGTCATCGTGGTCGGCCCGACCCTCAAGCTCCACCAGTGCGGCCTGCCCAAGCTGATGGCGCTCGAGCTGTTCAAGCCCTTCGTCATGAAGAAGCTCGTCGACGAGGAGCTGGCCCAGAACATCAAGTCGGCCAAGCGCATGGTCGAGCGGCGTCGACCCCAGGTGTGGGATGTCCTCGAGGATGTCATCGAAGAACACCCGGTCATGCTGAACCGTGCCCCCACCTTGCACCGGCTGGGCATCCAAGCCTTCGAGCCGGTCCTGGTCGAGGGCAAGGCCATCCAGATCCATCCCTTGGTGTGCACCGCCTTCAACGCCGACTTCGACGGCGACCAGATGGCCGTCCATCTGCCCCTGTCGGCCGAGGCCCAGGCCGAGGCCCGCATCCTGATGTTGTCGGCCAACAATGTGCTGAGCCCGGCCCACGGTCGGCCTCTGGTCACGCCCACCCAGGACATGGTGATCGGCGCCTTCTACCTCACTGAAGCCGTCGACAACCCTGGCCGCGAGCGGATCCCGGTATTCCGCGCCGTCGACCAGGTCGAGCGGGCCTACGAGACCGGCGAGGTGACCCTCCACGAGCCCATCGAGTTCCGGACTCCGGACCTTCTGATCAACCCGGCCAACGGCCAGGCCGCCGAGTACGAGAAGACCACGGCCGGCCGAGTGTTCTTCAACGAGGTCCTGCCTCCGGAATTCACTTACCAGAACCAGCTCATCCGCAAGCGCGACATCGGCGCCATTGTTGATGAGCTGGCGGTCAGCTACCCGAAGGCCGTCATCGGCCACAGCCTCGATGGCATGAAGGATCTCTGCTTCCATTACGCCGCACGTTCGGGTTTGACGTTCTCGATCGACGACGTCCAGACCCCTAGCTCCAAGCAGGACATCCTCGATCGGCACGAGGCCGAAGCCGACAAGGTTGAGCAGCAGTTCCGTCGGGGCATCATCACCGATGGTGAGCGTCGGCAGAAGGAGATCGAGATCTGGACCACCGCCACCGATGAGGTGCGCGAGGCCATGGAGATCATTCTCAAGGAGAAGCAGTTCAACCCGATCGACATGATGGTCGGCTCCGGCGCCCGGGGGAACATGCTCCAGGTACGCCAGATCGCCGGCATGCGTGGCCTGGTGGCCAACCCCCGCGGTGACATGATCCCTCGTCCGATCAAGTCGAACTTCCGCGAGGGCCTGACGATGCTCGAGTACTTCATCGCCACGCCTGGTGCCCGCAAGGGTCTGGTCGATACCGCCCTGCGCACCGCCGACTCCGGGTACCTCACCCGCCGTCTGGTCGACGTCGCCCAGGAGCTCATCATCAACGATGAAGATCCCTTCGAGCGAGCCGAGGCCGCCGGTACTCCGGTGCGTGGCCTATGGCTCGACGACATCGCGCCCGACACCCTGGACCGCCGGACCTACCTCGAGACCCGGCTCTTCAGCCGCACCCTGGCCGACGATGTCACCTTCGGTGACGGCGAGGTCGTGGCCCGGGGCACCGAGGTCACCACTGAGATCATGGACAAGCTCCGTGACGACGAGACGGTCACCAGGGTTCGGGTGCTGTCCCCCCTCACCGACGACTCCGATCTCGGCCTGTCAGGCCCGGCCTACGGCACCTCGCTGGCCACCGGCGAACATATCGAGGTCGGCGAGGCAGTCGGCGTGATCGCCGCCCAGTCCATCGGCGAGCCCGGTACCCAGCTGACCATGCGCACGTTCCACACCGGTGGTATCGCCGGCGGTCAGGACATCGCTGGTGGTCTTCCCCGCGTCGTCGAACTGTTCGAGGCCCGTAGCCCCAAGGGCAAGGCCACCCTCGCCCGGGTCTCCGGCGTCGTGCGCATCGCCGATGACGAAGGTAAGGGCCGGGTCGTCACCATCGTCACCGACGATGGCGAAGAGGACAGCTACACCATTCCCCAGGCCGCCCGGCTCGAGGTCGGCGACGGTGCTGAGGTTGCCGCCGGTGATGCTCTGGTCGAGGGTCCCCGTGACCCCAAGGAACTGCTCGAGATCAAGGGCATCCGCGAGACCCAGCAGTATCTCGTAGGCGAGGTGCAGAAGGTGTACCGCGACCAGGGTGTCTCGATCCATGACAAGCACATCGAGCTGATCGTGCGCCAGATGACCCGCCGCATCGCCATCCAGGAACCGGGCGAGTCCGACTTCCTGCCCGGCGAGCGGGTCGATCAGAAGGTGTTCGCCGACACCAACCGTCAGCTCGTGCAGGAGGGCAAGACCCCGGCCGAGGGTCGTCCCGAGCTCATGGGCATCACCAAGGCATCGCTGGCCACCGACTCGTGGCTCTCGGCGGCGTCGTTCCAGGAGACCACCCGGGTACTCACCGAGGCGGCTATCGAGAGCCGCTCCGACTCCCTGCTCGGTCTCAAGGAGAACATCATCATCGGCAAGCTGATCCCCGCTGGTACGGGCCTCAACCACTACCGCAAGGTGGTGCCCACGGCCCCCGACTACCAGCCCATGGAGTACTTCTCCATGGAAGACGAGGTCAGCCCCGCCGAGTTCCTGGCCAACCTGTCGGGAGATCTGGACCGGATCCCCTCGAACGTGGTCGATCTCTCCCAAGCGGAGTAGAACCTTCCGAAATCTGCGTGGAAAGGGTGACCAGATCACTCCTACCGCGCAGATTTCGTCGTTTTCTAGGGTCTCCTCCGGCTGGAGATGACACCGGTGTCGAAGCCGGCCAGGTGGAGGCCACCGTGGAAGCGGGCGTGCTCGATCTTGAGGCAGCGGTTGGTGACCACATCGAGACCGGCGTTGTGGGCCAGCTCGGCCGCCTGGTCGCAGTGGAGGCCGAGCTGGGCCCAGAACACTTTGGCCCCGATGTCGATCGACTCCTGAGCCACCTCCGGTAGGTCCTCGGGGCGACGGAACACGTCGACCATGTCGGGGGTGCCGGGCAGATCAGCCAGCGACGGATAGACGGGCTGGCCCATGATCTCGCTCTCGCGGGGATTGATCAGCCACAAGTCGAAGTCGGCCGATGACGACAACAGGTAGGTGACCACGAAGTTCGATGGCCGTGAAGGATTGGCCGACGCGCCGACGACGGCCACTGTCTGGGTCCGGTCGAGGATGGCCTTGCGCTCACGGGCGGTGGGCGGGCTCCACGAAGCATCAATACTCATGATTGTCCTTTCCAATCAAGGGCCTGGTCCAGGTCGTAGATGATGTCGTCGACGTCCTCGAGCCCCACCGACAGCCTGACCATGTCAGAGCGGACCCCACTGGCCTCGAGCTGTTCGTCGGTGAGCTGTTGGTGAGTCGTCGAGGCGGGATGGATCACCAGGGTTCGGGCGTCGCCCACGTTGGCCAGGTGGCTGACCATCTCGAGGCCCTCGATGAACCGAGACCCCGCCTCGCGGCCCCCGGCCACTCCGAACGTGAAGATGGCCCCGGGACCACCCGGTAGGTACTTCTGGGCCAGGTCGTGCCAGGGCGAGTCGGGCAGGCCCGCCCACGACACGTAGCTGACCCGAGGGTCGTCATCGAGCCAGGCTGCCACCGAGCGGGCGTTGGCGACGTGTTCGCGCATCCGGAGGGGAAGAGTCTCGAGCCCCTGGAGGAGCATGAAGGCATTGAACGGCGAGAGGCTGGCCCCGACATCGCGGAGCTGTTCGGCCCGGACCTTGGTGCAGAAGGCGTACTCGCCGAAGTTCTCGGCGAATCGAAGGTTGTTGTAGCTGGGGATGGGCTCGGTCATGTGGGGGAACTGGCCGTTGTCCCAAGGGAACCGGCCGGACTCCACGATCACACCACCGATCGAGGTGCCGTGGCCGCCGATGAACTTGGTAGCCGAGTGGATCACGATGTCGGCCCCGAACTCCATGGGGCGACACAGGTACGGCGTGGCGAAGGTGGCATCGACGACCAGGGGAACGTCATGGGCATGAGCCACGTCGGCCAAGGCCTCGAGGTCGGCGATCGCGCCCGTGGGGTTGCCGATGACCTCGGTGTACAGGAGCTTGGTCTTCTCGGTGATCTCGGCGGCCATGGCCTCGGGCGACGGGTCGGCGGCAAAGGTCGTGTCGATGCCGAGGCGCCGGAGGGTCACGTCGAACTGGGTGATCGTGCCGCCGTAGAGGGCAGGGGAGGCCACCAGGTGGTCACCGGAGTCGCAAAGGGCGGTGACGGTCAGGAACTCGCTGGCCTGTCCCGATGCGCAGGCCACCCCTCCGATCCCTCCCTCGAGGCTGGCCATCCGTTCTTCGAAGGCCGCGGTGGTTGGGTTCGAGATGCGGCTGTAGAACGTGCCGTACTTCTGGAGGGCGAACAGGTCGGCTGCGTCGGCGGTGTCCTCGAACACGAACGAGGTCGACTGGTAGATCGGCACCGCCCGGGCCCCGGTTGCGGGGTCGGGGGCTCCTCCCGCGTGGAGAGCCCGGGTCTGGAATCCCCACTCGTGGTCAGCCATCGTGGTCACCTGGGTCGTCGGATCGGTCGCCAGAACCGTAGTAGGGCGATCTCCCCAGTGGGAACGGGTGGCCACAACCCTGCGGGTACCCTGGTCCGGTGGGCCTTATTCGGCGGCCCGATCGTCCGATGGTGGCGTGACCCCCTCCCCCGACCAGCTGAGCAATGATTCCCTCGATCCCGAACCCCCCGAGCCGAGAGCTGCGGTCTGCTGTGGGTTCGACGCGCCTCCGGGCCGGTGCTGGACTTCTGAGTCAGTGTGTGCCGCTGGTCGTCTCCCTACTGACTGTCTGCCTCCTGACCGTCTCGCTGGCGGTGATGGCCCCGCCCGCGGCAGCCCAGGTCGAGGAAGAGGTGGTCACCGTTGCCGTCGGTCAGACCGTGGTCCGCGAATGGACGGCGACCAACGAGGGACCCCTGCCCCTGACCCCGGTGTCGGAGCGCGTCCGCGGTTGCGATGGTGATCCCAGCCGAACCGGCGACACCGGGACCCCCGGTATCCTCGATCCTGGCGAGACCTGGACCTATGTCTGTGTCTACGCTGCCACCGGCAACCTCCGCCTTCAGCTCGAGCTGGTCATGACCGACCCGGAGGGCACCGAGTTCGACTTCAGTCGTTCGGTCAAGGTGGAGACGATTGCCTCGAGCCTCCACGTCGCCGCCCTCCAGCCCCCCCGCAAGATCCGGCTGGGCGACACGGTGGAGTTCGTCTACGAAGCCCGCAACTTCGGGATCGACCCCTTGACGTCAGTGGTCGTGACTGACGTCTGCGGCGAACTCCACGTACATGATGGTGACGATGGCGACGGCCGGCTCGAGGAGGGTGAGACCTGGTTGTTCGCGTGTTCGATCTCCCCGGCCGCCGGTGTCCTCGAGAACGGTTGGACCGCTCAGGGGGTGACCATCGTGGGTACGACTCTGAGCGAGGCCGGGCGCCGCACGGTCGACATCATCGACGGCCAACTCGAGCTCGAGGCCATGACCGATGACCCAGTGGTCCCGGGGGAGCGGTTCGTGCTGCGGGTCGAAGTCTCGAACCCCGGCAGCGATCATGTGCGCCGAGTGCGGGTCGACTCCGATGCCTGCTCTCCCATGGCCGGGCCCATCGGTCAGGACGCCGACGACAGCCCATACTCACTCGACCCCGGCGAGGTGTGGACCTACTCGTGCACCACGGTGGCGCGGGATGTAGTCGAACCGTTCGGCATCGAGGCCACCGCCATCGACCGTCTCCAGGGGGAGGTCGTCGTCGATGTCTCGTTGGTGTTCAACACCGTTGGGGTGGGGACGGCCACGGCGGTCGAGCCGGCCGATGACTCAGCCGATGGCGGCGAAGTGGCGGCGCCGGTGTACGCCGGCGTGCGACCCTACGACGACGACGGCATCGACCGGAAGGCGTTGACCCTCGTGATCGCGGTTGGGGCCCTCCTCATTGTGGCGCTGGGAGTGGCCCGATACCGCCGTTCGCGCTTTGTATGACCGTCGCCGACGTTGCGGTCGACGCCCGCCGGGCGACCCAACTCGAGCGGGTGGCGCGGGGGAGTGCAGCCAGTTTCCTCGGATCGGCTCTGACCTCGGGCATCGAGTTCGGTGTCATCCTGCTGCTCACCCACTCACTGACGTCGGCCGGCCTGGGGTCGATCATCGAAGCCGTTGCGGTCTTCAACATCGCGATGTTCCTGGCGACCATCGGGACCGACACCAGCCTGGTTCGTGAGGTCTCGCGCTACCGGGTGGTCGGCCGTCAGAGTGAGGTCCGGACCCTGCTGAAACGGGCCTTGGTCCCGGTGACATTGGCCGGGCTCGGATTCTCCTTGATCGTTCTGGTGCTGGCCGACACGTTGGCGGAGCTGTTCGGCTCAGAGGAGACAGCCGTGGTGGTGGCCGAGAACCTCCGCACCGTTGCCCCCCTGATCGCTCTCGGTGCGGTGGGCCAGAGCCTGTTGGCCGCCACCCGTGGGTTCAGCACGATGATCCCCACCGTCATCGTCGACCGGATTGCTCGCCCGCTGCTGCAGGTCGTGGCCGTGGTGGTGGTACTGGTCGCGGCCGGCTCGTTCCTGGACAAGGCCAATGAACCCCGTCTCGCCACGGTCGCTCTGGCGTGGATCGCCGGATTCGCGATGACTGCATTCCTGGGCGCTTATGCCCTGCGCCACCTCCTTCTCGACCCACCGCCCGTTGACGAGCCGGTGGTCGAGGGGCCTGCTCCCTCGTTCTGGCTCTTCACCTTGCCCGAGGCGGCCGCCAATGCGCTGCGAGTGCTGCTCCGGTGGCAGGACACCTTGTTCGTGGGCGCCTTCCTGGGAGCTTCGGCGGCCGCCATCTACACGGCCTCGACCCGATTACTGAAGCTTGGTGGTTTCGTCAATCAAGCCGTCTACCAGTCGACCATGCCCATGGTCAGCGAGAGTTTCGCCCGAGGCGATGTGGTGGGGGCCGGTGATCTCTATCGAAGCGTCACCCGCTGGCTCGCGGTGGCCGCCTGGCCCGTCTACCTCGCCATTGCCTGGTGGGCCGAGGCCGTGCTCGGGATCTTCGGGTCCGAGTACACATCAGCTGCGCCCGCCGTACGCATTCTCACTATCGGCTTCCTGGTGGCGTCGGCCTGCGGGCCGGTAGAGGCCGTGCTCTTGATGGCCGGGCGCAGCGGCCAGAACCTCGGTCTCAATATGGCGTCGGTGGCCCTCAATGCCCTACTCAATGTGCTCCTGATCCCACCGTTCGGGCTCGAGGGCGCCGCCCTGGCATGGTCGGCGGCCCTACTCGTCACGAATCTGGGACCCATGGCCCTGTTGTACCGGGACTACCGGATACAGCCGGCCGGTCGGGAGTGGCTCCTCCTGCTCTTGGTATTGGCGGCCTCATACGGGATTCCGGGCCTGCTATTGAAGAGTTGGAAGGCTCCCGCGCTCGGGATCGTGGTCGGCGCTCTGGCCGTCTCGACGGCCTGGGCCGGGTCCTGGGTATTCTTGCGACGGAACCAGCTCAAGATTGGTCTCTTGATCGGACGTGGACGATGACGGGCGGTTCGGTGGATGGCAGCGGCGTCGAGGTCCTCAACATCAAGGCCTCCGGAACGATGGGTAGAGGGCGGACCACGCCACTGATGCTGGTGGCCGGGTCCGATGAGTCCCTGGAGGCATGAATGTCAGAGAACGAGATCGAACTGAACTACTACGGTACGGTGGTCCGCAGGGGTTGGTGGATCATCACGGCCATGGTGTTCTTCGCACTGGTCGCGACCCTGTTGGTCGGGCCCAAGCCGGAGACCCGCTACCAGGCCGAGGCCACCGTCCTGGTGCGCCAGATCACCGACGATCCGTTCGGCGCCACCAACAGCCGCGGTGTCAACATCGCCACCGAACGCAGTGTGGCCGAATCCACCGTCGTCGCCCAGCGGGCCCTGTCCGCTCTGGCCAGTGAGCAGCCCGCCGCCGACTTCCTGGAGGATCTCACCGTCCTCACGGTCACTGATTCCCAGGTGCTCGCGTTCGCCTTCGTGGCCGACAGTCCCGAGCTGGCGGTCTCGGGCGCCTCGGCGGCGTCTGACGCCTATCTCCAGTTCCGGGGCGACAACGCCCGCGAACAATCGGACCAGGCACTCGAAGCTCTCCAGACCAAGATCGACGACGCCGAGGCCAAGCTGGTGTCGGCCAACTTCCAGCTGGCGGCCACCCCGCCCGACACCCCCGAGTTCGCCGAGGCCCAGACCAACCGCGAGATCCTGATCGATCAGCTCAAGGAGCTCCAGCGTCAGTTTGACTCCCAGAGCGCGATCGACATCAACCCGGGCGAGGTCATCGACCGTGACAACGAAGCAGAGGAGATCCGGATCGGGGTTTCCCGTTGGATTCAGCTCCTCGTCGGCGGCTTCCTCGGTGCCGTAGTCGGTACCCTCCTGGCCTTCGTGACCGAGCGGCTCGACGATCGGGTCCGCAACGCCCGCGACATCGAAGACGAGCTTCAGGTGCCCGTGTTGGCCCATATCCCGAGCGTGCGCCAGGGCGCCAGCTGGGTGGTTGTCGACCAACCGATATCCGAGGCGGCCGATGGCTTCCGTCGGGTCGCCGTTGGCATCAGCGGCGCCAAGGACGGGCCCCGCCAGCGCTCGATCCTGGTGACCAGCTCCCGAGATCGCGAAGGGCGTTCGACCACCGCCCTCAACCTTGCTGCCGCCCTGGCCCGCAGCGGCTGCGACGTTCTGCTCGTGGGCGCCGATCGCCGCTCGGTCGATCTCGACACCATCCTCGGGGTTGGTACCGCCGACGGGCTTGTCGATCTCAACGCCAATCCGCCCGGCGAGAGTCTGGCCAGTGTTCTGGCCGATCGGATCAGCCTGATCCACCCCAATCTCTGGTATCTCCCCACCGGTGGGATCAGTGGAGGGGAACCGCTGTCGATGGACCTCATGCGCGCCCTGCTCAAGTTGGCCGCCCATCTCCAGCTCTCGGTTGTGATCGATGCCCCGCCCGCGCTGCGCAACGCCGATGGCCTCGAGTTGGCCACCCTGGTCGACGGAGTTGTCGTCACCGCCGTCTCGCGGCGGACCGGTCGATCCGATCTGGCCGAGCTTCGGGGTCAGCTCCGACGGGTGGGCGGCCACGTGTTCGGAGCGGTGTCGATCGATGCCGTGCCCGCCGAGCTCTTGAGCCAGGGCACCGTGAACCTCAGGAGACTCGACGATCAGGCAAGCCTGGGCGGGTCGAGCTCGCGTCGTGATGGCGTCGGTCGTGGGGGGGACAACCCAAAGGGTGCGCTCGGCGAATCGTCGGAGCCTGAACCGTCGCACGCGTCGGCCGTGGTGGCCACTTCTGTGGCTGACACTCCTGTGGCTGAACCGTCGGTCGTGGTGGCCACTTCTGTGGCTGACACTTCTGTGGCTGAACCGTCGCACGCGTCGGCCGTCGTGGCCACTTCTGTGGCTGAACCGTCGCACGCGTCGGCCGTGGTGGCCGCCTCTGTGGCTGACACTTCTGTGGCTGACGCCTCCGTGGTGGCCGCCTCCGTGCCTGACGCCTCTGTGGCTGACACTTCTGTGGCTGACGCCTCCGTGGTGGCCGCCTCTGTGGCTGACACTTCTGTGGCTGACGCCTCCGTGGTGGCCGCCTCTGTGGCTGACACTTCTGTGGCTGACGCCTCCGTGGTGGCCGCCTCCGTGGCTGACACTTCTGTGGCTGACACTTCTGTGGCTGAACCGTCGCA
>JAAEMS010000344.1 GCA_024225275.1 Actinomycetes bacterium
GTACCTGGCGAGGAACCGATCGACGCCCAGGACATTTCTCGCACGGTTGTCTCCCGTGAGGGGGAGGTTCTCTCGGTCGAGATCTATGAGGATGTGCTGCGCGAGCTGGGGGCCACCAAGGTCGACTGATATTGGGTGGGTTGACCCACAAAATGTGTAGTCAACCTGCCCAATTTGCGGGGTGGGGGTGGGGGTGGGGGTGGCGGGGTGGGGGTGGCGGGGTGCGGGGTGCGGGGTGGGGGGTGCGAAGGCAAGGGGGCTACGGCCGGGCGAAGGCCACGGCGGCGGCTATGACTTGATCGGTGCCGGCCATGAAGAAGTGGTCGGCCATGGGGACGGACTCGACCTTGGTGGCGGCCCACCCGGCCACGGCCTCGCGGGCGTCGTCGGGGTCGCGGAACTGGTCGTGGGCACCGGTGACGATCTGCTTGGGTCGGGGGTCGGGACCGCACTCCATCTCGTCGAGGGGGCGAACCCGCAGGGGAGGGGCCACCAGGAACCAGCCGGCGATCCGGTCGTCGACCACGCAGGCCGACACATCGGCCCCGAAGGACCACCCGCCGAGGTACAGGGGGATCCCGGGCGCGGCCTCGGCCAGGGCCGCCACCGCGGCCGTCACGTCGTTCTGCTCGCCCACGCCGTTGTCGTGCCGGCCGTCGGACCCGTCGACTCCGCGGAAGTTGAACCGCAAGGTGGCGATCCCCTCGGCCGGAAGCACGTTGAAGAGGGCGTCGGTGACCGTGGCGTACATGTTTCCGGCGTGGAGAGGGTGGGGGTGACACACGACCATCGCGGCCGTGGCCCCCTCGGGAACGAGACGTTCGGAGCGCAGGGCCAACCCGTCACTGGTGACGATCGACTGGCGGTCGAGTCGTGGGTCCGGGCTCATGGCCGACGACGGTAGCCGGGTTCCGACGGGTGGGCGCTACGGTTGTGCGCCGTGACCGAGCACCCCATCGCCGCCGACGACCGCCTCCCCATCAAGATGCTCAACGACCGCATCATGGTGAACGTCCAGGGTAGTGAGGGCGAGCGAAAGTCGTCCGGGGGCATCCTGATCCCCGCCACCGCTCAGGTAGGCAAGCGGTTGGCCTGGGCCGAGGTCATCGCGTTGGGCCCCAACGTGCGCACCATGGAGCTGGGCGACCACGTCCTGTTCAACCCCGAGGACCGCTACGAGGTCGAGGTCCAGGGGCTCGACTACATCATCTTGCGTGAGCGTGACATCCACGCGGTGGCCGCCACCCGCCTCGAAGAGGGCTCGACCGGGCTCTACCTGTAGCTCGACGGCTCAGACCGGTGAGTCCTCGGCCAGCCCGACCGCGTAGCTCTCCTCGAGATAGCCCTCCATCTCGGCCGCGGTCTGCTCGAGGCCGAGCTGGCCGGTGATGAGCTCGCCGCCCGTGGGGGCCTCGTCAGGAGACCATGTCTCGGGTGACCAGACGCCACCCCTTCGGAACGACTTGGCGCAGTGGAGATAGACCTCGTCGACGGCGACCGCGACGGCGAGTTTCGGTCGGCGGAGCTCGTCGACGAACAGGTCGAGGATGGCGTCGTCGGTCGTCAACCAGGCCCGACCGTTGACCCGCAGCGTCTCGTCACGCCCCGGCACCAGGAACAAGAGCCCGGCCTGGGGGTTGTCGATCACGTTCTGGAGGGAGTCGAGGAGGTTGTTGCCGTTCAGGTCGGGGACAATCACCCTCTTCTCGTCGAGCACCTTCACGAAGCCGACCGGGCCCCCCCGGGGTGACACATCACAGCGACCATCAGCATGCGAGGTGGCGAGCAGATGGAACGGTGAGCGGGCGATGAAGGAGGCGCTGGTCTCGTCGACATGGTCGATGACCTTCCCGGCCGCCACCTTCGAGGGCTGCCGGTAGAGCTCGCGCACCTCGTCAACCGAGGTCAGAACGGAGGGGAAAGGCATGTCCATTCGCGAAGCCTACGGCCTACCATCCGACCCATGCCGGAGACCTTGACCATCGAGCCCACCCCTGACCAGCTCGCCGCGGTGAAATACAACGAAGACGGCCTGGTGGCCGCCATCGTCCAGGAGGAAGGCACCGGCCAGGTGCTGATGATGGCCTGGATGAACGCCGCCACCCTGGCCCAGTCGCTGGCCGAGGGTCGCACCGTGTTCTGGAGCCGGTCCCGCCAGGAGGTCTGGCGCAAGGGCGACACGTCGGGTGACCGTCAGTTCATCCGTGAGGCCTGCTACGACTGCGACGGCGACACCCTGCTCTTCGTTGTCGAGCAGGAAGGAAACGGCGCCTGCCACACCGGCGAGCGCTCCTGCTTCTATCGGGCCTTCGGGTGATCCAGCCCAGTCGCGACGAGTTCCGAGCGCTCGCCCGCGACCACAGCGTCGTCCCCGTCTGGCGGGAGATCCTGGCCGACCTGACCACCCCGGTATCGGCCTTCGCCCGCATCGCCGGCGATCGGCCCGCCTTCCTGCTCGAATCGGTCGAGCACGGTGAGCGATGGTCACGGTTCTCGTTCATGGGACGCAACCCGGCTGCCACCCTCATGGTCCGGGGCCGCACCGTCGAGGTTGCCGAGGGGACCGTCCCCGACGGGGTGCCGCTCAACCAGGGCGCTCTGGCCGCGGTCGAGGCTCTCACCTCGATCTACCGTTCACCCAGCATCCCTGACCTGCCCCCGCTACACGGCGGGATCATGGGCTACTTCGGCTACGACGTGGTCCGCGAAGTCGAGCACCTACCCAACGTGCCCCCCGACGATCAGGGCCTGCCCGATGCCATCGTCGCGGTCATCGGTGAGCTGGCCGTCTACGACCATTGGCGACAGCGGGTGACCTTGCTGGCCAATGTCTTCGTGCCCGACGGCGCGACCGATGACGAGCTGGACGTCCTCTACGACCAGGCCATCGTCGATGTCGCACAGATCGCGGCCGACGGCGCCAAGCCGCTGCCCGAACCGATGCTCAACGCCCCTACGCGCGACGAGGAGATGCCCGAGGTCACCCCGTCGATGACCAAGGAGCTCTACTGCCAGGCGGTGGAGGTGGCCAAGGAGCACATTCTGGCCGGTGACATCTTCCAGGTCGTGTTGTCCACCCGCTTCGACTTCGAGATCGGGGCCGACTCCTTCGACGTGTACCGGGTGCTTCGCCAGATCAACCCGAGCCCGTACATGTACTACGTGCGCCATCCGGAGCTGACCCTCGTGGGTTGCTCGCCGGAGCCAATGGTCCAGCTCCTCGAGGATCGGGTCATCTCCCGGCCCATCGCCGGCACCCGCCGGCGGGGACGTACCGATGAGGAAGACCGGCGAATGGCCGCGGAGCTCTCCGAGCACCCCAAGGAGCGGGCCGAGCACGTGATGCTCCTCGATCTGGCTCGCAACGACGTGGGCCGGGTGGTCGAGTACGGGTCCCTCCAGGTCGACGAGATGATGACCCTCGAGCGCTACAGCCATGTGATGCACCTGACCTCTCAGGTCTCGGGTGCGCTCCGCTCGGGGGCCAGTCCGGTCGATGTCATTCGGGCCACCCAGCCGGCCGGCACTGTGTCGGGGGCGCCCAAGGTGAGAGCCATGGAGATCATCGACGACCTCGAACCGGTGAAGCGAGGTCCGTACGCCGGCATCGTCGGCTACATCGACTTCTCCGGCAATATCGACACCGCCATTGCCATCCGCACCATGGTCATCAGGGGCGAGCATGCCTCGGTGCAGGCCGGGGCGGGCATCGTGGCCGACAGTACCCCCGAGGAGGAGTTCCTCGAATGTCAGAACAAAGCCCGGGCCCTGCTGACCGCGGTTCCCGCCGCCCGCCGTATGACCGCGGAACGCACCGGAGCCCCCGACCTCTGAGCGGGCGGGGCATACTGCCCTCATGAGTGCCACCTCACTACGTCACGATGGGGGAGGAGTCGCCGCTGACCTCGAGGGCTCGTTGGTGGCTGGCGCGGCCGTTCGCCAGGGCGACAAGGAGATCGGCCCCCTCTCCAGCGTGCCCCGCTCCGACTCGCTCGGTTCCCTGACCGCCCGGGCCCACCTGCACCGGTCAGCCGCGGATCTGGGCTGTGTTGAGGTTCAGACCACCGGCGGCGGCCTGGTCGAGGCCGGTGCCCGCACCCTGGCTCCTATCGACTGATGGAGCTCCGTGACGCGATCCGGACGCGTCGCATGGTCAGGTCCTTTCGGGTCGATTCACTCACGCGACCCCAGATCGATGACCTGCTCGGCTCGGCCCGCCGGGCCCCATCGGCCGGGAACACCTCAGCGGTTGAGTTCCTGGTGCTGACCGGCGACGACGTGGGGCGCTACTGGGACACGACGCTCCCGGAGCCCCGCCGGGCCAGCTTCCGCTGGCCGGAGCTTCTCGACGCCCCAGTGCTGGTCCTGGTGGCCACCCGGCCCGAGGCCTACCCCGACCGATACGGCGAGCCCGACAAGGAGCGCACCGGCTTGGGTGAGGGCACCGAAGCCTGGAGCGTCCCCTACTGGTGGGTTGACGCCGGCATGGTGGTTCAGAACCTCCTGCTCCTGGCCCACGACGCCGGATTCGGAGCCCTCTTCTTCGGCATCTTCGATCACGATCCCGCGGTTCGCGAGGCATTCGGTATCGAGTCCGACGTGGCACTCGTCGGCACCGTGGCGATAGGACACCCGGGATCGGGCCAGCAGCCGGGGCGGAGTCAGAGCCGGGGCCGGCGACTACTCGACGAGGTCGTCCACCACGGCCGTTGGTGACGCCACCGGAAGGGTGATCTCCATACGGGTCCCGCCCCCTACCCGGTCGGCCACGGCTACCCGGCCGCCCATGACCGCCACCAGCTCTCTCACGATGGCCAGGCCCAACCCCGTCCCCGATTCCCGTCGGACCGGTGTTTGTCCGGTCTGGTAAAGGCGTTCGAAGATGAACGGCTTGTCGGCGTCGGCGATGCCAGGGCCGTCGTCAGCTACAACAATCTGGGTGGCCCTCGTCCCGTCGAGCTCGCCGGGTTCTGTACTGACCGTCACCGTGCTGGTCGCGAACTTCAGCGCGTTGTCGACGAGGTTCGAAACCGCTTGGGCCAGTCGATCGGCGTCGACCTCGACTGGGTCGGCGGACTGGTGCGGGCCGGCGGTCAGCGCCACACCGGCTGCTGCGGCCTGGGCTTCGAGACCGGCGACCACCTCGTCGACCATCTCGTTCGCATCGCGGACAGCGAACTCGAAGCGGAACTGGCGGGCCTCGAGTCGCCCGAGGTCGAGCAGATCGCCCACCAGTCGTTCGAGGCGCTTGGCCTCCGAAACGATGACTTCGCCGGCCCGTACGGGGTCGTCGATGGCCCCGTCGGTGAGCCCCTCGGCGTAGCCCCGGATCGAGGTCAGGGGAGTACGGAGGTCATGGGAGACCGAGAGCAGGAACTGTTGTTCCAGACCCTTCGAACGCTCCAGCGCGCCCGTCATCTCGTTGATGGACCGGGTGAGGTCGCTCAACTCATCGCGGCGGGAAGGAACCGGCTCGGGGAGTCGGGTGGTGAGGTCCCCACTGGCGATGCGCTGGGTGGCCTCCTGGGCCTGACGGAGAGGTCGGGTGAGGGTACGGGCCAGCCAGGTGGCGGCGGCGATCCCCACCAGCAGGGTGCCGGTGGCCGCGAGTACGAACCACCGGCCCGCCGGCCCCAGCGCGCTGTCGGGCTCTCTGGTCAGGATGAGGAGGCGAAGACCCCCGCCGGGAACATCGAGCCGCTGGACGGCGTAGACGGTGGACCCTGACCAACCGCTCTGGGTGCCGGTTTCCATCAACTGGTCGAAGTCGAGAATGTCGGCATCGATGCGCTCGGGGAAATCACCCTCGAGGGTGGTGCCGGTGAAGGTCACGATGGAGGCGTCGTCGAATTCGAGGGCCCGCAGCAGCCCTCGTAGCTCCTGGCCCCGGTCGGGGTTTCGCCCCGGGCCAGGGCGGCCGAAAGTGCTCTGCGCGATGGGTGCCGCCAGAGACCGGGCCTGTTCGGCGAGTTCGTCGCGGGTGGAGGACCGGGCCGAGATCGAGGTCAGAACGAGGGTGACGAGCCCGGTGATCAGGAGGGTGGCGACGACGACCGTGAGGATCGTGGCGGTGATGCGGCGGCGCACGTCAGCCCAGCCGGTACCCGACGCCCCACACTGTCTCGAGGGGGAGATCGTCGCCGAGTTTGCGTCTCAGTTGGCGCACGTGGACATCGACGGTGCGCTCGTCGCCCACCCAGTCGCGGCCCCAGGCTCCATCCAGGAGTTGACGTCGGTTGAGGGCCAGGCCCGGGTTGTCGAGCAGGAACTCGAGGAGGTCGAACTCCTGGGCCGCGAGCACGACGATCTCGTGGTCGCGGCGAACCTCTCGGCGCCCGGTGTCGACGACCACCCCGCCGAGCTCATGGATCGGGGGTCGGTCTTCGATGCCGTCGGCCCCGGCTCGACGGAGCACGGCCTTGACCCGGGCCACCAGCTCGCGGGGAGAGAAGGGTTTGGTGACATAGTCGTCGGCGCCCAGCTCGAGGCCGAGGATGCGGTCGATCTCGTCGTCGCGGGCGGTGAGGAAGATCACGGGGGTCTTCGAGTCAGTTCGGACCTGGCGACAGACTTCGAGACCATCGACATCGCCGGGTAGGCCGATGTCCAGCACGATCAGGTCGGGGCGCCGCTCGGAGATGACCTCGAGCCCGCGGTGGCCGTTGGCCGCCTGGTAGACCCGAAAGCCATCGCGACGCAGATAGAGCTCGACCAGATCACTGATGTTGGGGTCGTCCTCGACAACGACGACCACCGGCTCACTGCCGACCATGATTCCTCCTCGTGAACAGTCTCCATCATCGGTCGCACCTGTTAGGAGATGGTTAGGGAGACGTTGGGATCCCGCGAGACCTCGCCGGGGCGCCGAACGGGCGCGTCGGGATCTAGAATCAGGTCATGGCCAAGACTGCTGTTATTGCGAAGATCACTGCTGCTGAAGGCAAGCGCGACGAGCTCGCCGCCGGCCTCCAGAAGATGCTGCCGGTTGTCGAGGGTGAGGCGGGTACCGAGATCTATGCCCTGCACGCCGACAAGGGCGACGAGAACATCCTGTGGTTCTACGAGCTCTACACCGATGACGAGGCACTCGGAGTCCATGGCGCCAGCGACGGCATGAAGGAGACCATGGGGTCGCTTCGCGACCTGTTCGGGGCCCGGGCCGAGATCATCTTGCTCGACCCCGTCGCGGCCAAGGGCATCAACTTCTGAGCACCTATCTCGACAA
>JAAEMS010000345.1 GCA_024225275.1 Actinomycetes bacterium
CGCCTCGGTCACTGATCCCTCCGGTGGGGTGTCTGCGACCGCGTATTCGCCGGGCGGGGACCGGGTGTCGGTCACCGATCCGACGGGGGGCACGGTCGGGTTCGTCTATGACCCGGCCGGGCGTCTGACGTCGGCCACCAACGCCAACGGTGGGGTCACCGCCTACGGGTGGGACAGCCGCGGCAACCGGACCTCACGGACCTCCGCTGCCGGGTCGACCGAAACCTGGGCTTATGACACCGCCGATCGGCTCACCCAGGCGACTGATCCGTTGGGTAACTCCTCGATGGTCACCTACGACACCCTGGGGCGGGTGGCTTCGACTACTGATGGGTCGGGCCGGTCGGTCTCCTACACCTATGACGCGGCGGGGCGGGTGACCGGCGCCGACTACACCAACGGCGCCGACACCTACACGGTCACCTACGGCTACGACGCGGCGGGGCGGCGCACTTCGGCGACTGGGCCCGATGGCACCACCACCTGGGTCTATGACACCCGTGGGCGGGTCACCCAGGTCGCCGAAGCTGACGGTGACGTGGTCGGTTACGGCTATGACGCAGCCGGGAACCGGACATTGTTGACCTATCCGGACGGCACCACGGTCACCTACACCTACGACAGTGTGAACCGGCTCGACACGGTGACCCACCCCACCTACGGGACCACCACCTACGGCTATGACCCGGACGGTCGTGTGACCTCGGAGTCGATGCCGGATGGGAACTCCCGTTCCTGGTCCTATACCGACGGCCGGCTCACCGGCTACGAAGACACCCAACTCGGGTCCTCAACCCTGACCCGGGACGCCGCCGGGCGGATCAACTCGATCACGGGTCCGGAGAACTGGACCTACGCCTACGACCCCGCCGGCCAGCTCACCCAGGCCACCCGTGATGGCCG
>JAAEMS010000346.1 GCA_024225275.1 Actinomycetes bacterium
CCCAGGAGGGTCGCGAGCCCGAGGTTGCCGGTGTTGGTCTTTTGGCTGGCTCTGACCCAGAACTCAAGCTGACCGCCGCGCCCGCCGATGCCAGCGGTGCAAATGGATGTGGCAGTGATCTGACTGAGAGCAGTGGTCGCCTGACCAGTGGTCGCCTGACCAGCTCCTGACAATCGACAGGAAGCGTTATTGATGAATACCTTCCCCCTTGCTCACGGCGCCACCTGGTACCGACCCCAGCCCAAGCGGGCCGGTTCGCGGCGGTTGGCCACTGGCCTGGCGAGCGCCCTCGCCCTGGTCGCAGTCCTCACGGTGCCCACCGTTGATGCCGGCCCCGAACCCTTGCCGGGTGATGCGCTGTCGTTGTCGATGGTCAATCTGCTGAGTGATGAGTCGGCGGGTACGGCGATCTCGTTGACCGAGTTGAGCGACGATGTGCTGTCTGGTCCACAAATGGCCTATGGGGGTGACGGCACCGGTATCGATGTGGCCCTGATCGATTCAGGGGTGGCCCCGGTTGATGGGCTCGACGGCACCAATGTGTTGCACGGGCCGGACCTGTCCGGTGAGGGCAGGTTCGCTGAAGTCGCCTATCTCGACACCTATGGTCACGGCACCCACATGGCCGGCATCATCGCCGGCCAACGTGCCGGGGAACCTGGAGTAGCCCCAGGGGCCCGGATCGTCAGCCTCAAGGTGGCCGGTGCCGATGGCACCACCACCGTGGCCCAAGTGGTGGCCGCTATTGACTGGGTTGTCGACCACCACGACACCGACGGCCTGAACATCCGGGTCCTCAACCTCTCACTGGGTCAGGCCGGCGTGTCTGACCACAAGGGTGACGTTCTGTCGGCCGCGGTGGAGCGGGCCTGGGACGCCGGCATCTTCGTGGTGGTGGCCGCCGGCAACCGGGGCGAGACCCAAGCCCATCTCGACTCACCGGCCATCGACCCCTACGTGCTGGCCGTGGGCGCCGTTGACTCCACCACCAGCTTCCGCTCCCGCCACCAGGACCCCACCAGCTGGACGGCCCGGGGTGACGGGGACCGCAACCCCGACCTGGCCGCTCCCGGCCGCTCGATTGCCTCCTACCGGGTCCCCGGCTCCACGGTCGATCAGTTGGCCCCCAAAGCCCGCTACGGCGACGACCTGTTCCTTGGCTCCGGTACCTCCCAGTCCGCCGCGGTCATGTCAGGCATCGCTGCCCGCCTCCTCGAGGACAACCCCTCGATGACCCCCACCGACCTCAAGCGGACCCTCACCAAAGCCTCCCGCTCCACCGCCGGCAAGGTGGTCGTGGGCGCGGGCGCCATCCACGGTGGTATCGCCTGGAGGAACCCCCGCACCGGCACCCAAGACCACGACAAGGCCGCCGGTCCCGGCACCGGCATCGTCGCCCCCACCGGCTCCACCTGGTCCGGAGGCGGCTGGTCCGGCTCCACCTGGTCGGGCTCCACCTGGTCGGGCTCCACCTGGTCGGGCTCCACCTGGTCGGGCTCCACCTGGTCGGGCTCCACCTGGTCGGGCTCCACCTGGTCGGGCTCCACCTGGTCGGGCTCCACCTGGTCGGGC
>JAAEMS010000347.1 GCA_024225275.1 Actinomycetes bacterium
CAGCTCGCCGGCGAGACGGCGGGCCTTGGCCAGCCCGGAGGCCGGGTCGGGGTCGGCGAACGCGCCGCGCAGGCGAGCATCCACGTCGTCGCGCAGCCGGGCGGGAAGGTGACCTTTGACATTGCGGCGCTTGTGGATCTGGCAACGCTGGATCAGTACTAGGTCACCGAACACTGCCTTCACCGCGGCCGACAGCGCTTTGGCTCCGTCGATCACCACCAACAATCCACCGGAGTAGTCGAGCCCGCGGTCGACCAGATCAGCAAGCAACGCGGTGACAACGGTCTTGTTCTCGGTGTCACCCAGGCGTAGCCCGACCGGCACCTTGGTGCCATCAGCGGTCACGACCAAGGCGACCACACACATCGCGGCGGCGTAGTCAACGCCATCGACCATCAACACCGCAGCGTCGAGGCCGCTGAGATCACGACCGAGGAGCCCGTCAAGGGCCTTCTTGGTGCCGGTCACGAACCGGCGCGACACCGCCGAACGCGACGTCGACGACGACGCCTTGCGGGCCTTGACCCCAATCGGGTCCCCCGCCCGAGTGAAGCTACGGGTCGCGACACCAGCCAACATCCGCTCGACCGCAACCCGGTTGAGCAGATCCCCCTGGGCGAACACCCCATAGGACACCAAACCAACCTCGCCGCCACGCCACACCATCCTCGTCGAGCGCGTGCACACGAGGTCGACGGATCGGCAGTTTCTGGCCGCCCATCACCACCGAGGTCGGCGTCGTACCACCACGCACATGATCACGCTCAGGATCGCGGGCGTTCCAGCCCCCACAGAGGGCATCGGCCTCCTCGTTCATGATCGCCAGCGCCGTGGCCAACCCGGCCTCGACCGCGACCGCCATCAGACCCTCACGGCATGTCTCAGCGATCCCGCCAAGCTGCACCGCCAGAGACCCCGGCAGCACCGCCCCAAGCGTCTCATCAATCTCATCGACCAGCCGCACAGCCGGTCCGTCTACGTTCTTCATCAGGTGGTCCCTCTCTTCTGGAGTTGTTTGGAAGCTCTCCCGACGATGCCCCAACGGCA
>JAAEMS010000348.1 GCA_024225275.1 Actinomycetes bacterium
GGCGATATCTCCACCGAGGGCGGTTCTTCAGAGGGCATTTCTGGCGTTGTTGGGAGCGATGGCGATGTGACCATAACCAGCACCGGCGATATCTCCACCGAGGGCACTAATGCAGATGGCATTTCTGGCTATGTTTTGGGCGATGGCGATGTGTCCATAACCAGCACCGGCGATATCTCCACCGAGGGCATTAATGCAGATGGCATTTGGGGCAATGTTGATGGCAATGGCGATGTGACCATAACCAGCACCGGCGATATCTCCACCGAGGGCACTAATGCAGATGGCATTTATGGCTATGTTTATGGCAATGGCGATGTGACCATAACCAGCATCGGCGATATCTCCACCGAGGGCAGTTTTTCAGAGGGCATTTTTGGCTATGTTAATGGCAATGGCGATGTGACCATAACCAGCACCGGCGATATCTCCACCGAGGGCAGTTCTTCAGAGGGCATTTATGGCTTTGTTTTAGTCAATGGCGATATAACCATAACCAGCACCGGCGATATCTCCACCGAGGGCAATTCTGCAGATGGCATTTCTGGCGGTGTTGATGGCGATGGCAATGTGACCATGACCATAACCAGCACCGGCGATATCTCCA
>JAAEMS010000349.1 GCA_024225275.1 Actinomycetes bacterium
GACATCGAGCCCCAACCGAAGCGCCACCGTGCCCAGAATCGCCAGCAACCACGCCAACACATCAGCTGCGGCCAGCAACCGCCCCCGATACGGAAACAGACTGTGCAACACCCGACGCGGCGCCGGATCGCCGCTACTGGGTCTTTCCTTGGAGAACAACAGGGTCCCATCCGCCTCTGTGAGCCGGGACCATCGGCCCCACCTCGAATCCGCCTGGCCAGTGATCACTGGCCGATCCATGTAGGGTAGACCATGGAACCGGGCCCTGTCAGTAGGACCAGAGGCTTGTTGTCGAGAAATTTTCAGCGACCTACAGCTACCACGGCCTGACGATGTTGCCACAATCATCACCACGCACGAATACTCGGCCGTATCGCCTACTGGGTCGTACCCTCATTTCAACCCCGCGGGCGCCGACGGAGACAGGGACCAGCGGCCCAATGTCATCAGGATTGTATCGGTGAACGAAACCCAAGGCCCCCAGGGCTCCCCCGACATCCGGCTGGCCACGCCCGAGTGGTCCAGCGAACTGTCGCTCAACGACTACCTCGGCCTCCTGCGCCGTCATTTCTGGCTGGTGCTGGCCATCTTTGCGGCCGTGGTGACCGGTGCCGTTGTGTTCACGGCCAACCAGGACCCGATGTATGAGGCCGAGGCCGAGGTGCTGTTGCGCACCGGCGCGAACCAGACCCTCTTCCCAGTGGTGACCGGCTCCGGCTCGACCCTGATCATCCGCAACACCCAGTCCGAGCTCGAGTTCCTGGCCGGGGACCAGTACATCAGCCGGGCCCAGACCGCGGCTGACACCAATTTGGTCGTCGCCACCCACAACGACACCGAGAATCGGTCGAACGTCCTGATGTTCACCGCCCAGAGCGTCGAGCCCGAAGAAGCCGCCAGAGCAGCCCAAGCGTGGGCGGAGACCTACATCAGCTATCGACACGAGCTGGCCGTATCCGAGACCGCGACTGCCCTCGAGGCGGCGCGGCAGGCGATCTCCGAGCTCACCGTCGAGCTAGACGACCTGCGTGAGCCCCTCAATCGCATCGACACCGAGATAGCCGACGAGGAGGACACCATTCGCCTGTCCCAGCTGGTGCAGATCCGCCTGGCCCTCCAACAGAGCCTCGAGGTCGAGCTGGGCCCGGTCGAGTCCCAGATCTGGATACTCAACGAGCAGATCTCCAGCCTCGAGCTCAGCAGCCGAGCGCTTGGCAACAGCGGGATCTCGGCCCGGTTGGTACGCGGCGCCCAAGAACCGTCGTCACCCATCAGCCCCTCGCTCCCCCGTAACCTGGCCCTGGCCGTTGTGGTGGGTGCCATCCTGTCGATCGCCGTGGTTCTGCTGACCAACACCGTCCGCGGTCGGCTTGGTTCGGCCGAAGAGTTCGAGAACGCCACCGGAAGGCCAGTTGTGGCCCGGGTGCCCAAGGTTCGACGCCTCAAGGCCGAGA
Organism: Actinomycetes bacterium; assembly: GCA_024225275.1. Classification (GTDB taxonomy): domain Bacteria; phylum Actinomycetota; class Acidimicrobiia; order Acidimicrobiales; family JAAEMS01; genus JAAEMS01. The sequence goes on from JAAEMS010000349.1 coordinate 1,455, forward strand.
TCCCCATCGAGGCAGTGGTCCGACCCCAGAGCCTGGCTACCGAGGCCTACCGCACCCTGGTGACTGCACTCGAGTTCGATTCGATGCGGAGGCCCGTCCGCACCGTGCTGGTTACCAGCGCCAACTCAAGCGAAGGTAAGAGTACGGTCAGCGCCAACCTGGGTGCCCTGATCGGCCAGCACAACACGAGGGTGCTGCTGGTGGGCGCCGACCTGCGCCGACCCACCCTGCACACCCTGTTCGGCCTGACCAATGAGGTAGGGCTGACCACCTACCTGGCCGGCCACACCACGATGGATGAGTCGATCGTCGAGGTGCGCATGGACGGCATTCGCCTATCGGTCATGCAGGCCGGGCCATCGGTGCAGGACCCCGCCGAGGCCCTGCGCAGTGTCCAAGCCACCGAGCTTTTCGCCAAACTGGCGGCCGACTACGACCTGGTGATCATCGACGGCGCCCCGGTGCTGCCGGTGACCGACAGTGTGGTGCTGTCGAGATTGGCCGATTCGGTGATCCTGATCGGGATGGCCAACGAGACCCGCAGGCGCGACGCCACCCTGGCCATGGAAACCCTTCGGGCCGCCGGGGCCAGCGTGACCGGCCTGGTCTTCAACAAGGTCAAGTCGTCCAACGGCTACACCTATAA
>JAAEMS010000350.1 GCA_024225275.1 Actinomycetes bacterium
CCCATGACGAACTTGGACTCGACCGACGGTAGGTCGGTCAGGACCTCGCCGGGCGCAGCGGCGTCGACCAACCGCGACGCCACATTCACGATCGGCCCGTAGTAGTCGCCCAGCCGGAACACGACCTCGCCGGCACTGACCCCACCCCGGGGCCGGGTGTCCGAGACATCGCTGAAACCCTCGACGAGGGAGAGGGCAACGCGGGCCACCGTCTCGTGATCGGGACCGGCGAGCATGACCTCGTCACCGATGCTCTTGACCACCTGACCTCCGAACCGGGTGGCAACGTCAAAAGCCCTCTGTTCGAATCCCTCGACCAGCTCCATGAGTTCGCCGGGGTCGAGCTGCTGGGACATGGGGGTGAAGCCGACCAGGTCGACGAAACCCACCCCGGCGCGGATCAGCTGGGACGGCCCGACCCCGTCCTGGCCGGTGCGCTGTTCGCGAATGGTGATCCACATATGGTGCCGGAACATGGTGCCGAGCACTTCGCTGAAGGCGACCGCCAATCCCGAGGCCATCTCGTTCAGCTCGGCCAGCTCGACCAGGGCCTGTCCGCTGGCGTCATCGGGCGGGGACTCGACGTCCTGCACGTAGGCGGCCACTGCGGCCTCGGCCACCCGACGCAACGACCGGCCGGCCACCCGGAACAGCTCGGTGCCGACCTGTTCGATCACACCGGACTCATCAGCCAGGGTGAGCGAGAGCATCTCGATGTCACCCGGCCCGAACCCGACCAGCCGGTCGACGTCGAGCCCAAGGGAGCCGTACAGCGACCGGGCCTGCTCGACCGAGGTGCCGCAGCGGTCGGCCAGCTCGGCGAGGGTCAGGTCGAGGCCACCGCCCAGCACGAGATCACCGGCGAATCCGACCATGGCACCAGGGTCGAGCTCGGAGAATTGTGAGGCAAGCGCGCCCCGGCCCAGGAGATGGTCACGCAGGGCATCGTCGGTCATGGCCCCATCCTCTCACCGCGAGCGGCCGGTCAGCCACCGGCCGCTGCGGCCAGACGCAGGCCTCGCCATATGAGCGCTGGATCACCCATTCTTCGCCTCAACTCGCGTTCGAGCCCGGCGATGGGGTGCAGGTTCTGAGGGGCGCGGGCATCCTCGTGGGGGCGGGTGGCATAGCGGGGCAGCAGGGTGGTGATCTGGTTGGCCCCAGTCGCGGCTGAAGCCAGGGGCTCGGTACCTTCGAGCTCGCAACGGACCACACCGGCCCACGGGTGCTCGGGCTCGACTGGTAGCCGGAAGTACCAGGTCCACCGGGGCCGCGGCGCCGACACGAAAACGAGCGGGGTGCGTTCGGCCACCCCCAGGCGGGCGATGATGCCGCCCACCTCGTCGGGGAGGTAGGAGCGCTGGTGGGTCTTGATGTAGCCAATGGCGCCGGGGACCGGGGGCGACAGTCGAAGCGGCCCGTCGACCACCAGGAGGTCGTCGTCGGCCCGGTCGTCGGCGGCCAGCTCGGCCTCGAGTGAGCCCATGGCGTGCTGGAGGGCGAGGCTCAAGCCATCAGGGTCGGTGGCCGAGCTGCCCTGAGGTTCGAACCAGCCGTAGCGGGTGCGGAGACCCTCGGGCCCCGGTACCGGGCAGAAGAGGCGTCGCCGAACCTCGGCTCTGACCACCCGGGCCCGGTCGCCAGCCTGCACGACACCCGCGGCGTACGACGCGCAGATGCCCTGATGGGTGAGGCCTTGGTCGTCGGTGACCCACACCCGGGCGTCGACGCGACGAACCCCGTCGATGAAGCACACTCCCACCCGGTGGGCCGGCTCGGGCCGGATGGGATCCCAGTGACCAGGGTCGACCTCGCGGCCGGCGTCCACCACCACCTCGGTGTCGGCCAGGGCAGCCTCGTCAGTGGGAGTCCCGTACTCGGGCGACCACGTCTCGACCGCGATCCTCACATCTCCACCCTCTCGACCGAAGAGCCGCGAGGGCCGGTGCGGACCTCGAACCGGGTGGGGATGCGTTCGGCCAGCTCACGCACGTGCGACACCACCCCGACCATCCGACCCGACGCGCCGAGCTCCTCGACGGCGGTAGCCACCACGTCGAGGGTGTCGGGGTCCAGGGTGCCGAACCCTTCGTCGAGAATCATCGACTCGAGCCGCACCGCCCCGGTAGCCGACAGGCTCGCCACCTGGTCAGCCAGCGACAGGGCCAGGGCCAACGAGGCCAGGAAGGTCTCGCCCCCTGACAGGGTGCGGGCCAGGCGCACCTCACCGGCGTTGGGGTGGTCGATGACCATGAAGTTGTCGCCCCGCTCATCGAGCACCAGCGAGTACTGGCCGCCCGACAACTCACCCAGGATCTCGTTGGCCCCGGCCAGGAGCTGGTCGACGGCCGCGTCGAGCAGCCACTTCTCGAACCCTCGGGCCCCGAGCAGCCGGCCCAGCCGATCGGCCACGAGGAACCGGCGGTGCGCGAGCTCGTGCTCGGTGGCCAGGTCGGCCGCCCTCTCGGCGTCGGAGACCATGCGGGTTTGGTCGGCCGCCGCACCGGCTCGCGCCGCCACCACCGTGTCGCGGGCCATAGAGACACTGGCTTGGCCCCCCACGTCGAGCCCGACACCCCTGACCAGCTCACCGGCTTCGTCCTGGACCGCAGCGAGTTGGCTGCGAGCCGCCACCAGGGCCTGCTGGGCCCCGGCCAGCTCGGCCGACACCTCGCAGACTCGACCGGCCGCCCATACCACCAGCTGATCCCAGTCGGCGGCCAGGTCGGCCCGTTCGGCCTCGGGTGGACCCAGGGCAGCGACCCGGTCACGGGTGGCATCGAACTGGCGACGGGCCGCCGTGAGCTCGGACTCGAGCCGTTCGCGGCCCTGCTCGACCGACCGGAGCTCCTGGGTGGCCAGCCGGGAGTCGGCCCGGGCCCCGTCGAGCGCCTCGGACAGCCGAGCCGCCTCGGTGAGGGCGGAAACCACCGCCTCACGGTCCACCCCCTGGGCCGACTCCCGGACCTGGGCCAGCTCGGACTCGCGATCGGCCAGGAGGGCTCCGTACCGGGTGGCGTCGGCCTCGGTCTGGCGGGCGATGTCAGCGGCGGCGCGGTGCTCTTCCTCCGCGGTGACCACCACCGAGCGAGCCCGATCGAGGTCGGTGGCCGGCTGGTGGGGAACGTGGGTGACGATCTGCTGGCAGACCGGGCAGGCCTCACCAGGCACCAGCTGGGCCACCAGGGCCTCGGCCCGATGAGCAACCTCGATGTCGGCCAGTGACGCCCGGGCCGCGGAGAGCTTGTGGGCCGCGGCGTCGCGGCCAGCTGCCGCGGCCCCAACTGCCGAGGCCGCTTGGGCCACCATGGCCTGCCCTTTGGTCACACGCTGTTCGAGCTCGGTGATGCGGTCGAACACCCCGAGCTGGGTATCGAGGGCAGCCCGATCGGGACCCGCGGCAACCCCCTTCTCGGCATCGACAACCACCCCATCGACCTGTTCGTGGGCGGCCCGGGCCTGGGCCACGAGCTCGTCGGCCTGGGTCACCGCGCCAGCCAGATCGGTGACCCCGCCAGGCGCCCCGACCTCGATGAGCAGGGCGTGTGCCCCTTCGAGCCGACTGGCCTCGGCTTGAGCGGCGGCCGTGGCGACGTCTGCCTCGGTCACCCGAGGCACCAGGTCGTCGAGAGTGCCGACAACTCGGTCGAGGTCGGCCATTCGGGCCTCGGCCTGGGCGATGGCCTCGGGAGCAGGCGCGCCGAGCTCGGCCAGGGTTCGCTCGAGGGCCGACTCGGCGGCCTGAGCAACCCGGGCCCGCTCGCGGGCCTGTGACGCCAGCTTCTCGTAGAGGCCGAGATCGAGGAGCCGGACCAGGAGGTCCTGGCGGTCCTTGGGCTTCTCGTGCAGGAACCGGGCAGCCTCGCCCTGGGGCAGCACCACACAGGTGGTGAACTGATTGAACGTGAGGCCCAGCAAGCGTTCGACCTCGTCGGTGAGCTCGGCCTGTGTGCCCGCGATCACCTCCGTATCGGGGTCGGCCCTGACCCGCTCGAGACGAGCCTCCTTGGTGGTGGCACCCCGGGCCGTACGCCGCACCACCCTCACCGCGACGTACTGCTCGGAGCCCACCGCGAAGTCGAGCCGGACCCTGGCCTCGGCCATCCCCTGGCTGATGACCGGGGCCACCAGCCGGGTGTCGTCGTAACGGGGGACGCTGCCGTAGAGGGCGAAGATCATGGCGTCGATGAGGCTGGATTTGCCCGACCCGGTGGGCCCGACGAGGGCGAACAGGTCAGCCCCCTCGAAGTCGACCACCGTGGGCTCGCGAAAGGCAGTGAACCCTTGGACCTCCAAACGCAGCGGCCTCATTGTTCCTGGTTCGCCTTCAGGCTTCGCGCTGTGCGGCTCACGGGCCGACACCAGCCGGAGTCGGTTCGTAGAGGTCATCCAGGAGCTCGTCGAACAGGGCTAGCACCTCGGGCTCGGCTTCGCGCTCCTCGGTGAGGAACTGCTCGAACAGCTCGCGGGGCGACGACCCATCGCGGGCGGTCCTGACCGGACCAGCGGGACCCTCGGGGTCGAGGATCTCGACGTCGACCGCTTCGGGGAACCAGTCTCGGATCTGGTCGCCCATCCCCATGGTGGCCGACCCCTCGACTCGAGCCTTGAGCACATCGTCGCCCGTGGTTCCCCTGAGAGCGTCGAGCTCGTCGAGGGTGCCGGTGATGGTGCGCAGCCTCCGACCGGACCTCAGCCCGACCTCGCGCACCGATGCCGGGGTGGAGGGGGCCACCTCGACCACGGTGACCGACTTCTCGTCGCCCGTCTCGCCGAAGTCGAGCTGGAGGGGTGAGCCGCAGTACCGAACCGGGACCCCGGCCGGCACGTTCTGAGCACGGTGGAGGTGACCCAAGGCCACGTAGGAGGGCTTGACCCCGAAGGCGGTGGCCGGGATGGAGTACTCGAAGATGGTGTGGGCCGACCGCTCGCCGCCCCCCATCGTGGCCCCGGCGGCGAACAGGTGGCCCAGAACCAGTTCGACGGCCGACCCGTCGAACCCACTGGCGAGGGCGTCGAGGACCCGGCTCAGCCGGTCGGCGTAGGCCGGCGACACCTGGTCGGGGGCGAGCTGGTCGGGGCTGACCAGCTGGTGGGCCCGGATGATGCCCCGCTGCGACACAAAGGGCACGGTGGCCACTCGCACCGGCACCCCGCCGGCCTCGAGGTTGAGCACTCCCCCGTCGTCGGGCCGGCGGACCTCGGATGCCACATGGACCCTCCCCATCTCGAACAGGGGGGCCACCGCGGCGAGGCGGCGGGGGTTGTCGTGGTTGCCGGACACGACGACCACGGGTGCGACCTCGGCCAGGGCCAGCAAGGCCCGGTAGACGATGCTCTCACTCTCGGGCGACGGTGCGGGCGTGTCGAACAGGTCGCCGGCCACCAGCACCAGATCAACCGGCTCGTTGCCGGCCACGGCCACGATCTCGGCCAACACGGCCCGATGCTCATCGGCCCGCGACCGGCCCCGCAGCAGCTTGCCTACGTGCCAGTCGGAAGTGTGGAGGAGTTTCACAGCCCCTCGAACGGGTCGTCGGCCGAGCCGGTGGTGGGCGGGGCCGCGGCGGCCTCGACGGAGCGGGTGGCCCACGCCGGGAACGGGAACTCGACCACGAGGGGCACCGGCAGCTGGGGCTGGGCGACGATCATGGTGCCCGGCTTGATGAACGTGGACCGCTGGCGTTGGACCGCAGGGAGGAACCCGTACTCGGCCCGGGCCGCTTCGGCCGCATCGAGCCGACCGACCACCCGGATGGCCGAGTTCGCGACGATGCGGCGCTCGACCTCGCTGGCCGTCTGTTGGGCGCCGATGAGCACGATGCCGAGCGAGCGGCCCCGTTCGGCCACGTCGAGGAGGATCTCCTTGATGGGGCTCGAGCCCTGGGCGGGGGCGTACTTGTTGAGCTCATCGAGGACCACGAACTGGAGGGGCCGGGCCGTGCCCGAGGCCTCCTTGCGCCGGAAGGCCTCGCGCAGCACGACACCCACCACGAACCGCTGGGCCCGATCGTTCAGGTTGTGGATGTCGACCACGGTGACCTGACCGTCGAAGTCGAGTTTCTGCTCGTCGGAGCGGGGCACGTCGGCCCGGATCAGGGTCGACAGGTGGTCGACCGCCCCGTAGAGCCGGCGGATGAAGGCGTTGACGGTGCCGGTGCCGATGGCCCGGCCGGCCCACTCGCCGGGAGCGCCGTCGTCATCGAGGACCATCTCCTCGATGGCCGCCACAAGATCGCGGAACGTCCGCACCGTCCGACCCGCCAACATCACCGCACCATCACCCCCAGCCGACACCCCTTCGAGGTGGCGGGCCACGTTGTGCACGACCATCGTGTACTGCTGGCGGTCGTCCTCGGCGTCGGCGAACAAGAAGGGAAGTAGGCCCTGGGTACAGAACTCCTCGATCGTCCAGAAGAACGAGCGCACCCCGTCGGATCGGGCCGAGACGTCGGGCGCGGCGTTGGTGTCGCCCTTGCGAGGTGGGGCCAGGATCGAGACCGACGGGAACGGCCCGGGCGAGAGACCCAGTCGCTCGTACCGGCGGTGTTGATCGTCCTCGAGGGCGACGTTGGCCCGGTCAAGGAAGAGGAGATCTTCGCCCTTCACGTTGAAGATCAGGGCCTTGGTGTTGCGGACCTCCGAACCCAGCACGCCCGAGGTGAACAGGCCGTAGAGCAAGAAGGTGGCGTAGGTGGTCTTGGTGGCCACCCCTGACACGCCGCTGATGTTGACGTGGGCACCCCGTGTGCCATCCAGGAAGTCGACGTCGATCCAGAACGGCTCATCGTCGCGGGACAGGCCGGCGGCCAAGCGTCGTTCCATGCCATCGACGAACAAAGCCCGGTCACGGTCGTCGCCCGAGGCCCGATGGACCAGCTGGCCGGGTAGGGGCGGTACGAAGACCTCGGGCTCGACCCGGGTGGTGGTGACGAGCGCGGCCTCTGACACCTCCGCGGGCAGGACGCCGTCTTCGATGAGGAACACATCGCTGTCGAAGCGAGCCCCCTCGTGCCGGGCCCGGACCTGGGAGACCACCCCGTACATGCGGATGGGATCGCGACCGGGCACGTCGGAACGCTCGAGGCTGACCACATCGTCGAGTTGGAGATAGGCCTGGCGATCCACCCCCACCCAGAATTCGAGCGGGGTGGCGTCTTCGGTGCCGATGACCCGCCCGACGGCGGAAGGGGTCTCCATGGCCCCGAACGTAGCGCCGCCCCATGACATTGCTTGCGCCGGCTCGGATTCGCACCTCAATCCCGGGCCTCGTGGGCCGATGATGAAGGTAATGTCCGACCACAATCACCCGGGCCGAGTGCCGTCTCCGCCCTCGACTCCCCTCCCCGACGCGGTCCATCACGGGCATCTCGGCCGCGCCTTCCAGCTGATGGCGTGGGGCCTCGGACACCACATCGACCAGGCAATGTCGACCTACCTCGCCGACGAGATCGACTGGGCGGCTGCCGCCTTCGACCGGATGGGCCGCAAGGACGACCTCCAGGCCTCCGATCCCCTGTTCCAGCTATTGGTGATCCGGCGCTTCTGGGGCCCGGCATTCAAGGACTCACTGGGCGACGATCTCCGGCCGGCCATCGAGCAGTTGATCGAGGCCCGCAATCTGTGGGCCCACTTCTCGCTGCCGGCCGAGGTCGGCTACGTCGACCGGAATCTCGGCCTGATCGCTGACCTCCTGGCCAAGGTCGATGCGCCCGAGGCTGCCGAGGTGCGGGCCCTGCGCGCCGCACTCCATCAGCCAACCGTGGGCGACACCGGCGACGTCCGGCTCATCCCCGAGCCCGACCCCGACACCACCGACCTGGCCGACCAGCTCGAGGAGACCGAAGCGGCTTTCGCGTCACTCCAGGATCGAATCAACGCCCTGGGCGCCGAGCTCGAGAAGGCCCGGGCCCACCGCGAATCCAGCACGGCCGAACTGGGCCGAGCCACCCAAGAGATCGCCGAGCTCGAACAGAGTTCGGCCGACCTCGAGGAGAGGATCGTGGCCCACCGCGACGGGCGGATGATGCTGATCTCCCTGTTCGTCGCCGTGTTGATCGGTATGGCGCTGGTCATCGTGCTCATCTCTGCTTCCTGATCCCGTCGGCAAAACGCGAAGATGAGGCCGATCGCGTCACTGGCGACGCGATCGGCCTCAAGTTCGTGCGGTCAGCCGACGGTGAACGCGGCCACGCTCTTCACCGGCGAATCCGGCGGGTCGCCGCCCAACGAACCAGCAAACGGGCCGCCGAAGCTGAAGATGCCACCATCAGTGGCCACCATCATGTATCCGGTACCCCAGGGCACCATCCCCGTGACTGGCTGGTTGAGCACTTGATCGCCCATCGAACCGCGGAAGTCCGCCTCGAAGGCGAAGACCCCTCCATCAGCGGCCACCAACCAGTACCCCACCCCATCGGGGTCAGGCACCAACGCCTGCACCGGCTGGTTCAGGAGTTCGCCGCCCATGGAGCCATAGAACTTGGCGTCACCGAACGCGAACACACCCCCGTCGGATCCCACCATGTAGTAGCCGAGGCCCGTAGTGGTGGGAATGGCGTCGAGGACGGGGCCGTTCAGCACGACTTCCGACATGTCACCGTGATGGGACGCATCGCCGTAGTTGAAGGCCCGACCCAGATTCGTGAACAGCCAGTAGCCGTTGCCCGAGGGGGTCTTGGACAAGGCCGTGACCTCTTCTCCGGTCTGGAGACTGGGGGGGGTCGAGAAACTCTCGGCCGAACCCTTCGGGAACACATTGCCCTGATTGTCCACGACCCAGTAGCCCAACCCGTCGTCAGTGTCCTCCAGATCGACAGCCCGGTCACCCCAGGCGATCGCCGCGTCGCCGAAATCCTGAGCATCGCCGAACGGGTACACCTGGCCCGACTCGTCCAACATCCAGTAGCCGTTCAAGGTCTGCAACTCTTGCTGAACCACCCCACCCAACTCGTCAGCAATCCAGTTCATCAGCTCGGTCAGGAAGGGTGCATTGAAGCTGCCAACCGCCCCCCCGGTGTAGCCGCCGGCGGCGCTGTAGTCGATGTCGGCGAAGATGTCGGCGTCGGCAGTGAGGACCAGCGGCCCGGCGCTGGCGTTGCCGGCCCATTTGCCGGCCGGGTAGACAACCACCACCGGAAGGTCCCCGGCCTTCTGACCAACCTGGGGGAACTCCTCGAAGTCGGTCTCGACCAAGACGTAGTAGTCGGTGTTCAGGGTGCCCGGCAGGTTGTCGGTATCGAAGTAGCCCTTGAAGCCGGCCATGCGGACGGTGTCGGTGCCGGCCGTGAACCCGAGGGCGCCCGTCACATCAGCTGTGACGATCGCCTCATCGGCAGCGAAGCGCTGCTCCACGAAGGCGACGTTGGCGAGGTTGGTGGGGTCGGCGTCGAAGGCGTCGGTCAAGTCGAGATCGGCCAGGTTGCTGGGCTGGTCAGCCTCAGCGGTGACGATGAGACCGCGACCCGACAACAGGTAGTTGCGCAATACCGCCTGATCGGCGAGCTCGGTGGCCGCGTCCTCAGCGTTGATGAAGGCCCCGGTGAAGAACACATCGCTGCGCAGAAAGCCAGGGGCCGGTTCATGGATGCCGTCCTGGACCAGCCAATCACTGGTCGAACCGTCCAGAACGTCGTCCCGGAAGCCGTCAAGGGCCTCGTCGTACAGATGCCACGAGTCTGCGGTACCGGGAGTCTCCGAAGTCGCGGGGTTATGGAGGGTCTTCGCCTCGTCAAACCCGGAAATGGTGATCGGATCGCCAACCGCATCGGCGGGCGAAGGGGCCAGCGTCAGAGACGACGCGGCCAACACCACCGAGGAGGCAATGAGACCAACCCGGCGGAGACGCCTTGCTGGTCGGAGGGCTGAGGATGACATTCGCCTGGTACCACCTTGTGTTCAGCAGTCAAGCCGGTGCGGCCGGACTGTTTCAATTCCGGACTGTTTCAATTCGGTTCCCCGCTCGGGGCCGGAAGCTGGGGTTTCATCACAGCAGTGGCCAGCGGGGACCAGCCCAGTGTACTGACCAAGGAACCCCCATTCCACGATGTGATGCGAATGGACTACGCGGAAGCCTGACAGCACCGGATCCGGTCCGCGACCACGGGGTGAGAAAGGGGTGACGGAAGGCAGGATCGGGGGAAGAAGTGTGTCATGAAGTCCAAGATCGTGTGACCCGCCGCGAGCCAGAGCGGGAAGCGGCTGGGGTGTCGATGGGTACCGTGAGCCAACAGTCGAGGAGGAATCCCATGCTCAAGCTCGCTGATCTCGCCAACGCCGGGGGTCGCCCGGTCCGCCAGGACGACCATGACGAGCTGGGTTTCACCACCGCCAGCCTCATCTGCCAGGCCATCGACGAGGGCCGCCACGACGACGCCAGAGCGCTGGCCGAATACACCCTCGACGAGGGCCGGGCCCTCCACGCCCTGTTCTGTGACTGGATCTGGGACATGCTCACCCGGGTCGCCAACGAGTCCGGAGAGCGAGCCATGGTCGACATCCTCCAGGGCTCCCAGCAAACCTGGATGATGTACCGCACCTGGAAGGGATACCTCCGCATGAGTGTCGAGGAGAGGGTGCAGATCACGGCCGAGATCATGCGCTCCCACTACGGCGGCCCCGAACAGGATGGCACCCTCGAGATCCGCGACGAGGGCGAGTACCTCACCATCGAGATGGACCCGTGCGGAAGCGGCGGCCGGATGCGCCGCGGCGATCCGGTCGAGCGCACACCCTCGCGGCTCGAACCCCCCTACCAGTTCGGCGTCACCCAGCAAGCTCATCCCGAGAGCTGGAACCAGAGGGGCGTTCCCTACTACTGCCTCCACTGCGCCAACAACGAGATCCTGCCCATGCGCTGGGGCGGGCATCCACTGTGGGTCACCGCCTACTCGCCTGATGCGGCCAAGCCGTGCGAGTGGCGGTTCTACAAGGACGCCGACGACATCCCCGAGGAGTACTACACCCGGGTAGGGATGCCCAAGCCGGCGCGAGGCGAGGGCCAGTACTGATCCTGAGGTGCGCCCTGGCCAACTAGGTGACGGCCCGAGAACGGGAGTCGAGCGAAGCTCAAGTCCAGGAACCCGCAGGGTTCCCGGGAGTCGAGCGATTCCTGGAGCTCGGGTTCGGTATCGAGCTGACGGCTCAGCTCCCCCTGCACCCCCTCCTGGCGGAACGCCCTCAACTCGATCCGGCAGTCGGCCCGTCGTCGAGGGCGAACCGGTTCATACGGATGCGGTCACCCAGGATGGCGCCACCGGAGATGGGGCTGCTGGGATCGACGGCCAGCACCCCCACGGTCCTTCCGAGCTCGCGGACCAGCTGGATCAGACAGTCGGTCAGGGTGCCCTTTCCGGCCCCGGGAGGTCCGGTTGTCCCGATCACGAGGGCTGACCCGGTGTGAGGGAACAGCTGCTTCAGGGCAGCCCAGGCGATGGGCCCACCGTCGTCGATGATGCGGATGAGGCGGGGCGCCCGGCGCAGCTCGCCTGCCAGGGTGCCGGTGACGAGATCGTCGACCGACGGCTCAGGCCGCCGACTCACCGGCAACCAGGTTCCTCACCGTGTCGACCATGTCGGTGACCACACTGCCCGACCCGAACACCGCAGCCACCCCCTTCTCGCGCATGGACGCGGCGTCCTCTTCGGTGATGACCGAACCGCCTAGCACCACCGGGATGCCGAGGTCGTTCTGGCCGATGAGTTCCAGTAGTTCGGGGGTGTAGTAGAGGTACTCCCACGAGTGGCTACTGATACCGATGACGTCGACGTCCTCCTCGATGGCGGTCTGCACGACCGTCTCCGGTGTGTTGAGGCACCCGGTGTAGATGACCTCCATGCCCTGGTCGCGCAGCATCTTGGCGATGCCCACCGCCCCCAGCTCGTGCGGGTCCATCCCCAGCACACCCACCAGTACGCGAATCATCGTGACCCTCCCAGGGGTGAGTCGAGGTAACCGTACGGGTCGTACGGGGTGCCCCAGGCCTCACGCATGATGCCGGCAATCTCACCCATGGTGGCTCCGGCCTCTGTGCACTCGAGCACCGCGGGGAGCATGTTCTCGTCGGACTGCACGACATCACACAGACGCTGGAACGACTCGAGCAGACGCTGCTGGTCGCGCCCCTCCCGATAGGCCCCCAACTTCTCGATGCGACCGAACAGGGGCTCGATCTTCTCCTCGCTGATGTCGCGCAACAGGGTGTCGTCCTCGGTGGGCATCTGGTGGACGTTCATGCCCACCTTGACCACGTCGCCCTCGTGCACCTGCTGGTGGTAGCGGCCCATGGTGCCATGGAAGAACTGTTTGAAATACCCACTGCTCACCAGCTCGGCCGGGTCGCCCCGCGACTCGATGTCTTCGACCATGGCGAGGATTCTGACCTCGACATCGTCGGTGAGCGACTCCATGAACCACGACCCACCGAAGGGGTCCTGCACACTATTGGTGTTGGTCTCGAGATCGACCACCTGCTGGGTGCGCAGGCCCACGAGATGGGCTTCCTTGCTGGGGGTTCGGTACCCCTCGTCAAAGGTCGAGATCTCGAGAGCACTCACGCCCGCCAGGCCCAAGGCCACTGTCTGGACGGCACCACGGACGGTGTTGTTGGCCGGCTGTTCGGTGGTGAGTGAGAGCCTCGACGTGTGCACCGCGATGTTCTGGGGCAGGTTGACCGACACGAATTGTGGTCAAGCTGCCCAATTTCGGGAAGGGGCGTACGATCCGGCCATGAGCTGGGACTTCGATCTGCTGACCATCCGTGCCGAGGACCACGCCGGAGGTCAGGCCCTGTGGGCCACGATCGATGCGCCACCCATGAACGTGATGACCCCCAAGCTCTTCTGGGAGCTCGAGGCCTTCAGCGGACAAGTCGAGGCCGATGACGATGTGGTGGCTGTCGTGCTCGAGAGCGCTGACCCCGACTTCTTCATCGCCCACTTCGACGTGTCAGGCATCCTGAAGTTCCCGGTCGAGGGCCAGGCTGAACGAACCGGGGAGCTCAGCACCTTCCACGTCATGTGCGAGCGCTTCCGCACCATGTCCAAGGCCACCATCGTCAAGATCGCCGGCCGGGTCGGCGGGGGCGGCGCCGAGCTGTCGGCCTCATGCGACATGCGGTTCGGAGCCCTGGACCAGATGGTCCTCAACCAGATGGAGGTACCGCTCGGCATCCTCCCCGGCGGCACCGGGACCCAACACATCCCCCGCCTGGTCGGCCGGGGACGGGCCATGGAGATCATCCTGGGCGCGATCGACATCGACGCGCGCACTGCCGAGCAATGGGGCTGGCTCAACCGGGCTCTACCGGCCGACCAGCTCGACGACCATGTCGACAACCTGGCCCGCCGCATCGCCTCGTTCCCCGCCCACGCCCTGGGGGCCGCCAAGGCGGCGGTACTGGCCGCCGGCCCCGACCCGGTGCCCGGGATGCTCGACGAGGCCTACTTCTTCCAGACCACCCTGCGCGACCCGCTCACCCAGGCCTCGATGCAGGCCTTCCTCGACCTCGGTGGCCAGACCCGCGACGCCGAGCTCGAGATGGAGGACCTGTCCGGCCGTATCAGCGGGGTTGTCGCCGGCACCGACGAGAACTGAACCGCCCGACCTCACCAGGGCCGACCTTCGCCGGTACCCTCGGAACGACATCTTCTTATGCGTGAATCGTTCCGCCTCGGCCGGCTTGCCGGTATTCCGGTGGGGCTCAACTGGAGCCTCCTACTCGTCGCGGGCCTGATCACCTGGAGCCTCGCCGATGTCCAGCTCCCCCGCATCGACCCCGGGCTCGCCGACTCCCGCTACTGGACCGTCGGCACCCTCACTGCCCTCCTCTTCTTCGCCAGCATCCTCGCCCACGAGATGGGTCACGCCGTCATTGCCCGCCGTGAGGGCATCCCCGTACACGGCATCGTGCTGTGGATCCTGGGCGGGGTGGCCAGCCTCGGGCACGAGGCCCGCGAGCCCCGGGCCGAGCTGCGCATCGCCGCGGCAGGGCCGGCCGTCAGTGCCGCCCTGGCTGCCATGTTCGCGGGGCTGGTCCTGGTGGGCCGCAGCCTCGGTACGGCCGACATCGTGGTGGCCGGACTGGTCTGGCTAGGAGTCATCAACGGCCTGCTGGCCCTGTTCAACCTGTTGCCCGCCACCCCCCTCGACGGGGGCCGTATCCTTCGGGCCGTTCTCTGGCGCCGTTGGGCCGACCGACCCCGCGCCACCATCGTGGCCGGCCGGAGCGGCCAGGTGGTCGGGGGCCTGGTCATCACCGCTGGACTCTGGGAAATCTCCACCGGCAGCATGGTGGGACTGTGGACCGGGATGGTGGGCTGGTTCATCGTCTCGGGGGCCCGGTCCGAGATCGACCGAATACGCTCGGGCGAGGCCTTGTCGTCGGTGTGCGTCCACCATGTGATGGCCGCCGACCCGCCCATCACCGAAAGGTGGCTCACCGTCGGCGCTGTCCTGGCCGACCTCGGCGGCACCCTGCGCCACACCGTGGTGCCAGTCCGCGCAGCCGACGGTGCGATCGTCGGAGCCTTGAGCCTGGATCGGCTCGTCGCCCAAGACCCGGCGAGCTGGACCGATAAGCGGGTCGACGAGGTCATGCTCCCCCTCAGTGCGGTGCCCGTCCTCTCGGCCGGCGCACGCATCGACACCGTGCTCGACCGTTTCCACCCCAGCGACCTGGCCGCCGCGCTCGTGTGCGAAGCCGACGGTCGCCTGGTGGGCACCCTCGACGAGGATGCCGTGCGCCGGGCCTTCCGCCTGGGCCGGCTCCATCAGGTCGCCCCCGAGGGATAGCGGGCATCACCTTCCCCCGAGTCCCGGTCTGGAATCGTGGAGCTGATGACCGAGCTCACCGTCGACGACGCGCCCATGCCGCGCTGGGTGCGCCGGGCGATAGTGCTCTGGTGGGGCATCTTCGTCGGCATCTTCGTCGGGTACTGGCTCGTGCAGCGCCTGCGGAGTCTCCTGATCATGCTCTTGGTGTCTGTGTTCCTGTCGTTCGCCATGGAACCGGCCGTCCACTGGCTCGAGAAGAAGGGGATCCGCCGTAGCTTCGGGACCCTGCTGACCTTCCTGACCACCACAGTCGGCTTGGGTTTGTTCACCTACTCGATCGGGGCGGTTTTGGCCGATCAGGTCAGCACCCTGATCGGCGAGATCCCCGACTACATCGTCCAGATCGAGAACCTCGCCCGCGACCAGTTCGGCTGGGAGCTCGACACCGACGAGTTGCTCAGCGAGTTCAACGAGGGCGGACGGGCCAGCCAGATCGCCACCGACCTGGCCGGCAACCTCTTCGAGATCAGTACCCGGGTCCTGAACGCCCTCTTCCAGTTCCTGACCATCTCGCTGTTCACCTTCTACCTACTGGCGGATGGCCCCCGCGTACGCCGGTCGATCTGCAGCCGGTTCACTCCCGATCGCCAGTCCGAGATCCTGCGGGGTTGGGATCTCGCGGTCGAGAAGACCGGCGGCTACATCTACTCCCGAGCCGTTCTCGCGGGGATGTCGGCCCTGGTGCACTGGATCACCTTCGTGATCATCGGGTTGCCGTTCCCCGCTCCGCTCGGGCTCTGGGTGGGAGTGATCTCCCAGTTCGTGCCGGTGGTCGGTACCTACATCGCAGGCGTGGTTCCCCTACTCATCGCCGTGCTCGACAAGCCCATCAATGCGCTATGGGTGCTGGTCATCGTGTTCGTCTATCAGCAGATCGAGAACTACCTGGTGGCCCCTCGGATCACCGCCCAGACCCTCGAGATCCACCCCGCGGTGGCGTTCGGCGCGGTCATCGCCGGCGCGTCCGTGCTGGGCGCCATCGGGGCCCTGCTCGCCCTACCGGTGGCGGCCACCTCCCAGGCCTTCTTGTCGACCTATTTCGGTCGCCACGAACTCATCGATGAAATCGATCAGCCCGAGCTCCGGCGGGCCCGCCGGAGGGACCGCCCGACCCCGCTCTCCGGGGGGGAAGAATCCCCCTCCGACTAGGGTTCGTTCCGGGTGTCGTCCCACCCGGGCTCGCCCAGCCAAGCAATACTGGAGTTCACGATGTCCGAGTCGTCCACCCCCACCCCCAACGCTGAGCCGTGTACCGACGAGACAGTTGAGTTCTACTGGAGGCCCGGCTGTGGGTTCTGCATAATGCTCGACCGCAATCTCGGTCGCCACGACATCCCACTGGAGAAGCACAACATCTGGGACGACCCGGATGCGGCCGCCTTCGTGAGGTCAGTAGCCAACGGCAGCGAGACCGTACCCACGGTCCGCATCGGCGAGGTCTCCCTGGTCAGTCCCTCGGCCGATCAGGTCCTGACCATCTTGTCTGAACAAGGATCACCATTGGTCCCGAATGACTGGGAACCCCGACAAGGAGGCGCCATAGGCCGTATGATCGCGCGAATCCTCGGCTCGCCAGACGAGTCTGAGGTATAGCTGCACATAGAAGCATCACCATATAGGTGAACACGCACACGATACGTAGAGTAGGATTGGCAATATGAGTGGGGAAACAACAATGACCAAGCAGCGCAAGGCGCTCCACGCGTATGTGACTGCAGACGCGCACAACCAATGGCACGATTTCGCCGCCGAGAACGGCGTGAGCGTGTCAGCGATCCTGGAGGCTCTGGCCCCTGAGCTCGATTCCGACCCCATCGGGGCCGGTAGCGGGCGCATGGACCAGATCATCAAGCTCGCCCGACGAATCGACGCCCAGCGGCGTCGACGATCGTCCACCTGATCCACAGCTCCCGGGCGGACCACAGGTCTGCCCCAGGGCCGGAACAGACTGGTCAGAGACCAGCAAGACGAGACCAGTCAGCAGAGACGGGCCACCCTTCGGGGTGGCCTTGTCGCGTACAGGCCCCCTCAGGAGAGGAAGCGACCGCAGACCGGCCACGGCGCCGCACCGCGACGCTGGAAGAGAATCAGCGCTCGGGCGTCCTGCTCCTCGGGAGAAGCGGCCGCCGGGTCACCGGCACCGCCCACCGTGAGCCAGGTGGCCACGTCGAACTGATAGGCACCTCGATACCTGCCGCTGGGGCTGATCGCCCCGTAGTTGGCACCGGACTCACAGTTCCGCAGGGCGGCCCAAGCCTCGGGCGTAGGATCACCGGTGACGGGGTCGACCCGGGGAACGACTCGGGCCGCGGCCAACCGCTCGGCCCGCTCGAGTCGGGAGCTGGCCTCCTCCTCGAGCTCGTGGGCCAGAGCCAACTCGTGGTGGGCGACCTCCAACGAACCCTCGACACGGACCCGCCGGTCGGCGAGGTCGACTACCAGGGTCCGCAAGTCGTCCACATCGACTCTGGTGGCCGCCTCGACGGCCCGCGCCGTGAGCATACGGTCGGCCACCAAGCCCTGCCGGTAGGTGACGTCACCGGCCTCGTCGGCGTCGAGCAGGAACTGGAGGGCCGACGGCGAACCGCCTACATAGGCGGCCACCGCCAACTCCTGCGCGTTCTGCCGGCTGCGTTCGACGACCTCGACCTTCTCCTGTTCGGTCACCGACAGCTCGGTGGCCGCCGCCGCCAGCCCGATGCGTTGGACCAGTAGATCGACAAGGGCTTCCTCGGCCCGGATGCGGGCTCCCTGGGCGGCCTCGACCTCAGCCCGGAGCTGTTGCACCGAGGCCCCCGACCGGGCCACCCGGGCCGGAACGCTGGCCAAGGATGGCAGGGCGGGGTTGGCCAGCGTAGGAGCAGCCAAACCGACCAGCGCGACAACACCAATCGCCAGCACCCCCATCGGGGTGGACGTTCGGCGGCGGCGGCGGGTCGTTGATCGCATGGCTCGAAGCTCCGGGGGCGCGGAACACAAGACCCTATGGCCCCTCCGGCTCCGCCCGGATCGCCCGCAACATAGCACCATGCCCGCCGCCAACCCCACCTCCCCTCACCGACCGTCATCGCCTCTCACCGAACGTGAACACCCCGGTGTCACCCGCGATGGGTACGGTTGCGAGTCATATGCCCAGACAACCGGAGCTGCTCCCCTTCGCCCGCGAGGTGCTCGACGTTCCCGTCGCCGACGAGATGCGCGAGTCGTTCATGGCCTATTCCCTCTCGGTCATCACCGCCCGTGCCATCCCCGACGTCCGCGACGGACTCAAGCCGGTCCAGCGCCGCATTCTCTACTCGATGCTCGAGATGGGCCTCCGGCCCGCCAACCCCCACCGCAAGTCGGCCCGTGTCGTCGGCGACACCATGGGCAAGTACCACCCCCACGGCGACGGCGCTATCTACGAGGCCCTGGTGCGCATGGGTCAGAGCTTCGCCCGCATGATCACCCTGGTCGATCCCCACGGGAACTTCGGCAGCCTCGACGACCCCCCGGCCGCCCAGCGCTATACCGAGTGTCGCCTCACCAACGCGGCGATGGCCATGGTGGCCGAGATCGACGAGGACACCGTCGACTTCCGGTCCACCTACGACGGCGAAGGCGAAGAGCCCGTCTACCTCCCGGCCCTGCTCCCCAACCTGCTCGTCAACGGCACCAGCGGCATTGCGGTCGGTATGGCCACCAACATGCCCACCCACAACCTGGCCGAGGTCGCCAAGGCCATCGAGCTGGTCATGAAGAAGCGGCGGCCCAAGCCCACGATCGATGAGCTCATGAAGATGGTCCCTGCCCCCGATTTCGCGTCGGGCGGCATCATCGTCGACGACGGTGGCGTGCGCGAGGCATACGAGACGGGCCGAGGTTCGTTTCGTATCCGGGCTCGGGTCGAGGCGGTCAAGATCACCGCCCGTCGCCAGGGGCTCATGGTCACCGAGCTGCCGTGGATGGTGGGCCCCGAGCGGGTGGTCAAGCAGATCAACCAGCTCGAGAAGGACGGCAAGCTCCCTTCTGTCACCGACGTCAAGAACCTCTCTGACCGCAAGGCCGGCACCCGGATCCAGATCGAGCTCCGGGGTGGGGTCAACCCCGAAGCCGTCCTGGCCGAGCTCTTCCGGCTGACCTCGCTCGAGGAGTCGTTCTCGGTCAACAATGTGTGCCTGGTCAACGGCGTGCCCACCACCCTCGGCCTGTACGACCTCTGCTCCCTGTATGTCGACCATCGTCTCGACGTCATCGTCAGGCGCACCGAGTTCCGGCTGGCCAAGTTCCAGGACGAGCTTCACATCTACCAGGGCCTGATCATCGCCCTCGACAACATCGACGAGGTCATCCGCATCATCCGGGGCTCGGCCGACGTGCCCGAGGCCCGCGAGGCCCTCATGTCCGCCCTCGGCCTCTCCGAGATCCAGGCCACCCACATCCTCGACATGGCGCTCCGGCGCCTGACCGCCCTCGAAAAGCAGAAGATCCTCGACCGCCGCGACGAACTGCTGGCCATGATCGCCGAGTGCGAGAAGATCCTGGGCTCCGAGCCGCGCCGGCGCACCCTGGTACTGAAGGAACTGGGAGAGGCGGTCGACGAGTTCGGCGGGCCCCGGCGCACCACGATCATGAGCGCCGACGACATCGTCGCCTTCGAACCCGACGACATCACCCCCCAGACCACTGAGACCGACGAGCCATGTGTGGTCAGCCTGGCGGTCACCGGAGTCATCGGCCGCGAGCCGGTGGGCAACGCCAAGAAGTACACGCCCGGGCGCCACGACGTTCTCCGCTCGGTGGTGATCACCTCGACCGACTCCACCATCGGAGGCATCACTTCGTCGGGCCGGCTCCTCACCGCCCGAGCCGGCGCGGTGGGCGAGGTCGGGGGCCGCTCGCGCGGTGGCGCGGCGAGCGAGGTGTTCGGGACCGACCGGGGCGAGGACGTCCTGGCCGTGTTCGCCAGCGAAGCCGACGGCGAATCCCTGGTGCTCGTCACCGCCAACGGGATCACCAAACGGGTGGCGCCCGCCGATCTGGCCGAGCTGCGCTCGGGGCGCCCGGTGATCAAGCTCAAGGACCGTGACCGTGTGGTGGCTGCCTTCACCGCTCCCGAAGACGCCGACCTCCTGATCGTCAGCTCCGACGCCCAGGCCCTCCGCACCCCCGTGGCCGGCATCAGTGTGCAGGGCCCCGGTGCCGGCGGTGTGGCCGGCATGAAACTGAGGGGCAACGCCAAGGTCGTGGGGGCCGGGCCGGTCACTACCGGCGACGAAGTCATCCTGACGGTGTCAGACACCAGCACGGCCAAACTCACCGACTCCGACGAACTGTCGGCCCAGGGCCGCGGCGGCAACGGAGTACGCATCACCAAGTTCCGTGACGAGCGACGGCTCGACCTCGCCTGGGTGGGCCGGGCCGAAGGAACCCTCACGGTCGTGGGCACCGAAGCCAACCCCACCAAGCCCGACAACGCACCGGCACCCCTCAACCTTCGCCACACCAGACGGGACGGCGCCAGCTCGCCCACCAGCCGTCGTATCATCGATGTCGGCCAGGCCCGTTGGTGACGATGGCAGGTAGGTGACCGTGGCGGAGAAGAAGGCCGCGAAGACGGCCAAGAAGTCAGGTAAGCCGGCAGCCAGCAAAAGCAACGTCAACTACGACGCCGCGTCCATCCAGGTCCTCGAGGGACTTGATGCGGTTCGCAAGCGACCCGGCATGTACATCGGCGGCACCGGCTCCGACGGCATGCACCACCTCCTGTGGGAGTTGGTTGACAACGGGGTCGACGAAGCGGCGGCCGGGTTCGCCAACCTCATCGAAGTCACCCTGCACCGAGACCGCAGCATCGAGGTCTCCGACAACGGCCGCGGCATCCCCGTCGACAAGAAGAAGGGGGCCAAGACCGCCCTCGAGGTCGTGTTCACCGAGCTCCACGCCGGCGGCAAGTTCGGATCGGGGGCCTATGGCGCCTCGGGTGGGCTCCACGGCGTCGGTGCCTCGGTTGTCAACGCCCTGGCCACCAAGCTGGTGGCCGAGGTCGACCGCGACGGAATCACCCACCGACTCGTGTTCTCCGAACGCCAGCCCGGCCACTACCTGAAGTCTGGCAAGTTCAAGCCCGCATCGACCCTCGAGAAGGTCCGCAAGATCCCGGCCAAGCGCACCGGTACGCGGGTCCGGTTCTGGCCCGACTTCGAGATCTTCGACCCCGAGGCCCGCATCGACTACGCCACCGTCCGCGACCATGTGGTCCGTGTCTGTTTCCTGGTCCCCGGCCTCACCGTCCGCCTCGTCGACAAGCGGCCCGACTCCACCCAGGACAAGCCCGAGGAGTTCGTCAGCACTGGCGGCCTCGCCGACCTCGTCGACCACCTCTCCATCGGGGAGCACGTCACCGACGTCATCACCATCCACGACGTCAGCACCTTCCAAGAGAAGGTTCCCGTCGACGGCCGCATGACCACCGTCACCCGCGAGTGCACGGTCGACGTCGCCCTGCGGTGGGTCAAGGGCTACGACACCCAGATCACCTCGTTCGTCAACACCATTCCCACCAGCGAGGGCGGCACCCACGTCACCGGTTTCGAACGGGCCATGAACAAGGCTGTCAACGACTACCTCCTGGCCGACAACCGCAAGCTCAAGAAGCTGGCCAAGTCAGGCAAGGACCGCGCCGTGCGCGAGGACGTCCAGGAGGGCATGGTTGCCGCGGTGAAGGTCACCTTCCCCGAACCCCAGTTCCGGGGCCAGACCAAGCAGGAGCTCGGCACTCCTCCGGTCCAGACCATCACTTACGACCTGGTCAAGGACGGCATCTCCGACTGGTTCGACAACGGCCGCAAGGCCCAAGTGGGTCGGGTCCGCGACAAGATCGCCGATGCCGTCATCAACCGGGTGGCCGCCAAGTCGGCCCTCGAGACCCGACGCAAGGCCGCCAGTCTCGGTTCGGCCGGCATGCCTGACAAGCTGGCCGACTGCCGGGTCCACGGCCTCGACAGCGAGCTGCTCATCGTCGAGGGTGACTCGGCCGCCGGGCCCGCCAAAGCCGGCCGCGACTCCGAGACCATGGCCGTCCTCCCCCTCCGGGGCAAGGTGGTCAACGCGGGCAAGGCCACCATGAAGCAGGTCATCGAGAACGCCGAGGCCACCGCCCTGTTCACCGCGGTTGGGGCCGGCTCGGGCCGCGACTTCGACCTCGATCAAGCCCGCTACGGGCGCGTCATCATCCTGTGCGACGCCGACGTCGACGGCTCCCACATCCGATGTCTACTGCTCACCCTCATGTACCACTACATGAAGCCCCTCCTCGAAAGCGGCCGGGTCTACGCCGCCATGCCGCCCCTCTACTCGGCCAAGTTCCGGGGCCACACCCACTATGCCTACTCCGACTCCGAGCGCGACGAGACCGGCGAAGAGAAGAAGATCCCCCTCGACAAGTGGGTGCGGTTCAAGGGCCTGGGCGAGATGGACGTCGAGGAGCTGGCCGAAACCACCCTCGACCCCTCGACCCGCCTACTCAAGCGCATGACCATCGACGACGGCCGGGCCGCCACTCAGGCTGCCGAACTGTTCGATGTCCTCATGGGCAGCGATGTGAGCCGTCGTCGCGACTTCGTCCTCGCCAACAGTGAACTCGTAGACCCCGACGCCCTGGATATCTGACCTTGAACCCATCTCGCGGCGCGGGACCTTCAGATGGCAACAACCCAGTTGGTGGCTCCTGTCACCTGGCGCGACGGCCACGGCCCGGAACCACGCGCCAGTTGTGAGCGGACCACTGTGAAATAAGTCTCATCACCCTGTCCCGACCGAAAGAGGTCGAATGGCTACAGTCAGTGGCGGAGACGCTGAGGGGAAGCCAACGATGAGCATGAGCCCACAACAGCGCGAGGCATTTCTCGCTGACCTTCATGTGGGGATCCTCAGCGTGGAACGGGTCGACGGGCCACCACTCTCGGTACCGATCTGGTACGACTACGAGCCCCAGGGCGACGTCACGGTCATCGCCGGCCGCGATTCGTTGAAGACCGTTCTGCTCAGCCGGGCCGGCCGCTTCAGCCTGTGCGCCCAGAACGAATCGCTGCCCTACAAGTACGTCACCGTCGAAGGTCCGGTGAACTCGGTCGAGACCGCCGACGCCGAGGCCGACCTCCTGCCCATGGCCACCCGGTACCTGGGTGCCGATGGGGGCCGGTCCTACGTCGACGGTGCCGGCGGCTCCGATTCGGTCATCATCCGCATGCGCCCCAACCGCTGGTTCTCGGTCGACTACGGCGCCTGAGCCGCACCCCTTCAACTTCGGACACCTCCTGCCGACGGGAACGGCGCGTGGAGGAGGATGTCCGTGCTCACTCATCAAGCCCAACTGGTTCGAGAGACAGATCTGGCCCTGGCCCTACTGGAGGCATGGGACGCCGAACGACCGATCCGCCGCGAGATCGTGCTGAGGGCGCGGACTACCGGCGAGGTCTCGCCCAATCTGTCCGACCAGCTCGACCGGCTGACCGACCACACCAATGACCTCCTCCACCGGGCCGAGACCGGGACCGACGAACGGGCCCTACTCACCGCCACCCAGGTCTGGGAGCACCGGCGCGCTCTGGTTGGCGACGAGCACCCTTCGCGTTGACCCCTAGTCCTCGGGGGTGACGAGGTCGACGAATACGCCGTAGTGGTCAGACGGCACCAGCCCACCCACCGGCTCGACGCCGAAGAGCTCAGCCCTCACCACATTGCCCACCGGCTTGTCGCGGGGCCACGCCACGAAGACATAGTCGAGCCGACGCTCAGGGCTCTGGGCCTGGGCGGCATGGGGATTCCCCCGGGTCCAGGTGATGCCATCGCCCCGACCGACGGCCGCCCACGAGTCGATGAACGCCAAGCCTTCGCGGGGCGGGGGATGGCGGCCGGTCATCATACCGATCTCAACACTGTCGGGCACCGCGTTGAAGTCGCCACCGACCACCACGGGGAACCCGTCACCCCGATGGTGGCGGGCGGCCAGATCGAACAGGGCGGCAACCTGGTTCTGTCGGGCGAGCGAACCGTCGTACTGCCAGTCGAGATGGGTCGAGATGACCGGTACCGACCCGAACGGAGCAGCGACCCGGGCCAGTACGGCACTGCGGTGACCGGGCGAACCGTCACGCCCGGGTAGGGCGATCTCGGCGGCCGACTCGATGGGGTGACGAGACAGGATGGCGTTCCCGAAGGAAAGACCGTTGCGGAAACGCTGGTGGGTGCGGGTGACCTGCATGTCGAGGCCACCCGCGAGGACCGCAGCCTGGTCGGGGCCGCCCTCCTCGCCCCACACCTCCTGGAGGCAAACGACGTCGGCACCGAGATCATCCAGGGTCGAGACGATGGCGGCCTGCCGGTCCTCCCACGGACCGAACCGCCACCAGAGGTTCCAGGTAGCCAGTCTCAGCATCCCGTCATCGTCGCGCAGGAAGGGCAATATCCCCCCAACGGGAGCATCACGGCCGTGACGGTGTTGATTCCGATCGTGGGCCATGTGCTGGACGTTGGTCCTGAGAGCCATTGGTCGGACCATGGCTTGTGTCGAAGCCTGACCGAAGTGTTCATCGGGCCGGCCGCCGAACGCCCTCGACGCCGGGTGGAGCGCGAGGCCACAGCCCGCACCTACTGCCACACCGGCCCGGTCATGTTCCCCTGCCGTGATTCCGCCCGGTCGGGGCTGGAACACGGCTTCTGGGGTGGAGAGAACGACGAGGAACGAGCGATCGTCTCCTGACTGCGACAACCC
>JAAEMS010000351.1 GCA_024225275.1 Actinomycetes bacterium
CCCAGGGGCCGGCCCGGTTGGTGAGTTGTTGTTGTAGGTCGAACAGGGGGCGCGCCGCTGCTGATCCGGGGTCATTGGACAGGATCTCGTTGAGGGGAGCGCCGGCCGCGAGGAGGGCGGCGTTGATCGCAGCCCGGAAGCTGTAGGCGGCGGCGTCGACGCGTTTGGTGCCGATGTTCGGGGTGTGGTCGATCATGAAGTTGCAGTCACCGATCCTCCAGATCTCGTTGCGCGAGAAGGACAGACAGATCAGGCTTGCCGATGGCCAGCGGGTGTCTGGTGAGAGCGGGCCCGCGGCTCCCGCGCCGGCGGATAGGGCGGCGGTCAGTCGGTCGGTGAACTCTGTGGCGTCGGTGTGTTCATCGAGATCTTCGATCGCTGAGGCGAGGGTTTCGGCCGCGAATCGTCCCCCGGACTTGCCAGCGAACAGCGCCCCGGTCTCATCGGTGGCGCCGTCTATGACAGCCGCGAAGTGGGCCGAGGCCACCACCACATCTTCTGACTCGCGGCCATCGACCTTGCTCTCGACGAAGCTCTCGACGATCGACCAACCCATTGCCGACATTCTGGTCGACGGTTCGAGCC
>JAAEMS010000352.1 GCA_024225275.1 Actinomycetes bacterium
GCTCCACCTGGTCGGGCTCCACCTGGTCGGGCTCCACCTGGTCGGGCTCCACCTGGTCGGGCTCCACCTGGTCGGGCTCCACCTGGTCGGGCTCCACCTGGTCGGGCTCCACCTGGTCGGGCTCCACCTGGTCGGGCTCCACCTGGTCGGGTTCGACCTGGTCCGGCAACGGCTGGACCTGACCCACGCCGAACCCCCATCCGGTCTGCCCCCCGGCCGAACCCCAACCGGAGACGCCCCAACACCAGAAGGTGATCCCGACCGGTCACGGCAGCGGCCCGATCACCCTCTGTCGCCCCTCTGGCCACCCCCCACCCAGCGGGTCTGACCGGGGGGTCCTACTCCTCTCGGATGGGTCGCGGTCCGTCGTGGTTCCTCAGCTCAGGCGGCGATGGTCAATCGCAGGAGGATGGTGTTGTCGACCTTCAGGTCTGATCCCCAGATCAGCTGGGCCGCCGGGTCCCAGGTGATCTCGTCGTATCCGTCCTTGGGGCCGACATCGGCCGCCGACCACTCCGTGGCCGAGCCCCAAGAGGTGTCGTCGAAGCCAGGGTCGGCCCAGCCCGACGGCGTTTCGATGATCTCGAACTCACAGGTTGCGTTGGGGTCTGCATCCTTTTCGCATTCGGTGTTGAGCGGGGCACGATGCACCACCAGGGTCGACCAGTCGGCGCTGGTCACCCCAACGACTTCACCGGTGGCGGTGTCAGTGATCTGGGCGATCAGGCCTCCGTCGCCCATCTGCTGGTTGCCCGCACCGATGTACTCGATGCCGGAGTCGGTTTCCTTGAAGTCCTTGGCCTCGATGGCCACCGTGAAGGGGTAGGCAGCCTCGAAGGTGAAGGTCTCGGCATTGAATGAGCGCTCGGTGGTGATCGAGACCGAGTCCTCGCCGACGAGCTCACCATCGACATAGACCGCCATCCAATTGTCGGCCCACACCTCGATCTGGAAGGTGGAGGCTCCAGCTGACGTCTTCGAGTCGGTGGCCGGCTCGTCGGTGTCGGCTGCAGGTTCGTCGCCTGTTGTCGGTTCTGGGGCGGTGGCCGCTGGGTTTGCGTCATCGGAGGATCCGCAGGCTGCCGCGATGAGAACCAACACAATGATCAGGCCGGAAATCGGAACATGTCTCAGGGATGTCATGGAAGCGAGCCTAGGTGACCCGGGCCGAACGGCTTGACCGCCCCGGGGTTTCAGCGTGCCTTCAGGAACCCTGGTGCATCGTCACCCGTAGTGCCCGTGAGATCCGTTCACGGGCCCGATCCGAAAGGTGTGTCTCATGGAGAACCGCACAGCAATCGCCGTCTCTTCCGGCATGGTAGTGGCCGCGGCTCTTGGTGTCGGAGTCCTGATCGTCGCCGCGGGAGAGCCCTCTCCTGTCGCCTCGGTCGGGGTCACGACCTCACCACCCGAGGTTGTTGTCGAGTACATCGACGCCACGGGTGCCCGAATCCCGCTGGAAACCTCGGTGGCGGCCGTACCGGCCTCGGCGTCGACCTTCGAACAAGACGACTACGACGACGACGACGACGAGTACGACGACGACGACGACGAGTACGACGACGACGAGTACGACGACGACGAGTACGACGACGACGAGTACGACGACGATGATGACGACGACGAGGATGATGACGATGACTGACCGGATCCCCCAACACCTGCGCAAGAACCCGCCTGCGGATGCTTCGGCGGCGAAGATCGTGGCCGCCGGCGCCAGCGTGGCCGCCGGGTTGGGAATCATCGGTGCCCTCGTTGCCACCCAGTCCCAACCGGCGGCGGCACCCCCTCTGCCCCAATCGTCAGTACAGAGGGTCATCGTGGTCCAGCAATCAGCGGCTGATCCCGCCGATCCGCTTCCCCCGTCGGCCAGCGCCACCCCCACAGCCATCGTGGTCGAGCGGCCACCGGTCGCTGTGAGCGAGGGGAGCTGACGATGGTGACCTCCCCCCCTGCCCTGATGGTCGAGCGTTCGGGCCCGGCCATGGGCTCCCGATTCCACCTGGTCGTCACCGGTCGAGATGACCTCGATCCCATCGCCGATCAGCTCATCGCCAGGCTGACCCAGCTCGAGGCCCGATGGAGCCGATTCCGGCCCACCAGCGAGGTCTCCCAGCTCAACAGCCAACCCCATCGGGGGCACCTGGTCTCAGCGAACACGGCGCGGCTTGTCGCCACCGCTTGTCGAGCGTGGCTTCTCACCGGCGGCGCGTATGACCCCACCGTCCTGGCCTCGGTCCACTCCCACGGCTACCAAGGGTCACTCATCACCTCTTCGGGGGCAGAACCGCACCCGATGAAGACCGAACCCGTGTCCCCGGCCCCCGGCTGCGCAGGCATCGAGGTCGACTTGGCCAGCCGGCTCGTACGCCTCGGTTCCGGCGTCGGTTTCGATCCGGGCGGTATCGGCAAGGGCCTGGCTGCTGACCTGGTGGCCGAGGCGGCCCTCGAGCTGGGGGCGACCGGCGTCCTGGTCGGGCTGGGGGGCGACATCGTTTGTCGGGGAGCTCCACCCGACGGACACTCCTGGCCCATCGATGTCTCCGAGCCAACGGTCACCCGCCACCCCATTGCCCACCTCCAGGTGGCCGCCGGTGCCGTCGTGACCTCCACCACCCGCAAGAGACACTGGTTGACCGACGCGGGCCGCCGCCATCACCTGGTCGATCCCCGGACGGGGCTGAA
>JAAEMS010000353.1 GCA_024225275.1 Actinomycetes bacterium
CGCCGCCTACCAAGCGAACCCCAACCGGTTCCGGAACCGGCCACCCCAAGCCGCCCACCCACCCAGCGAAGCCTGGATCAACAAACCAACCGTCCAAACGAAAACCTGAAGAATCCAGCAATCAACCCTTGACAGGTTCCGGAACCGCTCGGCGGTGACCTGGACCGCGTTCCTGCGCAGCCAGGCAGCGGTCGCCTGCGACTTCTTCACCGTCGACACCGCAAGTTTGCGTCGCTACTACGTCCTGTTCTTCTTCAACATCGAGACCCGACAGGTGTTCTTCGCCGGTGTCACCGCGAACCCCACCGGTGCCTGGACCACCCAAGCCGCCCGCAACCTGTTCCTCGACCACACCGACCAGCTCACCGGTGCTCGCGCCTTGGTCCGCGACCGCGGCAGCCAATTCGTCGACGCCTTCGACGAGATCTTCCGAACCGAAGGACTTAAGATCCTCAAGACCCCTGTACGCACTCCGGTCGCGAACGCTTTCGCCGAGCGTTGGATCGGATCGATCCGCCGAGAACTCCTCAAGCAACCCGAAGGGTTGCCCCGCACCATCATCTGGAACCGCCAACAGCTTGAGCGGCTCGTCGTCGGCTACATCGAGCACTACAACAGCCATCGACCTCACCGCTCCCTCGAACAGCGGCCGCCCGCCGCAGCAGGCGAGCCATCACCGGCACCGCCAGCGACCATCACGGTGCTCCGAACGACCCGATGCGACGGCCTCATCAGCGAATACCAAAACGCAGCCTGAACAGGCACGACACAGTTTCCGAGCCCCACAGGCAACAAGATCGACGGCCCGGTCGTAGAGCTGCCCGGAATTCTCAGGACCTCGGATGACGGAGCCCGCCAGGTCGACGGCCGACGTGACCGAGCCAGCTGACACCACGGTGCTGCTTAGCCCGATGCCAACCGGTACGTCGTAGTTGAAGCCGGCCTGCGCGCTCTCGGATGCCCCAATCTCAGCACCGGCTGCAACCGGCGTCGGGAATAGCCCAGCGATGGATGCGAGTACGGCGAGCAGCCACCGCACCCATCCGCTAGTAGTCATCCTCTGCCTCTCGTCGACTGGGGGTCAAACGAAAGCACGCCACGCGCCTGGGCCTCAGGCACCGCATCGGTGCAGGCCAGTTCGTAGCTCTGGTCAACGATCAGCAGTACGCACTCCGTCTGTACCACCGTTGGCGATGCAACGCTTGCGGCTCGTGCGCCGACGGACGCACCGACTAGGAGGAGCGTCGCGCT
Source organism: Actinomycetes bacterium (assembly GCA_024225275.1). Lineage (GTDB taxonomy): Bacteria > Actinomycetota > Acidimicrobiia > Acidimicrobiales > JAAEMS01 > JAAEMS01. Next base: position 1,252 of record JAAEMS010000353.1, read on the forward strand.
CCGCAGCGACCTACTCAACAAAGGCGAGCTCAAAAACAACACTTTGACCGGTCTGGCCCAGGACTATCTCACCAACCCGGCCAAGAAACTCTTCCTCACTCCCAAAGTCTGCTCGATCTGCTTCAAAACCCTGCTCTGGCTGAACAAATCGAGAATCAAGATAGTGGAACCCGGAAACGCCAAGCAGCCTGTGCCCGTTTTCCAGACAGTCAACCAGGAACCTGACCGCCTGGAGCGGGGCCAACACTGGTGCGATGTATCCCATCGTGGAAGGGCGCACAGAGTGACCCCAGTACCGGTTGGAAATCGACTCCAAGCTCTCCATCCTCAGCTGCCCCCGTAGGGGTCAACGATGCTGCTGTCGGGGATCTAATCCGGGTCGAACCTATCGCTCATCTGCACCAAGTCCCCAGTCAAATCATCGCGAACCACATAGCCGCCTGCATCGTCGAAATAGGCCGTCGCTGGATTCCCGGAGGCCCTGTTCACCGCAGGGCTGGTATGAACAGGGCCATTCACTAGCTCATCAATCGACGATTGATCCCATCCGCGCGTCTGCAACTGGTTGAATTTCCTGCCCTCAGTCGGAATCTTCGTGCCGAGTGTTCCGTTTGGGGCGAACAGTGAGCTGGCGAGGCCAGAGACTGGCCCGAAGACACGAAGGGCAGGCTGCGCCTGGTTGGCCGACCGATCAGCCATCACTTCTGTGCCCGGAACCGCCACCGTCGGCCCAACATCAACGACGGTGTCGTAGTGGTAGGCGGAGCCCGCGTTTGCCCAGCCCGACGCCATCGCCGGTGAGACGAGCCCCAGGAGACCCAGCCCGAGGACCGCGAGCCCCACGACGAGCTCGAAGACGATCGGTCTATGAGCGAAGCGTTTCATCGATCGCCTGTGCCAGCTCAGCGGCACGTGCTCGAAGACCGTCCGGCAGGGAAGCCCTCTCATTGTCGAGCATCTCTCCGATCCGGAACCTCAATCCCATCAGAATCTCGGTGGCGGTGAAGCCTGAGGTGATCGCGTCCTCGATCCGATCCGCGCTGCGGACCAGCTCAGCAGCCCCAGTACGGATCTCTGCCGCCAACCCGCGCGCTTCGTCGTAGTAGTCCCTCGCCATCAACAGCCTCCCGTGATACTGAAGCCACACATCGTGACCGAGCCCTCGGGTACGACCACCTCGATGCCGCCTCCGGCGTTGGAGCCGACTCCCGGCGCCCTTCGTGTCACAAACGGCGTACCAGGAGGGACCACGGCTGATTCGATGAAGTCTGTCTGCAGGACGTTCCCTGACGGAATGCCGTACCGATCAGCGAAACCCGGAGTACTCGGGTGTTCGAGCGACCAGAACTGCGCATCAGCGGCGTTACTACGTCCAGTCGTACCCACACGCCAAATCTGAGCACCACCCTCGACATCGGCCCGCGCAGCGAGTGACGCGGCATCAGTCGCCTGATCTGCAATGCCATCCGGCGTCCTAACCCCCGGTACGCCTCTTGGGGCA
>JAAEMS010000354.1 GCA_024225275.1 Actinomycetes bacterium
TGATGCTCCGAAATTCTGCGCTCTGAAGGATCCGGGCCGGCTCGAAGCGCTGGGTTGCGCCGGGGGGGGCCGGGTTCCCGGCCTCGCCCACCCGCCCATGGTTCTGGCCCGCGCCGCGGCGGTGCCGGTCCCCGCCACTGCCGCCGCCGTGGCCTGCGCCCGGCCGTAGCCCCCTTGCCTTCGCCCCCCCCACCCCGCACCCCGCACCCCGCCACCCCCACCCCGCACCCCGCCACCCCCACCCCCACCCCGCAAATTGGGCAGGTTGACTACACATTTTGTGGGTCAACCCGCCCAATATCAGTCGACCTTGGTGGCCCCCAGCTCGCGCAGCACATCCTCATAGATCTCGACCGAGAGAACCTCCCCCTCACGGGAGACAACCGTGCGAGAAATGTCCTGGGCGTCGATCGGTTCCTCGCCAGGTACGTAGAGGATGAAGTCCTCCCCTCCCCCGTGGGGCCGATCCCGAGAGTCACCTGCTCCCAGATCTCGTCCGGGATCTACCATCCATCCATCGCTGCTCTTGTCGCCTTCCGGGCGATCTCTTGGATCTCGTCCGGGGTCGGGTTCATTGGGGCCTCCAGTCGGTCAAGAGGTCGCTTGTCTGGTTGAAGCGGACTCGGGCACCGACGGAGTTGTAGAGAACGCTTTGGTTGCTGACCGAACGAAGTGAGGACCGCTCGGTCACCGTCCGACGACCGAAGCACCAGATCGGTCGTCCCGGGGTGGGTGTGGGCGGACCAGGGCTAGCCTTGGCCGGCCAGTTCATCGGCCCGAACCACGTCGACCGGCTCGTTCCTGGGACCACCTCGGACCACCAGCCGGCGGCCGCCGGTGGTGAACATGGCGAACTCGTCGCCGGTTGACGCCGTGAGGGCAGCCAGGTCGGTCACGCCAAACCTTTTCGTGTTGGTGATGGTCTCTGCGCCGAAGGAGGGCAGTTCATCGAGGACAGTTCGTTGTCGGTTGGACAGGTCACCGAGGCCCCGCACGATAGCCCTCGGATTCCCAGTGGCCGGGTGCGCGATGTGGAGTGCAGCGTCGGCGGCCCGCCCGACATCGCGGGCTCGATCGGCTCGAGACGCCATTATCGCTGCCCCGGCCGCCAGCCCGGCCCCGGGAACCAGGGCAAGACCAGCCATGGCGGCATTCTCCCAGTCACCCTCGAGGAGGAAGATGGTGGCGTTGATCCCGTCGGCGACATTGCCGATCACCGGCACCATCCCGGCGATGTCCAGAACA
>JAAEMS010000355.1 GCA_024225275.1 Actinomycetes bacterium
ATCGGCTACGTGAAGCTCGCCCCGGAAACCAAACCCTCTTGAGAAAGCGCCATCTGGGGATCCAAACGGCCCGAAGGAAGCCGACCCCGCCAAGCTACCAGTCCCGACATCGATGACATCGCCGAGGGGGTTGTAGGCGAATGTTTCGTCGACTGCGGTTCCGATGGCGGCGGTGCGTGTGTTTCCGTAGAGGATGTTGGTGGTGTTGGTGTCGGTCCAGGTGATGATTTGGGGTATCGGCCGGTTGTTGTCCCAGCTGAACCCGGTGGTCTCGGTACTGGTTCCGTCATCGAAGGCGATTTCGACCAGTTGGCCGTCGTGGTCGTAGGTGCGGGTCTGGGTGACGCTGACGGCGTTGGGGCCTGGGCCGGGGTTGTTGGCGTCCCCGATCGTGGTTTCGGTTTCGCACTCGGTGTTGGTTTCGCCATCGTCACAAGTATCGGTGCCGTCACCCCCGTCGAGGGTGTCATCACCGATACCTCCGTAGAGGGTGTCGGCCCCGCGGCGGCCGTGGGGCTCATCGACGCCTTTGCCGCCCCGGGGGCGACCTCGGTGACCTCGGCAAAGAACTCCGCGGGTTCCACACTCGAGTCGGTGGTCAACCCGATCGGGGTTCGCCACCACCCACCCGTGACTGCATACCAGGGATCGGAAGGGTCCAGAGTGTGGGTTGGGGCCGGGAACCCGCACTCGTGGCCGATCCGGATTGCTTCGGCCCACACCCACATCGCTGACCGAATCGACGGAAACGGCACTTGCCCATGCTCCTCCCCGTCCGGTATCTCCCGGACCGCCATGGGGGTCGTGGAGATTGCTTCGGTGCCGAGGCACACGACCCAACCCCCACCGGGCGTGAGATGGTCGTAGCCGACATCCAGCCACGAGCTCCCGGGCCCCCACAACGTGTAGCGACCGGACTGCTCCACCGTGTCAACACCGGGTACGAAGGGCAGCACAATCGAAGACCCGAGGAACACCAACACCTCATCAGGCACCACCCACCGGGGCACAGGTGGTGATCAGGTTCTCGAGCTCGCGGTCTGAGACCGGTTGGACGCGGTCTTGCTCGAGGCGCGGGCACAAGGTCGCGACCCGTTGTCGATGATCTCAATCGTTTCAACCAACTCAGGCAAGACGATCAAGGTGAGGTCCCGTCACAGAAACGACGCGTCCGCGTACCCGTGGTATTCGGGGAAGGGCGGGCAGTGTTACGCAACGCGATCCACCGCTCAGCCAGGGCTGTGGGGGCCGAATACTCCGTCGTGCCCGATATCAGCATGCCTGATATTGGTGGAGCTGATATCAGGGGCCTCTCGACACCCCGCGCTACCTGGGTCGCGTCCCGCGAAACCCCTGTTCACAGCACACGGACGAGTTTCCGGCACCCACACCATGGCGCTGGCCGAACGAGTCAAACAACTACGAACCGAACACCACTGGTCCCAAGGCGACCTCGCCGAACGCATCAACGCCGACGCAGCCCAAATCAGCCGCTACGAAAACGGACGCATCACCCCATCAGCCGACGCCCTGGTCCGCCTCGCCGAAACCTTCGGAGTCTCCTGCGACTACCTACTCGTCGACAACGCCCCCCGCCGACCCTTCACCAGCCCCGAAGACGCCCTCGGTCACCAACTCCACGACATCGCAGAACTCGACCCCGACGACCTCGAACTCGTCACCCGATTCATCGACGCCCTCGTCACCAAAACCCGCCTCCGCAACCTCACCGCCAACATCAGCTGACACTCGAACGGGGTCAGCAGGTGTCGTCGCTCCACACCAGCTCGAAGTCGGTACCACCGAGGCCGCTCCGCTCGATAAGTTCCACGACGGGATCGGTCAAGTAGAGCGACCCCCGCGGCATTTCCGTGAGCTTGAACATCTCGACATCTGCGATCGCTCGCGGATCGAACACGTGCTTGTTGATCTTCATGATCCGGCCCTCGCCGAACCGCAGAAGATCAGAGCGATCCTCATCGAGAGCGCTCACGAACCGCAAGGCATTGAAGACGAACAACTCGGCTTCACCGCACTCGAGCGGGAGCAGCTCCCCCCAGCGGCTGAGCGCCTGGCCGACCGCACCAACTGCCTCCTGTTTGAGAACCAAGACGTGGCCACCCATCCACGGCATCACCGCGGGTCGGTACTCCACGCCTTCCTCGGAATACCCGAGACGCACCTTGACTGGGCGCCATGAAGCCAACCGCGAGGAGCCATCGAACGACCGGAAGATCTCCCAATCGTTCTCGTCAAGTGGAAAGACCCACTCAAAGCCGTCAGGCACCGCTGGCCGATAAACCCTCACCAGCTCATCTCCGACACCATCATGGGAACCCACCCGAAAGCAGCTGAGACCGAATTGCATCGAGCGCCTGGACTGCCTCTGTTCGCGTTGTCGCCTGACCCAGGAGATCGTTCACACCCGCGTAGTAGGCATTCGTGTGGAGAGTCGAATGGACCGCAGCGCCGGCTGGGTTCGCGACATTCGTGTTCAACGGCAAGAAGACGCCATTGTCAACAGAGTTGATGTCGACCCCGAACCTCGCCAACGTCGCACGCGCCTCAGCAGCGCCAGCTGCATTCCCGGCAACGATGTGATGGGCAGCCGAGTTCCCCGGCCGAGTCACTCCCGACGCCACCAAGTTGTCACCAAGGGTCCTCGATGACGCCGCCGACTGCACGAAATCATCGACTAGCGATCCTGGGGCAACACAACACCCCAACACGCGGTCATAGCTGTAGACGCTGTTTGGCCCGACGACAACTGGGCTCGCGGGCTGCTCGGCCCCGACGAACACGGCCGCGGGCTGGGTTTGGGCCGCGACGGCGGTTTCAGGATTCAGGGTGGTGGCCGCGGACGCGGGCCCGGTCAGGGTGAGGATGACGGCCAACGCGAGGATGGCCGCCAACACGGCGGCGGCCAGGGCAGGGGTTCGGGTCGGTCTGTGGGCAACCTGGAGCGCAGCGGAGGGGCGCCAGAACACACCTGGGCTCCCTGGAACGCTTGTGGACATGGTCGCGGCCGTCATTGTCGTTCAGTCTTTCATGAGTGGATGACAGGCCGGGTCACCCGCCACGAGAAACCCTTCCTGGCTCAGATGCCGCGTTGTCGACCTCGTGGTGCTCAGCGTGGTCAACGGTAGGTGGCCTCCAGCCATCTGCTTGTGTGAGGAGATCGCCGTGACACAACTGGAGATCCTGGCGGACCTCCAGGATCGGTAGGTGGCCGAGGGTCAAGCGGTAGGTGGGATCGGTAGGTGCCCAGAGGCCGCTGACGCCTCGCTGCGCTCGTTGTCCTGCCGCCCCGAAACTCCGTTTCGGGTTGCCCTCAAAGGCTTCGGGAACGGGTTGTGGTTGGGCGCATTTCGAAGAAGTGCAAATGTGTGGTCCCCTTTGCAGCGAAACGGGTCCGCCGAAGGCGGAACCGTTGAGCCAGGGGACCAAAACCCCGTAACCACGTCCCTTGCCCGGCGACGGCGTGTGAACACCTTGGTGTATTGGTGTGAACCTCATCCCCCGGCCTTTGGGAGATCGCCGGTAGGTGAAACGGGAGATGGAACGGGAGATGAACCAACCTGCGGGAGATGGGCTGGTAGGCGGGTGTGCGCTCGTCTGTCGCGTTAAACGGGTTGGGTTCAGGCGGGGCCGGGGAGAAGTTCAAAGGCTTCGGTGTGGGCCGGGCGGACGATCCGGAAGTCACGCTCATCAAGAGTAGCAATCACGGTCTGGCCGAGACGTTCCGCGACAGCGATGACGGATGCGTCAGCGGCATCGAGACCAATATCGGTGTAGGTGTCGAGCAGTCCCGCGATTCGGGCCCAGTCGGCAGGGGTGAGATCGATGACACCGATGTCGCCTGCTGCGAGCGCTTCATAGAGAGCGGCCTCGGTAGGAATGTCGAGCTGGCGGCGGATCAACCACCCAGCTTCGGCGATCACCAACGGGGTGGTGACGAGCGGGCCGGGGTGGGTTTCGATCAACGCAGCGCAACTGTGGTGGTGCCGGTCATCAAGATCAGCAGCTGCGACGAACACGCCGGTATCAACAAGCAACATGTTTCGCAGCGTGTCAGCGGTCGGCGGTGTCGATGCCGAACCCGCCCTCTTCGAGCAGCTGTTCAGCTTCAGCGCCGCCCCGGGTGCTTCCCGAACGGCCAGCACCCACGAAACTCAGTGTGCGCCGCTTGGGCCCGAACCGGGCCGAGATCGTCTCAGCGGCCAACTCATCGACGCTCACGCCCTGCTCAGCCGCGGCGGCAGCGAGTGCGGCTGCGACGTCGTCGGGGAGTTCGATCGTGGACATAGGCCCCAGTGTAGAACGAGTGTGTGACACAGTCACGGGCGGTCACCAACGGACGGTTCGCCAGGGTGCGGGCGGTTCTCTAGATCAACTTCTTCTTTTAAAGCAGCTAGCAGCTCTTCTTTCGACACCACCATGTCATCGCCATCATC
>JAAEMS010000356.1 GCA_024225275.1 Actinomycetes bacterium
TCCACCGACCAGATCTACTGCTCGGTCCGGGCCCGCCGGCTGCTCGGCTTCAGCTCGTCCGATGAGTTCCAGCGGCTGGACGACATCGTGAAGCTGATCCACCCCGACGATCGCGACCGGGCCGACGAGGCCCTCACCCGCATCCGGGCCGGCGAGCTCACCGATCTCGACCTCGATATCCGCCTGATAGGCGCCACCGGCGCTGAACGCCCCATATCGATCCAGGGCCTGGTCCTCCCCGACGACGCCCACCGGCGGCTCATGGGCACTGTGCACGTCGTCGACGCCGACGACGAACCGGGCCTGTTCCAGGACGCTTCCACCGACCCCATCACTGGACTTGCCAACCGGGCCCTGTTCGCCGACCGCCTCGACCAGGCCGTAGCCCGAACCCGGCGGGCCGGTCAGATCACCGAAACGGTGATCGCCCTGCTCCTCGACGGCATCGAGGAGCGGATCACCGAGCTCGGCCCCGAAGGGGTCGACATCGTTTTGCGCACCACCGCTCGACGGCTGGCCGAGCTCGCCAATCCAGGTGACACCCTCGCCCATCTCGGCCGGGGCCATTTCGCCTTGCTGCTGCATGACACCTCATCGGCCGAGGCCCTCGGCCTCGCCGAGCAGGCCGTCGAGCACATGGGGCAGAGCACCCTTGTCGATGTCGGCCAGGTGACCTTCACCGGCAGCTCAGGCGTCAGTCCGGTCACGGGGGTGGTGGCGGTGAGCCCTCTCGAGCTGGCCATCCGGGCTGCCACCGAGGCCACCGAGCGGGGCGGCAACCGGGTCATGCTGGCCCGCAGCACCGACACCGGCGGCGAACCTGTCATCGACCTCCGCCGGTAACGCCATTCGGTGGGTTCCACCGCCGAGTCGTTGCCTCCTGGAGGTCCCGCGCCAAGAGGTGGGATCAGACCAGATAGCGGGCGGCCACGGATGAGTAGAGGGCGGCACCATTGATCATGGCCGATTCGTGCAGGCGCATCTTGTTCGAATGGCAGGCGTGGGCCTGGGACGGAAGGTCACCGTCGGGGCAGACGCCCAGGAAGAAGATGGCCCCTGGCACCTGCTGGAGCACATAGGACCAGTCCTCCGCGCCCATGATCGGGGTGGGCATCTCGGTCACCTGGTCGGGTCCGAGCAGGTCGCGGGCCACATCGGCGGCGAAGCCGAAAATGCCGGCGTCGTTGACCGTGACCGGATAGCCGTCAGAGAGATCGATCCCAACCGTGCAGTCGTGGGCGGCCGCCACGTTCTGGGCCACTCGGGCGATCCCCTCCTTGGCCCGGGCCCGGGTCGCCTCCGACACCGTGCGGAGGGTGCCCTCGACGAGAGCCGATTCGGGAATCACGTTGCTGGTGGTTCCGGCCTCTATGTGGGCGACGGTCAGCACCGCGGGATCGAAGGCGTTGATGGTCCGGGTGATCATGGTCTGGAGGGCCTGAACGATTTCGCAGGCCACCGGGATGGGGTCGATGGCGGCGTAAGGCATCGAGGCGTGCCCACCCTTGCCCATCACGGAGAGCTTGAAGGTGTCGGCCGAAGCCAGCATGGACCCGGCTCTGGAGGCCACCGACCCGGCGGCGACGTTGGGGCTGATATGCACGGCAAAGGCGGCATCGACGGCCGGAGCCTCGAGGACTCCCTCCTCGATCATGACCTTGGCTCCGGCGTAACCCTCTTCGCCGGGCTGGAACATGAACTTCACCCGCCCGTTCAGCGAGTCGCGGTGAGCCGAGAGAATACGGGCCGCTCCCGCCAGCATCGCCACGTGGGAGTCGTGGCCGCACGCGTGCATCCTCCCGTCGAAGCGGGAGGCGAAGGGCTCTCCTGAGTCTTCGGGCATGGGCAGGGCGTCCATGTCGCCCCGCAGCAGGATGGTGGGACCGTCACCCCCGCCCTCGAGGGTGGCCACCACCGACGTGGTGGCCTCACCGGTCTCGATGCTGAGGGGCAGTCCGTCGAGCGACTCCAGCACCTTGGCCTGGGTGAGGGGCAGATCGAGGCCCAGTTCGGGCTCCTGGTGGATCCGGCGCCTGAGGTCGACCATCTCCGACTGGCCGCTGACGGCGGCGCTGACCAGCTCGCTCAGGGTTGCATCGGTGGGCTCGGGGATGTTCACGGTCGTCTCCTCTCAGGCGATGCCCGGACTCTACCCCGTACTGTCACCACCCTCCGGCGGACCACCTAGGCAGAGAGGGGCATCCAATCGGGGCGGTCGCCTTCGACCATCTCGACCTGGTCGAAGTCGAGGAAGGCCTCGAGCCGGCGTATCAGGCCCTCGTCGTCGAACCGGAAGACATGGATGAGCGGTACGTGGGCCAGCGCGTCAGGGATCTTCATCACAACGGTGCTGTGAACCGCCACCGAATGGCCGCAGTGCCACATCCGGTGTCGGTCATAGGTGATCGAGTCAGCGCGCGACCACACCTCCTCCATCCCCGCCAAGATCTGGTCGAACCCGGTGGGCGGGACCTCGCCGTCGGTGGGCGGGTCGGCGAAGGCAGCACCCTCGGCCCACACCGTCCGGTACAGCTCGTGGTCACGCGTCTCCCAGGCGTCGTAGTAGTGCTGGAGGGTGGCGGAGATCACTGATCGGTCGTCCATGGCCACCGATCGTAAGCCAGACGTCGGTCAGGGGCCGGGGGTCGCGCCGCGTCCGGTCACCAGGGCGCCGGGATCTCGCCTTGGGCGAGACGCAGGGCCCACACGCCCACAAACACCGCGACGTTGCCTATCAGGAGGGGCGACAGATACCGGTGGAGACGGTCGCGCCACCCCCCGCCGTGGGCGACGGCCAATGCTCCGACGGCCAGTTGGACCAGCACGACAAACACCAGGGGATGCTGACGCCACGCCGCGCCCCAGTCACCCCTGAGAACGCGGCCCGTGGCCCGAGTCATGCCGCACCCGGGGCAGTACCCGCCGGTCAACGCCCGCGACGGGCAGAGCACAGGGCCATCTTCGTCGAGGTTGATCAGGACTACAGCCAGGCCGATGGCCCCACCCAGCCAGAGCCAACGCGAGTCGAGTTCGCGGGTGGCACGAAGGGCGATCATCCGACTTGATTCGACTCGATGATGGAGGCAGTCCTCACGACGTAGAGGACCAGACCCACCACCAGGAGTGCGGTGATGATCAAGCCCACGACGAAGGCGCCCTGGGCCATACCTCGCTGGGACGGATCGGTCTCACCCCGGTCGATGGCGTTCATGTCCTGTTTCCCCAGGATCATGCCCGCGACCGAGAGGATGCCGCAACAGAAGAACCCGGCGATCGACAGACCGAGAGCAAGCCCGGCTCGGCTCTTCCGCGGCCAGATAGGGGGCGCCGCGGAGGAGTACGACGGGGGCGTCCCAACCGATGAGGGTGGCCCGGTTGGCGGTGGAGGCCCAGACGGTGAAGGAGCTCCGGTGGGTGGTGGTGGGCTCGACGAAGGAGGCGACTGGAGCCTTGGCGGCGGGGGCTCCGACGGGAGACGCGGGATGATGGCCGTCCGCGGCGAGCCGAACCATTCGCTCCCTGTCCAGAACCGCTCGAGCCCAGGGTCGGCAGGGTCCGGATACCACCCAGAGGGTACGTCTTCGTCGTCAGCCATGACCCATCATCACATCTGGAAACGCTCGGCCCAGTCAGGGTGCTGCTGGGCGAGGGCGATCAGGTCGGCATCGGTCTCGGACACGTCGCCCAGCGAGGGCAGCCGGTTGTAGCCCCGAAAGGTGGTCTTGGTCATGTGGATGGCCAGCTCGGGCAGGTCGACCAGACGGTCGGTCCACCGGGCAACGGCGTCGTCGAGCTCATCAGCGGGCACACATTCGTGAGCCACGTTCCATCGCTCGGCCGTCTCGCCGTCGATCCGGTGGGCCATCATCACCAGCTGACGGGTACGGGCCATGCCGATCTCGCCGATGAGCCGGGGGATGGCCGCCCAGGTCAGAGGGACGGCCAGCTCGACTTCGGGCAGATACCACATGGTCTCAGGGGTCGTGATGCGGAAATCGCACGACACGGCGAAGCACATTCCACCCCCGATGGCGTGCCCCTGGACCCGAGCCACCGTGGGGATGGCACAGTCCTCGATGGCCCGACAGGCCCGCCGTCCCAGGTGGGAGTGCCACCGCTTGCCCCGGGTAGTGGTGGGGGCATCGGGATCCGGGGCGGGCTTGCGGTCGGCGCCGGCCGAGAAGCTCCGCCCCTTCCCCCCGAGCACGACCACCTGGGCATCGAACTCCTTGTCGAGGGTCAGGAAGAGGTCGCCGACTTCGCGCAGCACCACCGAATCGATGGCGTTCAGCTTGGCGGGCCGGTCGAACCAGATGCGCAGGACGGGCCCGTCGCGTTCGGAGTCGAGGGTCGAGTAGCTCTCGGTGATCGGATCGGACATGGCCCCGTACTAGTCGAAGGCCCGAACGGTGTCGATGGTGTCGACGCCCGCGTCCTCGGGGTCAGCCTCGTCCTGATCCGAGCCGGTGAGGGCGGGTAGGGCATAGCCGAGGCGCAGGATCCCGGCACCGACGACGAGGAACAGGCCGGCCCGCCAGAAGGTGTCGACCTCGGAGAGATCGACCATGAACAGTTTCGCCATGGTCACGGCCAGGACGACCAGTCCGGCCGACCCTACGTCGGTGCGCTGGAGTACGGCACCGGCCAGGAGCACTCCGATCCCCAGAGCCGCCCAGGTGATCGAAACCGCGACATGGCCCTGAGGCAGGTGGACCAGGGTGGCCAGGAGCCACAGCATCATCGCCGCCAGCACGAGGGCCGCCATCCAGCGGATCTCCCGAAGGTCGCGCAACACATACACCGAGGCAGCTAGAGCTGCCACGGCGGCCAGGTAGGTCAGATCGCTGAGGAAAGGGGCGTCGTTGGCTACCGCTTCGGCCATCAGGCCAACGGTCATCGGGGCCGCCACCAGGCCGAGGATCCCGGCGTTCACCATCAGCAGCAGGTCGTCGTCGAGGGCCCGGGCCACAACCAGAAGGCCCAGTGCCTGCACCGTCAAGCCGGCCAACACGACATCACCCGAGGTCGCCATGGCCAGGCCGATGGTGGCCAGGATGCTCACCCCGACCAACTGACCCAGCCAGTGGGATCGACGACACCAGGGCTGGGCGATCAACGCCAGCCCGAGGAATCCGATCGCTACGGCCCAGGCGAAGAAGCCCGCATCCCGCTCACTGGCGTCGAACCACACGATCGCAGGGACGGACCAGGCCCAGGCCGGCACACCGAGGGTGAGCCGGGCCTCGAGGGCCTCGGGTTCTCGGGAAGCGGTGGGCAGACCGGCGGAGATGCCCAGGGCGCTGACCCTCTGCCACAACGCGGCGATCGGCAGCGCCCACCACAAGGCTGCCAACCCGGCCGCCACCAAGGTGACCGCCAGTTCATCGGTCTGGGTTCCGTCGGAGTTGGTCCAGCCGGCCAAGGGAAGGAAGAGGGCGCCGACCACGAAGGCGGTGGCGACCCGGAGTCCGACCCACCGGCGTTCGATCGCCAGACCGGTCACCGCCGCTGCCACAGCTCCCAGACCGACCGCGAGGAGGGTGGCAGTCCAGGTATCCCACACCTCGAGGAGCAGGGGCACCAACAGGAACCCGGCGAGAGCGTTGAACCCCAGTGCCTCGCGGTCCAAGTGCCGGGCCAGGACGAGCCCGACGACCGCCACGACCGAGGCTCCCGCTACCGCGGTCCACAGGGGGGCGAGTTCGAGCCAGCCGTGGGCCGCGCCGGAGGTGGTGAAGAGCACGCCGAGGCCGGTGTGCACCAACGCATGACCCCATGGGGGACGGACGCGGTCAAGGCGTAGGCCATAGACGATCAGACCGATGCCACCGGTCAGCGCACCGGCCAACTGGAGCTCGGGACCGATCCAGCCCCGGTCGACACCGGTGCTCACGGCGAAGACGCCGGCAAAGAACACCAACACCACGCCGGCCCATTTCAACAGCACCTCGGCGTCGGGCCAGGTTCGGGGGGCCGGTCGTGGCGGTGGAGGCGAGTGAGGGGCGGGGCCCACGCCGGCCGAGGGAGCAACGATCCGATCGGCCGCGGTGGGGGGCGGCGGCATGTCGGACTCAGAAGACAACACTTCTTCAGCGAGGCCGAGGGCGGCCTCGATACGGCTGAGGCGATTCTCGAGCCCTTCCACCCGGGACGCCAGCTCGCGGTGGGGGCCGGCTTCCTGGTTCTCGACCGGGTCATCATCCATGGTTCCATGGTCTCCGCGATGAGCAGGGCCAGGCGTGGGGGAAACCCCCCGATCTGCCCTGGGGACTCATCCTCGCCCAGATCGGGCTCTTCCCGGAGAGGCAAACGTCCCCGAGGCTTTGCCAGACTGAACCCACTACAACCTGGGGGACCCATGACCGAGCCAACCGCGCCCACCGTTCTCGACTTCCACTTCGACGTGATGTGCCCGTACGCCTATCAGACGTCGCTGTGGATGCGTGAGGTTCGCGACGCCCTGGACCTCACCGTCAACTGGCGGTTCTTCTCCCTCGAAGAGGTCAACCGCCGGGAGGGCAAGAAGCACCCGTGGGAGCGTGACTGGAGCTACGGCTGGTCGATGATGCGCATCGGCGCCCTGCTGCGCCGCATCGACATGCAACACCTCGACGACTGGTACGCAGTCACCGGCAAGGCTCTGCATGTCGACGGCAACAAGCCCCACGAGCCCGATGTGGCCCGCCACCTGCTCGGCCAGATCGGCATGGACCCCGGCCTGGTCGATGAGTCCATCGCCGATGACTCCACCCACGACGAGGTCCGGGACGAACACAACAAGGTCATGAACGCCGGTGGGTTCGGTGTGCCCACCCTGTTCTTCCCCAACGACGACGGCACCGAGCAGTGCCTGTTCGGCCCGGTCGTCATCGACCCACCCACCGGCGAGGCCGCCATCCGCCTCTGGAACACCGTGGCCGGCTGGGTCGAGTTCCCCCACCTGTACGAGATCCAGCGTCCCAAGACCAAGAACGACGAGCGCCTCATCGCCGAGACCTTCCGCCCCTACCTCGAGGCCCGCGACTGGATATCGATCAACCGTGGGAACGAAGTGGGCTTCACCGAAGACGGTTTCGAGGTGAAGCGATGACTCCCCTGGACCCCTGGCCGAGCATCACGCTGACCCCTTGACCGGCACCACCGTCATCGACTGGACCGTTACCCCCGCCGAAGTGGCCAAGGCCGTTCCAAGGGCCCCGGGGGCTCTCGTCACCAGCCGAGTCGCTCGCTAGCAATCAGCCGGCAGGATGCTGGCGCCTCGGCCCAACAACTCAGTCTCCGGCCAGCACCTCGGGGATCCAGGCCAGCAACCGTTCCCGGATCTCGTCGCGGGCTCCGGCCAGGAGGTGGTCACCACCCGGGATGATCATCAGCTCACCGGTTCCAGCCAGGAAACGGACCATCTCACTGGACTGGTGGGGAAGGATCTGGTCGTGGTCCCCGTGTATGAACAGGAGCCGGCGGTTGACGAGCTCCTCGGCCGGTTCACATCCCGCCGACTGGGTGGCCAGGGTGACGACGCCCGGGGCAGCTGTGTCGGTCAACCGTGACGCGGCGCGGATGGCGACCGCCCCGCCGAACGAGTGGCCCACGGTCACGAACCGCCGGGCCCCATGACGGGCGGCCAGCTCCATGGCCGCCAGTAGATCATGGGTACAGAGATCGAGGTCGTTGGGTCGCCGGTACCCCACCCGGAGCACACCAATGCCCATGTCAGCCAGAGCCACACCGATCTCGTGGTAGAGGCCACCCGCGCCCAGCAATCCACCCATGGCGCCGCCCACCATGGCCACCACCCGCTCGGCCTCACTGGGGCCGTGCCACATCACGGTGAGCAGGCCTTCCATCGTGTAGGCCTCGAGATGGTCGAGGCCGGGCGCGATGGTGGCTGTTTGGCTGGCCAGGATCCCCAGCGCCTCGAGCGGTGTCTGTTCGTCCTCGCCGGATTCGTCTTCCTCGGCCACTGAGCCTCCCGACCGTGGGCGTTGTCGGGTCACCCTGCCCGCCCCTGCATCGAGGGTCAACCGCGAAGGGTTGTCAGCCGGAGGTCTCGGCCATCGAAAGGTACTTTCGAGCCTGCTCGACGAAGAGCTCGACATTGCGGATCAGGGGATCGCGCTCGACCTCGGAGAGACCGTCGAGGGCTGCGGTCATGAGCGCCTCGGTGCGGTGCCGGGCGTCGTCGTGGCGAGCCTGACCGGCCGCGGTGGGGGCCACGAGCACCACTCGCCGATCGGCCATGTGGCGGCGACGCTCGGCCAGGCCTGCTACGACGAGCCGGCTGACGGCTCGACTGGTGGTGGAGGGGTCGACCTGGAGTCGACCACGGAGCTCACTCACCGGAGCCGAACCCACCTCACAGATGAGGGTGAGGATCCGGGTCTGGGTGGCGTCGAGCGGCTCAGGGCCATAGACGTACTCGGTGATTCCGCTCTGATCGAGGTCGAACCAGGCCGAGGTGAGACGCTGCGCTGGAGATCCCTGGCCGGTCTCGAAGGGCACGTCGGCGGGGGGAGTCGACATAGCTCTGAGGGTAGGGCCCAACCCTCCCAAATCGACAACTCGGCAATGGGGAGCCGGCCAGTCCGCAGAAGGGGCATCCGGTCAGCCTCAAAATAGACTGGGTCGATGCGTATGGGTCACCA
>JAAEMS010000357.1 GCA_024225275.1 Actinomycetes bacterium
CGTGTCGAAGTGGGTGTTCGACGGCACGGTGCGACCCTGCCCGCCGAGGATCGAGAAGAGGATCGCTTCGGCCGCTCGCCCCTGGTGGGTGGGGATGATGTGGGCGAAGTCGAAGAGGTTTCGTACCCCAGCCTCGAACCGTTCGAACGACGGTGATCCGGCATAACTCTCGTCGCCGTTCATCATCGCTCCCCACTGGGCGGCACTCATCGCCGTCGTCCCGGAATCGGTGAGGAGGTCGATGAGCACATCATCGGAGCGGAGTCGAAACGTGTTCCAGTGGGCCGCCCGGAGGAGTCCCTCACGTTCCTCCCGCGTGGTGGATCGGATCGGCTCGACCGACTTGATGCGGAACGGCTCGATGATGGTCTTCATGGGTCAGACTCCTGGGTTGCACCCGCACCTGGGCAACGACCTGAGCGGGGTGGGCTCACGCCGCGGTTGCCTGCCCATTTTCGGTGGGCGGACCGCGCTCAGCGTCTTGACGAAACAAACGTACCAAACCGTCTAGAGACCATCATGCTTGGCCACCAGAACGCCGTGTTGGGCCGCCAGGCCCGGTCGGCCCAAACGGCATCTCCCGGATGGGACGGAAGGGCGGTTCCGCGGAACCGTTACCCGGTGGTCCCGGCTGCCGGATTCGGCCGTTCTGGGGCAGCTTGACCCACAAGAAATGTGGTCAGACTGCCCAATTTCCCCACACCGGCAATCCACTGGCCTCACCGCGGTTCATGGGCCAGTGCGAGTGTCGCGTCAATGATCCCGGTCAGCGCCTCCTCGAGTTGGGATCGGGGGCAAGCGAGATTGAGCCGGATGCAGTCACCTCCATCGGCGACGAACTTCTCACCACCTTCGAGGAGCACACCCGAGCGCTGGGCGAAGTAGCTGGTCAGATTCAGCCCAGTCGGCACGTAGGCGCCGAGGTCGATCCAGGCCAGGTAGGTGGCATCGGGGACTCGGAACACGGAGGCGGGCAGGCGATCGACGAGCATCTGGTCGACGAGGGCGAAGTTGGCATCGAGGTAGCTCTTGAGCTCTTCGAGCCACTCGTCGCCCCGAGCGAACACCGCGGTGGCGGCCGCCAAACTGATCGGATTCACCATTGGGAAGTGGCGGTCCTGCCACCGGGCACGGATCTCGTCGTTTGGGATGATCACGTTGGCTAGCCCAAGCCCCGCCAGGTTGAACGTCTTGCTCGAGGACATGCAGGTCACTATCTGGTCCGACTCCCCAAACAGCTTGGCCAGTGGGGTGTGGCGCCGACCAGTACGCAACAGATCACAGTGAATCTCGTCGGAGACGATCAGCACTCCATTGGCAAAGCACAGCTCGGCCATGGCCCGAAGCTCGTCGTCGCTCCACGCGTGACCGGTCGGGTTGTGGGGGTGACACAGAATGAACATCCGAACGGCGGGATCGGTCAAGGTCGCGGCCAGCTGGTCGAGGTCAGCGGATACTCGGCCGTCAGCACGTCGGGTCAACGGACTCGTGATGAGTTCGCAGCCACGGTGGGTGACCGCAGACCTGAAAGGTTCGTAGGCCGGCGTGTGGACCACCACCTTGTCGCCCGACTCGAGGACGAGATCGACGAGGTTGTAGAGCGCGGGCACGATCCCGGGTGCGGGCAAACAGTGCTCGAGGTCGGGTACCCAGCCATAACGACGCCGACACCAGCTTCGAAAGGCATCCTCGAACTCGGAATCGAGCGAGAGGGTGTAGCCGAAAAGGGGATGCTCAACGCGGTCGAGCATCGCCTCGAGCGCGACAGGCGCGGTTGCGAACGCCATGTCCGCCACCCACATGGCGATTGCCTCGGCATCGGGACAGGGAAGCGTCTGCCCGGGGTCTTCGAGAAGATACTCCCGGAACCCGTCGACCGCGATCGCATTGGTATGGGTTCGATCGACGATCCGATCGAAGTCGAAGGACATGGCCACCTCCAGGTCGACACAACCAACCGGACGCTACCCGCCACCGCCAGCAAGTGGCTCCCACAGATGCTGTGTCACACCCTTCCACACCCCTCCTGTCCGTCCGCCCTTGCACCCACCCTCGACCAGTCGAACGCCACCGCAACCCACACTCGAGTGCCGGCTACCGGGCGGGTCAAGACGCCCCGGCGATGACTTGGTCCGGGTCGTGCATCGTGCACCATCTCGACATGAGTAGGGCGGGTGGTGGAGACGAGCACACGCCCCTTGCCGCCGACCGAGGACGGCATTGGTGAGGACCGAGGCGACGAACAAGCTCAGGACTAGGCGGGCAGAACCAGCTCTGGGCATGAGCTGAGCATCTCAGAATCACCGGCGCGGGGCGCAGGGCCCAACGTCTCCTTGGGGCCCCCTGGCCCCATCACCCTGCCGATCACGATCCGGTTGGTGTGATTGGTCGGGCTCGGGTGTGAAGGCCAAGGGCCCTGGTGCCCGTGGTGCATCGGCGCCGTGCTTGGGGTCGTGAACGCTCGGCTGATGACTGGGGTCGGTTCCTCGGTGTCGCGGCCAGCGCCACCACAGGATCTCGATTCAAGCCCGCCCCCAGAAGCCGGCTACCGCGTTGTCCCGACGAGTGCGACGGCCCGGCTTGGTGCCTGTGGTGAAGGGCTACGCGATGGTTACCGCGGTGCCGTATGCGTAGACCTCGGCTGCTCCGCCTGCAAGCTCGCTGGTCGTGAAACGCGCGGCGATGATGGCGTTGGCTCCCATCGATGCTGCATGCTCGGTCATGCGCTCGATGGCTTCGTTTCGCGATTGCTCCATGAGCTCGCTGTAGCCCTTGAGCTCTCCCCCGACGAGGTTCTTGAGCCCGGCTCCGATATCGCGTCCGAGGTGCTTGGCGCGAATCGTCGACCCTTGGGCCAGTCCATGCACCGCGGTGATCTCGCAGCCAGGGAGGTGTTCGGAAGTCACGATCAGCATCTGGGCTCCTCGGTCGGTCGTCGCAACCCCACCCTAGTGACAAGCTGGATGAGAGCCGCCGCGTCTTCAGCCCCGGCCGCTCATGCCGGTGAACGGGCACTGAGGGTGGGCGGTTCAGAGGCGGCTAGCGTCTCGGCTTTCGCACTCGCCTGAGGAGGGCCCGTGATCCGGGCGATCCACCACACCGCGATCTCGACCGGTGACCTGGGGACGTTCGGCTCTGGCAACCGATCGGTGGCTGTCTAGGTTGAGGACGCGAATGTCCCATAGGAGCTGACCGATGTACACCGTGCACATGGATCCCAGCGCGCGACTTGGCGGGATGAAGGCCGCTGTCGGCGAGGCCGGTCTCGACGCCCTCATCGGCACCAGGCTCAAGACCGTCACCCACGCTTGTGGCGCGTTCTGTCCGTGGCGTAGCGCGGTGATCGTTCCCGCTGAGGGTGACGTCATCCTGGTCTGCCCTTCGATGGACTCGGTGCGCCTCGGTCAGGAGGGATGGCTGGACCGTGTTGTCGGCTATTCCCGCCAACCCATGATGGCCACTGTTGCCGCCCAGATCACCGAACTCGGGCTGACAGGCGGTCGACTCGGGATCGAGGACGGGTCGTCGGTCTATCTTCCTGAGGGCTTCATCACCCGGGTCGAGTACTTGGACTTGCAGGGGGCTCTTCCCGACGCCGTCCTGGTCGATGGTCACGAGATCGTGGACCGGCTGACGAGGGTGAAAGAGGACGCCGAGGTGAGCCTGATGCGACAGGCGGCTGCGATCGTCGACTACGGACATGAGGCGGTTGCTCGGTCCCTTCGGCCCGGGATGAGCGAGAAGCAGATTGCCGGGGTCGCCGAGAAGGCGATGCGTGATGGGGGGAGCGAGTTTGCCTGGACCTTCACCGGGGGACAGGAGATTGCGTCGGGTCCCCGTACCTGGACCGGTGCCTGCACCCCGGCCACCGACAAGCTGGTGCAGAGGGGCGAGTTCGTCCTCATCGACTTGCACGCCATGTACGGCTTGATGCTCGGTGATGTTGCCCACAACGCGGTCCTCGGTGAGCCCACACCCGCCCAACGAACCGTCATCGAGGGGTTCTCCGCGACCTGTGAGAGGTTGGTCGAGAACATGCAACCGGGGCGGACGTTGGGCGAGGTCGCGCGCCAGACGCGAGAGTTCGTCGCCGAGCAGGGTTGGGCCGGTTTCATCCGCGGTTTCGGACACGGGATTGGCCATATGGGTGACGAGTGGTACCCGACCCTGACCGATGTGGAGATACCAGGTGTCTCTGACCCCGACTATGTGCTCGAGCCGAACTACATGCAGGAGATAGCGGTCACCGCCAATCTGCCTGGCGTAGGCGGCCTTCGGATGGAGCGGCCGTTGGTCATCACCGACGATGGCAACGAGGTGCTGTCGAAGGTGCCGTTCGAGCCCTACATCGTGGACTGCTAGGGGCGCTGTGTCCGGCAGTAGCGCGTGGTGGGCGGCCCGCCGAGGTGATCTGACCGAAGCCCGCCACCAACTACTGGCCTCGGTGTCCGCCGACATCGAGTGTCATCCCGTCAGTGGATCGAGGGGACCGTCGCTGCTACGTTGCTCAAATGGCTGAGGACCTCGATGCTCTCGTCCGCCGGATGGCGGAGATCGCAGATGAACTGGTTGGACTAGCGGACCACGAGTTCGAGCGAAGCTATGCGCTACGGCAGGAACAGGACGAGTTGAGGAGCCGCGCGGAGGTGTTCAAGGAGAGGAAGGACTCTTCTCGGACGACGGAAGCCCTCGAGGCAGAACTCGAGGTAAGGCGCTCACAGCTTCAGGCGCTGGAGAAGCAAGAGCTCGACCTCGTATCAATGGCCGGTGGATCCGGAGGTGGGGGTGGAATGAGCGCGTCTGGGGCCGAATTCGGGCCCATCAATGAGGCGATTCTGAGTGCAGCAGGTGCGGGAGAGGTCCAAGCTCGCATTGCGGAGATCAGCCGGGAGCTGGAGAGGCGAGGATCCCAGACAACGGACCATGCACCTCCGGATCAGGCCGCTGACGATTAGACGTACTCAGATGGCATCTCGATTCCGGCGGGCATAGAGCCCGCGCCGGAACGTCATCATCTGGAACCGGCGCCGCCTCGAACGCCTCGCGATCGGCCGAACCGGCCACTACAACCAGCACATCACCTGCCAGCGCTCACACCAAGCAAGAGCACCATCGCCATCAGTACGGCGTGCGGTCTCAGTTGCAGTTGCATGCCTGTCATCCGGTTCGCGTGTAGATGGTCGCTGCGGACGGCATTCGTCGCGGTGTGGTGCGAGGTGGTGGACACCCTGTCACCAACCCGCCACTCGGTGACTTTGCCGCCGACAGCGCCAATCACACCGGAGGCCTCCGACACACCGGAGGCCTCGGGCCCGATCCAGCACGGGAGGTGTGCGAGGGGGTCGAGTTGGGCGATGGAGAGGACTTCGGGATCTCCCACATCGTTCCTACGCAAGGCTCTCATCATGTCTCCTTGCGAGCCGCCGATCCGGATGGCTCGAGGCCTTCGAGACGGGCGCGGAACTGATCGATGCTGGCCAGCTTCACATCGTCGTAGCCGCGGACAATCTGTGCCGACTCGGCGAGTGCCACCGTGGCGTCGAGTCGATCGGCGCTGAGCACCGCCAGCGCTGAGTCGAGCGCGTCGAGGTACTCCCCCGGGAGGGATCGTTCGATCCGACGAATGGCGGTCCGGCCGAAGGGATCGATGACCGATCCACGGAGTCGTTTCCCGTCGGCGAGAAGTCGGAAGGCCGGGGCGGCCCAGGTCCCGATGGTCAGTTTCCTACTCGAGCCCAGGGCTTTGAGGATCGGTGGGTGGAGCTTCCACGCAACAACACCGTCCGTGTTGGCTGCGGAGGTGGCAGATGCTGGGCCGGGCTCGGATGTGAGCAGGCGGGCGACTTCGTACTCATCCTTGTAGGCAGCGAGTTTGAAGAGGCCGTCAGCGACAGCTGTGAGGAGCCTCGAGCTAGTCGGGTCGACGGCTCGTTCGGCGGCCGCGACACGATCGAGTACGTCGAACCAGTCGTGGGCGGTGGAGTCGTTGCCCCATTCAGCGAGTTCGGTGGCGAGTAGGCCGAGGTGGCCGCGGAGCTGGGGGGACGGGTCGAGTTGTTCGAGGCGCTGGGTGAATCGTTGGCCGTTCGCGGGCATCTCGTTCTGGGAGGGTGCTGCGAGGTGTTGTGTTGTGGTTGTGGGGTCGGCGACTTGGGCGCGTCCCCATGCGAAGGCAGCCTTGTTGGCCTGGGCGGCGACGCCGTTGAGCTCGATCGCTGCCTCGATGTGTCCTGCGCTGATAGGGAGGGCGCCGGCCTGGATGGCCATCCCGATGACGAAGAGATTCGCTGATGCGGTACTACCGAGGAGTTCCACAGTGGTCGCATGTGCGTCGGTCCAGAAGTGTTCTGGTCGGGTGGTGGTGGCGATGCGATCCGCCAGTTCGTGTGGGTTCGGTGGTCCCAGCGTGGGGTCGGTGATCATCGATCCCGTCGGTGTCGAGCTGGTGGAGCCCACGACCACAGTTCGATTCGGATCACAGGTCATGAGCCCCCGGGGTGATGCGGCCACCAGCTGGTCGAGAGCGAGGAGGAGGTCGGCCTGGGATTCGCCGAGCCGGTTGGTGAACGAGGGTCGGGTCTTGCTGAGACGAAGGTCGCTGACCACTGGACCGGCTTTCTGGGAGAGTCCGATTTGGTCGAGGCCGCGCACGTGGAAGCCGTCGAGCATGGCGGCAGTTCCGAGGATCTGAGCGACGGTGACGACTCCGGTGCCACCGATGCCGGTGATCCGGACCGTGAAGTCGTCGGCGGGGACGATGAGGGTGGGTTCTGCGACCGGCGGCGGCTGGTTCGGAGCGTCGGAGCGGACTGCTGTGTCTTGCTCTTCTGTTCTGCGTGAACGGCGGAGCCAGGGCACCTTCCGGGGTTTCACGGTCATGAAAGCTGGGCAGTCGCCTTCGGTGCAGCTGTAGTCGAGGTTGCAGGTGGTTTGGTCGATCGTCGTCTTTCGCCCGAAGGGGGTCTCGACCGGTTGAACTGAGAGACAGTTGCTGACCTGCCCGCAGTCGCCGCAACCTTCACAGACCCGGTGGTTGATGACGACCCGCTGGTGCGGCCCTTCAATGAGTCCCCGTTTGCGGGCTCGGCGGGCCTCGGCGGCGCACGCTTGGTCGTGGATCAACACGGTGACACCGGGGGTCTGGGCCAGTGCTTCTTGAGCTTCGATGAGTCGGGTTCGGTCCCAGCGTTCGACACCTGGTGGGAGCTGTTTGCGATACCGACTGGGGTCGTCGCTGGTGATGAGTACTCGGGCGATGCCCTGGTTGAGGAGCTGGCGGACAACCGTTGGGAGGTCGAGTGCGGCTTCGGCGTCTTGGCCGCCGGTCATGGCAACGGTTCCGTTGTAGAGCAGCTTGTAGGTGATGTTGATGTTGGCGGCGACGGCGGCCTGGATGGCGAGTTGTCCGGAGTGGAAGTAGGTGCCGTCGCCGAGGTTCTGGAAGATGTGGGGGATATCGACGAAGTCGCTCATGCCGATCCAGGGTGTGCCCTCGTTGCCCATGCAGGTGATAGTGGCTAGGTCGCCGACCCGTTCTTCGTTCATCAGCAGGGTCATGGTGTGGCAGCCGATGCCGGCACCGACGACTGCGCCTTGCGGAACCTGGGTGCTGCGGTTGTGGGGGCAGCCGGAGCAGAAGTAGGGCGAGCGCTCGACATCGAGGGGTATGAGCGATCGTTCACGTTCGGGTAGTCGAGGCTTGAGCCGAGCTCCGACTCGAGGCTCGAGGCGAGCTCGGAGGTGGGGCACGATGATGTCGGCATCGAGTGCGCCCCATGCCGGCAACAGTGACTGTTCCCATTCGTTGGTCTTGCCGACGACACTCGGGCGTTGGGGCATCGGGTAGAGGGCATCTTTGACAAGTGACTCGATGGTGGGCTGTTTTTCTTCGATGACGAAGATCTCGTCGAGGCCGTCGGCGAAGCGTCGGATCGTCGAGGCGTTGAAGGGAATGGGCATTGCCATCTTGAGCAGTCGGATGCCGGCGTCGGCGATGCTGCGTTCGTCGTCGAGACCGAGTCGGGCGAGCGCTTCGCGTACCTCGCGGAAGGTGATACCCGATGCAATGATCCCGATCCACGCGTCGGTTGGGTTGACGGTGGCGTGGTTCAGCTCGTTGCTGGCGGCGTAGTCGCGTGCGAGTTCATATCGGGTCTCGAGGATTTCGCGTTCGAGTTCGACCGTGTGAGGGGTGAGGAGACGTCCGTCGGGCTGGTGGTGGTAGGGCCGGCCGTCGATCTGCGGAATGATGGGCTGGACACGGTCGGGGTCGAGGTTGATGCTGGCGGTGGCGTCCGCAACATCAGCGACGATCTTGAGCGCCGACCACAGCCCGGTCGTTCGCGACATGGCGATGGCGTGGAGTCCAAGGTCGAGGGCTTCGCCCGGGTCACCGGGGTAGAGCAGCGGCATGTGCATGTCGGCGATCAAGCCGGCCGAGGACGAGGGAATGGTTGAGGACTTGGCGGCTGGGTCGTCGCCAACGATCGCGACGGCTCCCCCGTGTCTGGATGTGCCGGCGAAGACTGCGTGGCGCAAGGCGTCGGCAGCGCGATCGACCCCGGGGGCCTTGCCGTACCAGATGCCGACGACGCCGTCGTAGCGGGCTTCAGCGCGGGTTGAGACGAGTTGGGATCCCATGACCGCGGAAGCCGCGTACTCCTCGTTCATCCCTGGCCGGTACACGATGGGGAGTTCGGGAGTGGTCGAGGCTGCAATCTGGACTGTTTCGCCGAGGCCACCGAGGGGTGATCCCTGGTACCCGGAGACGAAGGCGGCGGTGTTGAGGTTCTGGGCGCGATCGGCTCGGAGTTGCTCGATTGGGAGGCGGGCGAGCGCCTGGATGCCGGTGAGGAACACGGTTCCGGTGTTGGCGGTGTATTTGTCGGCGAGGGAGTAGGCGGTCATGGGTCGATCCTGGCTTTCGGATTGGCGGTTTGGGTACATCGTCTCCGCCGGAAGCGGGCGGGGATCTCGCTGCGGGAGCGGGCGAACTGCCGGGTGAGCTCGGCCTGGTCACAGAATCCGGCTGATGGGGCGACACCGGCGAAGTCGAGATCAGTTCCGCGGGCGTGGCCGGCCACCACCGCGGTACCCACCCCCATGTGGGCCAGTGTTGGTCCGTCCTGGATGGGTGAAGAGAAGGGGGTGGTCACCGGTTCACCCATGTGCAGCTCCCAAGGGACAAGTTGTGGGGCTCGGAAACTCTGTCGCCCCTGGTCAGGCTGCGTGTTGGTGCTCGTTGATGAGGCTGTCGCATCTGGCGGTTCGGAGGATCTCGTTGAAGGCATCGATGATTCGGCGGCCGCGGTCGCGGACGAGAGCGCGGGCACCGTTGAGGTGTTCGGTGTGGTGGAGGAACAGGTTGCGGGCTGCTTGGGGGGTCCAGTCGCCGGTGGGGTTGGCGGTTGCCCCGCGAGCAACACTTGGCGGGCCTCGACGTGGATGAAGAACAGGACGTAGTGGCGGTGCAGGAATGCTGTGTCGAGGGTGAAGTGGCGGGTGGTTGCCAGCAGTTGTCGCGGTCATCAACCACTACCGCGAACTCGAAGTTGGAACGG
This sequence comes from Actinomycetes bacterium, assembly GCA_024225275.1. GTDB lineage: Bacteria > Actinomycetota > Acidimicrobiia > Acidimicrobiales > JAAEMS01 > JAAEMS01. Next base: position 9,561 of record JAAEMS010000357.1, read on the forward strand.
GCGGAACTGTACTTGTCGGTCGTTGCGGCCAAACCGCTGCCCCAACCCGCGGCCAACTCGGCGGCGATTCGCAGAACGGGGAGTTGACGATGCCTGTTCGGGATCATGGGGTGAAGGCGAGGTCTTGGTGAATGGGTGTGCCGGCCACCACGGTGAAGAGGATGGTGGTGTCATCGATGTCGGCTGGGTCGAGATCGAACAGGTTGTGCTGGAGCACGACGTAGTCGGCGAACTTGCCGACTTCGATCGATCCGGTGGTGTCGTGGTGGCCGAGGGCGTAGGCGGCGTCGATGGTGTGCATCGCCAGGGCGGTTTCGAGGTCGGGAACGGCGTTCGCGTCACGGGTGAGTGACCGTTCGATGGTGCCGAGAGGTGGGAGGGGTCCGGCGTCCCAGTCGCTCGACAGGGTGACGGTCGCGTTGGCTTCGATGAGTTGGGCGGTGGGGATGAGATCGAAGGCTTGGTCGCCGACGAACTCGGCCAGGAACTCGTGGTAGTCGGTTGCCACAGCGTCGGCGGATTGTTGGAAGTCGGCGATCACGCCGATCTCAGCGAAGCGGGGAAGATCGTCGGGGTGGACCAGGTAGGTGTGGGTGGTGCGATGCCGCCGGTCGGCGATGGATTGGGCGTTGTCATCGATGGCTTCGATGACGTCGAGTGCGTCCCGAACAGCTTTGTCGCCGATCACGTGAAAGCTGATCCGGTAGCCAATGGTATGCAGCTCGTTGACGTAGGTGCTGAGTTGTTCGGGGGTGAAGTAGTTGAACCCCGACGGGTAGTGCTCATCGACCGGGACGTCATAGGGCCCCAGCAGCGACGCGGTACCGAGGTCGAGGATCCCGTCGACATAGACCTTGGCGGTGTCAAAACGCAGCCAATCCGAGTCGTTCGAGAACCGAGCTTCGAGCTCGGCGAGCTGCTCGTCGATCGGTAGGCCCGGGTACACATAGAGACTGTTCGCAGCCCGGACCGTCAGCGTGCCCTCCGCGAGGGCTCGTTCCCATGCTGCGGGGTGGTTCTGACCCCAATATCCGCCGGCATCGCTGACCGTTGTGACACCATTCGCTGCGAGCTCTTCCATGGCCAATAGGAGTCCGCGATAGTTGGTTTCGTCATCGGGTGCGGCCGCGTTGCGGACCAGCTGCTGGGCATCCTCGAGCAACAAACCGCTCAGATGGCCAGAGGCATCTCGGTGGAACACACCGCCTTGGGGGTCCGGATCGTCTGGTCGGATCCCTGCCGCCTCCAAACCAAGCGTGTTCGTCCACACGGCATGCCCGAGGTCATCCAATACGATGGCTGGCCGATCGGGGACGGCCCGGTCGAGCACGGCGAGTGGCGATTCGTCTGTGTCACGAAGGTCGAACAACGACGCACCGGCGGCCCGAACCCAGTCTGATTCGCCCTGTTCGCCATCACAATCGGCGGCCAGTGCCTCGTAGTCGCTGAGAGTGAGGCCACGGGGGAAGAAACACATCTCGGCATTGATGCCTGCCTCGGGCACGTGCACGTGGGCATCCTGGAAACCGGGAAGCACCATCTTATCTCCGGCGTCGATGACCGTGGGCCCCTCGCCAGCCACAGCCCGGACATCAGCCTCAGCGCCGACAGCGATGATCACGCCGGCCTCGTCGTACGCGAAGGCCTCGGCCCATCCCTGGTTGGCGTCAACGGTGTAGACGTTGGCGTTCACAACGACGGTCACACCCGACGACACCGGCTCCTGATCCGAGTTGCTCTGCCCAGTAGTGTCGGACGAACACGCAGTAACAAACGCAAGAAACGCCACACAGATGCGGGACCATCGCCGAAGCTGTCGCATTGCCCTGATCCTAGATTCAGACACACC
>JAAEMS010000358.1 GCA_024225275.1 Actinomycetes bacterium
ACACCGGTTCCGGTGGCACCGAAGGTGCGCAGCGTCCCCAGGTCGGTGAGCAGGCGGTGGGCATTGATCTCGGTCGGCATCGGAACTGGAGCGTACGACCCCGGAGCTCTCGCGGTCAGACAACGCGGGTGGCGCGGTCGTCCTCGGCGTCGAGGTGGGCCAGGAGGGTGGGCCGCGAGGCGAGGTAGAGGGCGGCCGCGAGCAGACATCCACCGAATGCGACAACGGTGGCCTGGGGCCCCCACACGTCAGCCAGCGCGCCCTGGGCCAGGGAGCCGAGGGGGAAGGACAGGGTGAAGCCCATGACCCGGGCCGACATGACCCGGCCCCGCATCTCGTCGGCCACGATGAGCTGAACGGCCGTATTGGTGGTGGCGATGACGGCCAAGAAGCAGGCCCCGACCAGGAGCAGGGCGGCGAGGCCCAATGGCCAGTTGGGGGCCAGCCCGAAAGCGATGACGGCCAGGGCATACCCGGGGAGGGCGTACCGAACGGTGGCCGCTCGGGTCACCCGTGTATCCCAGGTCGAGAGAACCGGTGCGGCCAGAACCGCACCCACCCCGACGGCGGCGGCGAGCACGCCGAGCACCCGGGGTCCAGCTTCGTACACCTCTTCGGCAAAAACGACGGTGAACTGGGTGACCGGGTTGCCGAAGAAGGCCACGAGCATGGCACTCAGGACGCCCACCAGGATCCCGGTGCGGCGTTTGATGTAGCTGATGGCGTCGTGGAATCCATCGAGCACGCCATGGGTGGCAGGGGCTCGCCGGTCGGTCGTCGTCGGGCGCACGACCCATAGGGCACCGATGACGGCGATGAACGAGAGGCCGTTGAGCAGGAAGGCCAGGCCCGGTCCGGACAGGGCCAGAATCACACCGGCCAGCGCGGGCCCGAAGGCGCGCGACGCATTGAACTGGGTCGAGTTGAGCGTGACGGCCGACGCCAGATCTTGGCGCGGGACCAGAGAAGGTACGAAGGCCTGCCAGCTGGGGACCATGAAGCCGCTGACGATCCCGGTGAGGGCGGTGATGGCCAGGATGAGGCCCGGTCGGTGCCACCCGATCGCCCACACGGCCCACAACGCCATCGCGGCGCCGGCCATCGCGGTCTGCGAGACCAGCAGGACGGTGCGCCGATCCTTCGTGTCGGCCAAGGAACCACCCACCGGCCCCAACAAGAAGGCGGGGAGAAACTGGGCGAAGCCGGCGAGACCGACCCAGATCGACTTCCCGGTGAGCTCGAACAGTACGTAGGGGACGGCGAGGTTCTGAAGCCAGTTGCCGGTGTTCGAGGCCAGGGCACCGAGGAAGAAGATGCGAAAGTCGCGGTGACGAAAGGCCCGCATGCCGTGGCGAAACCCACCGGGGGTGGCGACCGCCGGGCCCGTACCGCCCGGCCCACCCAGATTGCGGGGGGTGACCCTATCGGCGGGGGTCAGGTGAGGGTCACGCCCTGGTAGCCGTCGTCGGCAACCTGGCTGAGGCGCGCCGCGTACCGGGGTCCTCCGCCGTTGTAGATGTTGAGCCGCATCTTGCCGTACTCGTGGCCTTCGACATTCGAGTTGTAGCCCGTGATCCAGCTCTTGGCGGTACGGAGCAGTAGGGGCTCGTACATGGCCGCCACATGGTCGACCCACCCTTGCTCGGCGTCGGCGTCGGCCTCGAATCGTCGGTATCCGTTCTGCCACATGTGTTCGAGGAGCGGGGTGGACCAGTCGACGGCGAGCTCGGCCCCCCGCGGGAAGTTCGTGGCTGCGATCTGGGGTCCGGCGAGCATCAACATGTTCGGAAAGCCGCTGACCATCAACCCGAGATAGGTCACTGGTCCGTCGGCCCACTTGTCGCGAAGCCTCTGTCCGTCGATGCCTCTGATCTCCATCCGGTCGAACGGTCCGGTGAAGGCGTCGAAACCGGTGGCGTAGACGATGACATCGAACTCGTACGCTGCGTCGGAGGTCTCGAGCCCGTCGGGGGTGATGCGCTCGATCGGGTTGTCGCTCACGTCGACCAGGCGAACGTTGTCGCGGTTGTAGGCCTCGAAATAGTGGGTCTCGAGGGGTACCCGCTGGATGCCGAAGCCGTGGTCGGTGGGAATCAGCTTCTCCGCCAGGTCGGGATCATCGACCCGCTGGCGGATACGGTTGGCGATGTACTCGGAGAACTCGGTGTTGGCGTCCTCGTCGGTGAAGATCTCGACGAAGTTCTGCAGCCAGATGCCGAACCCGGGTCCGTCGTAGAGCCGATCCCACAGCTCGAGACGCTCCTCGGGGGTGACATCGTGGAAGCAGCGGCGGTCGGGTTCGTGTTCGAAGCCGCCTGGTGTGCGGGCGCACGTCGCGAAGATCTCGTCGTAGCGGGCCCGGATCTCGTCCATTTCCTCTTCGGAGATCGGCGCATTGTTGAGGGGCGCAGCCCAGTTCGGGCGCCGCTGGAACACGGTGAGCTCGGCCGCTTCCTTGGCGACCTCGGGAATCAACTGGATGGCGGTGGCCCCGGTTCCGATCACCCCGACCCGCTTGCCAGTGAGATCGAGCTCGTCGGGCCAGTCGAAGGGATGGAAGGAGTCACCCCGGAAGCTGTCCATCCCCTCGATGCTGGGTTCGGAGGGAATGGAGAGGATGCCCAGGGCGGTGAGCACGAAGTGGGTGGTGATCTCGCGACCGTTGTCCAGTGTGAGCCGCCATGTGTCGGTGTCGTCGTCGAAGACCATGGCGTCGACCCGACACCCGAACTGCATGTGCTCTCGGAGCCCGAACTTGTCGGCCACGAAGTTCAGGTAGCGCAGGGTCTCGTGCTGGGGGGAGAACTGCTCGGTCCAGTGCCACTCGTCGAGAACCTCCTCGGAGAACGAGTAGCCGTAGGTGAAGCTCTCGGAATCGAAGCGGGAACCCGGGTAGCGGTTCTTGTACCAGGTTCCGCCGAGGTCGTCGTTGGCATCGAGGACCACCGCGTCGACCCCCAGGTCGGTGAGTCGTTTGATCTCGTACATGCCTGCGAGACCGCCACCGATGACCACCACCTCGTGGTCTCTGCTCGCCATGGGGCCCCCTGACCACGACCGACACTTCGTCGAGACGACAATGTTGTGCGCGAGGAGGGACTTGAACCCTCACGTCCTTGCGGACACAGGAACCTGAATCCTGCGCGTCTGCCAATTCCGCCACTCGCGCGAGTGGACTTGGAACGATACCCCATGACCCCGTCGGCCCCCACCTGATTGGGGCGATGCGGCTACCCGATCCAGTGCTTTAGGCTCTACCTGTGGCACGCAGGAGTATCGAGAAGCGACTGGAGTCGTTGGTCGAGGGTGCGATGGCCCGCGCTTTTCGTACCGGGCTGAGGCCAGTCGAAGTCGCCCGCCGTCTCATCCGCGAGATGGACGACGCCCGAGTCGTAGACGCCAGTGGCCGTACGGTCACCGCCAACCACTTCGCCATCCGGCTCTCACCTGACGACTACGAACGCTTCGCGGAAGTGCGCGAATCCCTGACCCGACAGTTGGCCGAGACCGCCCGCGAGCATGCCCGCGACGAGCACTACGGGTTCATGGGTCCGGTTGGGATCGACTTGGAGCCCGACGATCACCTGCGCACGTCGTCGTTTCGTATCGATGTCCGGCTCCGCGAGGCAGAAGGGGGCCGGGGAGCCGGTGCCCTGGTCCTGCCCAACGGGGAAAGGGTGCTACTGGGTGAGGAGTTCGTCACCATCGGCCGACTGCCCGAATGCACCATCTGTCTGGCCGACCCCAACGTGAGCCGCCATCATGTCGAGATCCGGCCTCGCGGTATGGGGTTCCAGCTCATCGACCTTGGTTCCACCAACGGGTGCACGGTGAACGGAGTCCGGGTCGGCGAACGCGATCTCGTCGACGGCGATCAGATCCGGATGGGCAACACACTCATGATCTTCGAGGCGTCCTGACCCGACTGCCGGCCTGCCGGTATCCTCACCCTCGGTGCCGCCCCAACTTCTGACCCTCCTGAAGTTCTGTCTGCTGGTCCTGCTGTACCTGTTCTTCCTGCGGGTGCTGCGGGCCGTATGGGCAGAGGTCAATGGCCCGCGCTCGCCCCGGGCCCGGAATCGGGTGCCCGCCACCACTGGTGGGGCGGCGTCCGGCTCACCGGCCACTCGGCGATCGGCCACCCCGGGGCGCAAGTCCAAGGACGGTCCGCCCCGACTGATCGCCCTCGAACCGGCCGAGCTCCGGGGCCGGGAATACTCGATCGGCGAGGAGATCACGGTGGGCCGAGCGGCCGGCTGCCAAATCACCCTCGACGACACCTATGTCTCCCAGCTGCACGCGCGCGTCTATGCACGCGAAGGGCAGTACTGGGTCGAGGATCTCGGCAGCACCAACGGCACCTATCTGAATCGGCAGAAGGTGTCGTCATCGATGGTCGTCCGCAAGGGCGATCATCTCCAGGTGGGCAGCGTCGTGTTGGAGGTCGTCTGATGATCTCCCTGAGGGCCGGCATGGTCTCCGACACGGGCCGGGTCCGGGCGATCAACCAGGATTCCCTCCTCGTGCTCGAGCACCTGGCCGTTGTGGCCGACGGCATGGGGGGCCATCGGGGTGGCGAGGTCGCCAGTCAGGTGGCCGTCGACTCCATGGCCGAAGCCTGGATGGGGAGCTCCGCCGAGGGCCTGGTCGAGAACGTTCGGACCGCCAACCGGCGGGTCATCGAGCGGGCCGACGCAGAACCCGAGCTCCGGGGCATGGGCACCACCCTCGTGGCCGTGGGTCTCGTCGGCAACGCTGACGGGCCCCCAACCGTCGCGGTGGCCAACGTGGGTGACTCCCGGGTCTATCTTCTGGTCGACGATGGTCTCGAGCAGCTCACCGTCGACCACAGCCTGGTCGAGGGGCTGGTACGTAGTGGACGTATCACTCGCGACGAGGCGCTGGTTCATCCCCAGCGCAGCATCGTCACCCGGGCCCTGGGCATCGACACCTCCGTCGATGTCGACCTCTTGGAGCGGCCGGCCCGGGTTGGTGACCGTTTCCTGCTCTGCAGCGACGGTCTGTCGAATGAGGTTCCCCAATCCCTGATGGCGTCGATCCTCCAACGATTCGCCGAGCCGGCCGAGGCCGCCGCCGAGCTGGTCCGGGTGGCCAACAAACGGGGTGGCCGCGACAACATCACCTGCATCGTGGCCGACCTGGTGGTCGAGGCCGACGACGCCGAGGCCCGGGCCTCGGCTGTGGTCCCCGACGCTGCCGGTTTCGAGGCCGCAGGCCCCGACACCATCGAGTACTCCCTGGTCGACGGGCCCCGGGACGAGATCCCCGATGACGAAGACGATCCTGCGCGGTCAGGGCCGTTCGGTCGGGCCCTCGGTACGGCCCAGGCCTCGACCGACGAGTACCAGCCCCCCCGGTTGACCTGGCGGTCGCTGGCCTTCACCGGGGCACTGCTTGTGGTCGCCCTGGTGGCCATCGGGGGTACGGGCTGGTACGCCCGTAGTGGCTGGTTCGTAGGTGTGCACGGTGACCAGGTGGCCCTGTTTCAGGGCCGACCCGGTGGTGTGCTCTGGATCGACCCGACCGTCGAACGGACCTCGCGCATCCACTACAACGACCTCACCCCCGATGAGCAGGAGCGGGTCGCCGATGAGCAGGAGTTCTCGTCGCGGGAAGAGGCCGAGGACTTCCTCGACTCCCTCTGCGACACCGACGACCGCTGCGATCCCTGATCCGTGGGCACGCTTCGGCGCAACACCGAGCTCGGCCTGCTGATCCTCGGGTCGGTCATTACCGGTGGCACCTACACCCTCGCCAGCCTGGGCCGCACCGCCAGCATCCCGGCCGACATCGGCCCCTTCCTCGCCATCGTGCTGGGCCTTCTGCTGGCCGCCCATGTGGTCACCCGGCGCCTGGCCCGCGAGGGTGACGGCCTCCTGCTCCCGATCGCGGGTCTGCTGAACGGCATCGGCTATGTCTTCATCGCCCGCCTGAACACCGATCTCGCCGCCCTCCAGGCCACCTGGACCCTCGTGGGCATCACCGCCTACGCCGCCACCCTCATGTTCGTGCCCCGCATCCGACCCCTCGAGGGCTATCGATACACGTTCGCGGCCATCGGCATGGGCCTCCTGCTGGTTCCTCTCATCCCCGGTCTGGGCCGGGAGATCAACGGCGCCCGCATCTGGGCCAGCATCGGTCCGGTCAACTTCCAGCCGGGCGAATTCGCCAAGATCGTCCTGGCCCTGTTCCTCGCCGCCTACCTGGTCGAAACGCGTGAGCTGTTGGCCATGCAGACCTTCAGGGTGGGCCCCCTCGTGTTGCCTGATCCCCGCCACTTCGGTCCCCTGGCGCTGGCCTGGGGCACCTCGCTGGTGGTCATGGTCGCCGAGAAGGACCTGGGCTCGTCACTCCTGTTCTTCACCCTCTTTCTCGTGCTGGTGTGGGTGGCGACAGAACGGGCCGCCTACCTCGTGGCCGGCGGTTCGATGTTCGCGGTGGGTGCGGTGCTGGCGTGGTCGCGCTTCACCCACGTGCAGAGCCGGGTCGACATCTGGCTCGACCCCTGGGTCGACCCCAAGGGCGCAGGCTTCCAGCCGGTCGAGGCCGCCTTCGCCCTGGCCGACGGGGGGCTCACCGGCTCGGGCCCGGGTCTCGGGTCACCGGGCAAGATCCCCGCCGCCGAGACCGATTTCATCTTCGCGGTGATTGGCGAGGAGCTCGGCCTGTTCGGAGCCACCGCCATCCTGATCGCGTTCCTGCTCATGGTGGGCTCGGGATTGCGCATCGCGGTGCGCAGCGAGGACCCGTTCTCGAAGCTGCTGGCCACCGGCCTCACCACCCTGCTCGGCTTCCAGGCCTTCATCATCGTCGCCGGTGTCATCCGGGTCCTGCCGCTCACCGGGGTGACCCTGCCGTTCGTGTCATACGGCGGATCCTCGCTGGTGGCCAACTATGTGCTGCTGGCCCTCCTGGTACGCATCAGTGATGACAGCAGCCGCCGGGCCCGTCAGCGCCGCGAGGATCAGGAGCGCCGGGTCGCGGCCGATGAGCTGCGGGCCTCCGATCCGGCGGGGGAGGCAGCCCGATGAACCGCGCCATCGCCCGCCTGGGTCTGGTGATGATGGTGGGCTACACCGTTCTGTTCCTCCAGCTCAACAACATCCAGCTCATCGGTGCTGAGCGACTCAAGGAGAACCCCGAGAACAACCGGGCCGTCGTCCGCGACTTCGGCCAGGCGCGGGGCAGCATCGTCACCGCCGATGGTGCGGTCGTAGCTCGGTCGGTCGAGGTCGTCGGCCAGTTCGAGCACGCCCGCCAGTATCCGCTGGGCGATCTGTTCGGGCACGTGGCCGGCTACTTCTCGTTCAACTTCGGGTCCAGTGGCGTCGAGCGCGAGTACCACGACCTCCTGTCGGGTGAGACCTTCGAGCAGGAGATCTCGAGTCTGGGAGACCTCTTCCTCGATCGTGAGCGCACCGCCGACGTCGTGCTCACCCTGCGCCAGGACCTCCAGGAGGTCGCCCGCGACGCCCTGGGCGAACAACCGGGGTCGGTCGTGGCCATCGATCCGCGGGACGGCTCGGTGCTCGCCATGTGGACCTACCCGAGCTACGACCCCGGCCCCCTGTCGGGCCTGGACTTCCAGTCGGCCAACGAGGCCCGCGATGCCCTGCTCGACGACGACGACAACCCTCTCCTGCCTCGGGCCTACCGTGAGATCTTCTTCCCGGGCTCGACGTTCAAGATCGTGACCGCGGCCGCGGCGCTCGAGTCGGGTTCGGTCACCGCCGTCGAGCCGGTCTACCCGTTCGTCGATGAGTTCGTCCCCCCCCTCACCACCAGGGGGCTGAGCAACTTCGGGGGGGCCACCTGCGGCGGGAACCTGTTCGAGGCGCTGCGGGTTTCGTGCAACACGACCTTCGCCCAGATCGGGGTCGAGCTCGGTCCTGACCTCCTCGTGGGCGTGGCCGAGGGCTTCGGCTTCAACTCGGTCCCGCCCGTCGACCTTCCCACCCCTGAGGCCTCCGTGTTCCCCACCGACTACGGCGAGCTGTTGTCGGCGGCCGACGAAGAGACCCCCTACGCCATCTACGAGAACACCCCTCGGCTCGCCCAGGTCGCCATCGGGCAGAACGACGTGGCCGCCACCCCCCTCCAGATGGCGCTGGTGGCCGCCGCGGTGGCCAACGACGGGGTCGTCATGAAGCCTCGTGTCGTGTCCGAAGTGAGGGACCTCACCGGTGATGTCGTTCGTTCCAACAGTCCTGAGCAGTGGCAGCGGGCGGTGTCCGCGCCCACGGCAACGACGCTGCGGGCCGGCATGGTCGGTGTGGTCGAGGATGGCACGGCCGGTCGCCTGGCCATCGACGGATTCCTCGTCGGGGGCAAGACGGGTACCGCCCAGCTCGGCACCGATCCACCCCGCAGTCACGCCTGGATCATCGGGTTTGCCGGCCCCCAGGGTGAGCTTCCCCATGTGGCTGTTGCGGTCATCGTCGAGGGTCAGGAAGGGGCCTCCGAGCAGACCGGTGGACGGGTGGCGGCCCCCATTGCTCAGCAGGTCATGGCGGCCGCATTGGCCATCTCGACCGAGCCCGAGAACTGATGTCTGAAATTGGATCGGGGCATTGACTGCCACCTCTGGGGGCCATCCCAGTATGGTTGTCCGGATGGCCGAGGAGCCTCAGGACCCAGATCAGGACTCGACCACCGAGTCGCCGGCCGACCCGTCTTCATCAGACGGAGGTGTCGCGCCCACCGGACAGCCCGCTGCCGGCGGTAGTTCGCCCGCGCCCGATGGTGGGGCACCCGCCGCCGCGCCCGCCCGCCCGGTGTTCAACGACCGGTACGAACTGCACGCCCGAATCGCCCGTGGCGGCATGGCCGATGTGTTCCTGGCCCGCGATCTCCTGCTGGACCGCCCGGTTGCGGTCAAGGTCCTCTTCCCCCAGTTCGCCTCTGACGCCGCCTTCGTCGAACGGTTCCGGCGTGAGGCCCAGGCCGCCGCCAACCTGAATCACCCCAACATCGTGGCCGTCTACGACTGGGGCACCGACAAGGGCGCCTACTTCATCGTCATGGAGTACGTCGAGGGCCGCAGCCTGGCCGACATCCTGAAGTCCGAGGGCATCCTCCACCCCGATCGGGCCGCGGACGTCGCCACCGATGTGGCGGCTGCCCTGAGCTTCGCCCACCGCAACGGGGTGGTGCACCGCGACGTCAAGCCCGGCAATGTGCTCATCTCGTCGACCGGTCAGATCAAGGTCGCCGACTTCGGCATCGCCCGTGCTGTCGGAGGTGGTCGAACCGACGATCTCACCAAGACCGGATCGGTCCTGGGCACCGCCACCTACTTCTCACCCGAGCAGGCCCAGGGCCAGACCGTCGACCCCCGCAGCGACCTCTACTCGTTGGGTATTGTGCTCTACGAGTCGGTTTCCGGTCGCCCACCGTTCGCCGGTGACAACCCCGTGGCCATCGCCTACCAGCACGTGCAGGAGCAGCCGCCCCCGCTGCGGTTGATCAACCCGGCCGTACCCCCCACTCTCGAGGCCATCGTCCTCAAGCTTCTCAACAAACGCCCGTTCGACCGCTACCCATCGGCCGAGGACCTACGCACCGATCTTCGGCGGTTCCGTGAGGGTACGGCCGTCGCGGTGGTGCCGCCCGGGGCCGCCATTGCCCCCGGAGGTGCCCCTCCTCAAGGGTTCGACGCCACCACCGCCATGCCGGTCGTCCAACACCCTGAACCCGCTCCGGCTCCCGTTCCCGACGAGGAGTTCGAACCGCCCCGCCGCACCGGCATCTTCCTGGTGGTGCTGTTCCTGCTCTTGGTGGTGCTGGTCGGGCTGATCATCGTGCTCGCTCAGGGCTTCGCCGACAATGGCGACGAAGACACCGAACCCGAGGTCGGTCAGGTCGAGGTTCCCAACCTGGTAGGGCTCGAGTACACCCAGGCCGAAACCCAGCTCCGCGACATGGGCCTGTTCAGTGAGGCCGTGTTCGAACAGAACGAAGTCTTCGATCAGGACCAGGTCTTCCAAACCGATCCTCGCGATGGCGCCAGCATCGACGAGGGTGGTTTGGTCACCCTGATGGTCTCGGCCGGTGACGACGTGGTTCTCATTCCCGATGTCACCCAGATGCAGGAGGCCGATGCTCGCCTCCGCCTCGAGAGTGAGGGCTTCGAGGTGATCGTGCGGCGTGAGGCCAGCGACACCGTCGACGAGGGCGAGGTCATGGAGATGAACCCGTCGCCGGGCCAGGAGGCGCCCGAGGGAACGTTGATCACCCTGGTCGTGTCCAGTGGCGCCGAAGCGGCGGAGATTCCCGACCTCGAGGGAGCCTCGGTGTCAGCGGCATCCAGTGAGCTCGCCCGTCTCGGCTTCATCGTCGCCGAACGTGAGGAGCCCTCCGAAACGGTCGAGGAGGGCTTCGTCCTGGGCACCGATCCTCCCGCCCTGACCTCGTTGGCGCCGGGCGAGACGGTCACCATTCTCATTTCCACCGGTATTGCCGAAGAGGAGGTGCCCTTCGTGATCGAGCTGACTCAGGCCACGGCTGAGTCCACTCTCCAGGCCCGGGGCTTCATTCCTGTGGTGCGCAACGAGCCTCTGCCCTTCGGCGATCCCGGCCACCTCAAGGTCGTCAAACAGGAGCCGGCCGGGGGCACTGTGCTACCGGTGGGCTCCGATGTTGTGGTCTATGTGGGGGTGGCCGATCCCAACCCGCCCACCACCACCACCACCACGACCACTCCACCGACCACCACCAGCACGACCACCGACGGGGGCTGACGCTGGCGGTTCAGGTCGCGACCTCAGCTACAGCGTGCCAGGAACGTGCGCAGCATGTCGTGGCCTCCCACGCTCAGCACCGATTCGGGGTGGAACTGAACCCCTTCGACCGGATGGTCGCGGTGGCGTAGGCCCATTACCAGCCCATCGTCGGTCTGGGCGGTGATCTCGATCTCGGGTGGCACCGAGTCTCGCTCGACGATCAGGGAGTGGTAGCGGGTCGCCTCGAGGGGGCTGGGTAAGCCCGCGAACACTCCGTTGCCCTCGTGGCGAATGAACGAGGTCTTGCCGTGCATGAGCTCGGGCGCTCGCACGAC
>JAAEMS010000359.1 GCA_024225275.1 Actinomycetes bacterium
CATACCGGTGGGCATGGTGGCGGCAATGCCCAGGCCCACGAACATGCGGGCACCGATGAGGGCGCCGGTGTTGGGGGCGAGGCCACAGGCCGCGGTGGCGATGGTCAGGACGCCGGCCCCGATCAGGAAGATCTGGCGGTGGCCTCGGATGTCACCCAGCCGCCCGAGGACTGGGGTGGCCACGGCCATGACCAGGAACAGGCCGGTGACCGACCACGCCAGAGTGCTCTCGGTGCTGTTGAGGTCGTCGGCGATGGCAGGTAGCGACGCCGAGACGATGGTCATCGACGAGCTGAACGAGATCACGGCCAGCAGGACGGTGATGAGGAGGCGTCGGGCGTAGACCGGGTCGAACTCGGATCCGTCGGCAGCCTGGACGGCGGCCTCCTCGTCGCTGGTCACCGGGTTGGTCGCCGGGTCGTCGATGATCACCGGTTGGTCGATCAAGGTGATCTCGGCCCGGTGGACGGGCGCCGCCGGCGCTGGGGGAGCGGGTTCCGGGGGTGCGGGTCGGGGCATGTGGTCGAGTGCTTCGAACAGGAGGTCGTGATCCCCCAGACTGGTTCGAGGCTCTAACGATGTCACTCTCTAAGTATGCCGGGACGCTTGTCCTGAACGCCAGTCAGGTGACGGGAGTCACTGGAGGAGACGGCGCCACGAGAAGGAAAGACTCGAACGGCACCACGCGTAGGCGTAGGTTGGGGCTGTTCACTGCGATACTCGCTGACACTGAGGACGGACCCGTGTCTGACACCCCATCACCCCAACCCCCGGGCTGGTACCACGCCGACGGTGATCCTCCCGGCACTCAGCGCTACTGGAACGGCACGGCGTGGGTGGGCGACCCCCGCGACATGGGTGCCTCACCGGTTGGTGGCGGCAGCCTCTACGGGGGAGCGGTCCTCGCCGAGTCGGGCACCCGCATCGTCGCTCGCATCATCGACATCCTGATCGGCGGCTTCATCACCGTTGTCATCATCCGCGCGATAGTCGGCTCGGGGAACGACGACTATTTGTCGTTGGACACCGACTGGTCGTTCACCATCGCCAGCGTCCTGATGGGGTTCGCCTGGGAAGCCGGGTTCGTCCACTTCATGGGTGGTACCCCCGGCAAGATGATCATGGGTATTCGGATCGCCCGTATGGAAGACGGAGTGACCCCGCCCGGGCCCGAGGTTGCCGCCAAACGATCGGCGAACCGGCTGCTGGGCATCGTCCCCGGCCTCGGGCACCCCATCGCCCTCATCATCGGCATCGTGTCCCTGGTGTTCCTGTTCCAGGACGAGCGCCGCACGGTCATGGATCGTTTCGGCGGGACAGTCGTCATCAAGAAGCCCTGATCGATGGCTGACGGAGTCCCGCCCCAACCGCCGGGGTGGTACCACGGTGAGGGTGACCCGCCGGGCACCCAGCGGTACTGGAACGGCTCGACCTGGATCGGGCAGCCCCGTGAGATGAACGCGGGCCATGGTGGCCCACCGCCCGGTCGGGTCCAGTACGCGTCGTGGTGGGCGCGGGCGGGTGCTCTGGTGCTCGACTCGATCATCGGCGTCGCCATCTGGTCCTGCTTCTTCCTGCTGGCCGGTGTCCTGGAGACCACGGCCCCGACACTGGGGACGATCTCACTCATCGCGGGCTTCGTGGCCGCCATCGCCGCCCTACCCATCTACAACTGCTGCTTTCTCCAGTCGTGGAACGGGGCGACGGTCGGGAAGCGACTCCTAGGCATCGCGGTCGTTCGCGACCGGGCCAACCACACCCTGCCAGCCTCGTCGCTGTTCGGCCGCTGGGTCATGACCACCTTGCTGGGCATCTCCTGCAATATCGGGGCCCTGCTCGACTATCTGTGGCCCCTCTGGGACAACAAGAACCAGACCCTCCATGACAAGGTGGTCAGCTCCATTGTGGTCCGGGCCGATTCACTGGACGGTTCCGTTCCCCTCGACTGGGCCAGCTTCCACTGGCGCTCACCGGGTGG
>JAAEMS010000360.1 GCA_024225275.1 Actinomycetes bacterium
ACGCCCTGGGCCGCCCACCGGGGTCGGCCGACGATCCCGAGTTCCAGAAGAACGTCATCCGCGCCTCGCTCGCCATGTTCGAGACGGCCACCGAACGCACCATCGAGGACTACCCGGTCGAGGCCCCCGACGAGGTGGCGCGTGCCCTGGGGTCGATCGCCGACAGGGGTGGGGTCGATCGGGTGCCGGAAGGCCCGGTCGAGTGGGCCTTCGACCTGCCCCTGCTGATCCGCCACCTGGCCGACGACCTGCGCACCTTCTACCACGAGGCCATCGCCGCCCAGCCGGGCCCCGGCGCCCCCAATCACGATGCTCTCAACGACTGGATCTTCGGTGGCACCGCCCTGGGCGCCACCCTCCAGAAGGTGGCCGACCACCTCACCCAGGACGACTCGCCCATGGCGAAGCTGGTCCGGGGCTTCCTCATTCCCGAGGGCCACTACCAGGGGGGCAGCGCCTTCCCCGCCACTGCCGAGTTCGGCGCTCAGGACGGCCAGTAGCCGATTGTCGGAAGTATCCTATAGTGGTAGTAGACTTTGGTCATGCCTCGTGGCAATCCGTCCCCGAAACTCGCCATCACCGTGGACCCTGAGGTCCACGGCCGAGTCCTCGACGCGGCCCACGAGGATGGAATGAGCGTGTCCG
>JAAEMS010000361.1 GCA_024225275.1 Actinomycetes bacterium
CGTGGGTGCTGACCAGCGCCGATGCCTCCATCCTGGACTGTCGTGTTTCGCCTCCTCTACCATCTCATCGCTGCACTGGCCCGTCTCGCTGTCCGTTCTGGCCGCTCCAAGGACCTTGAGATCATCGTGCTCCGCCACCAGCTCCAAGTACTCCGCCGCCAGGTTGACCGGCCAGCCATCCACGATGACGATCGAGGGCTTCTTGGAGCGATCGCCGCCGCGCTCCCCCGCCGGCTACGCGACGGCTGGATCGTGACACCCGAGACCCTGTTGCGCTGGCACCGAAGACGCGTCGCCCGGCATTGGACCCAGCCGCCCCGATCACGTCTGGGAAGACCACCGACCGCCGTCGAGCTGCGCCGATTGATTATGCGTCTCGCCACCGAGAACCCGACATGGGGATACCGACGGATTCACGGCGAACTCGTCGGCCTCGGCCACAAGATCGCACAGACGACGGTGTGGCAGATCCTCAAAGACAACGACATCGACCCCGCACCAGGACGCTCCGAGGTGACCTGGACCGAGTTCCTCCGCTCCCAGGCAGCCGTCGCGTGTGACTTCTTCACCGTCGACACCGCAACCTTGCGTCGCTACTACGTCCTGTTCTTCATCAACGTCGACACCCGCGAGGTGTTCTTCGCTGGTCTCACCGCGAATCCGACCGGAGCCTGGACCACCCAAGCCGCCCGCAACCTATTCCTCAACCACACCGACCAGCTCACCGGTGCTCGCGCGTTGGTCCGCGATCGCGGCAGCCAGTTCGTCGACAGCTTCGACGAAGTCTTCAGATCCGAGGGCCTCAAGATCCTTCGCACCCCCGTTCGGACGCCGGTGGCCAATACGTTCGCTGAACGGTGGATCGGATCGATCCGCCGAGAACTCCTCAAGCAACCCGAAGGGTTGCCCCGCACCATCATCTGGAACCAGCGACAACTCGAACGCCTCGTCATCGACTATGTAGCGCACTACAACGGCCACAGACCTCACCGCTCCCTCGAACAACGGCCCCCCGAAGCTTCGCACGAGCCGCCTCCATCGATGCCAGCCAGCGTCATTGCGCTCAGAACGACCCGGTGCGACGGACTCATCAACGAATACGAAAACGCAGCCTGAACAGGCACGACACAATTTCCGAGCCCCACA
>JAAEMS010000362.1 GCA_024225275.1 Actinomycetes bacterium
CTGGCACAGCTCTCTGCGCGCTCCGGCCGCTCGAAGGACCTCGAGATCATCGTGCTCCGCCACCAACTCACCGTCCTGCGGCGCCAGACCAAACAGCCGCAACTGACCGACGATGACCGAACGCTTCTCGGCGCGATCCCAGCAGCCCTCTCCCGCCCCCGACGGGCCGGATGGATCGTCACTCCCGAGACCCTGCTTCGATGGCACCGCCGTCGCATCGCCCGACACTGGACCCAACCCAACCGGCCACCTGGACGGCCATCCACCGCCGCTGAGATCCGGCAGCTGATCATCGACATGGCCAACGACAACCCCACCTGGGGCTACCGTCGCATCGCCGCCGAACTCGCTGGAACAGGCCACCAGTAGGGCCCTCCACCGTCTGGCGAATCCTCAAACAGCACGGCATCGACCCGGCCCCACAACGATCTGAGGTCACCTGGTCGCAGTTCCTGCACTCCCAGGCTGCAGTCGCCTGCGACTTCTTGACCGTCGACACCGCACTGCTGCGCCGCTACTACGTGCTGTTCTTCATCGACGTCACCACCCGCGAGGTGTTCTTCGCCGGCATCACCACCAATCCGACCGGCCCGTGGACCACCCAAGCTGCCCGCAACCTGTTCCTTCAACACGCCGATCGGCTCACCGGCGCACAGGCCCTCGTTCGCGATCGGGGCAGCCAATTCATCGATGCATTCGACGAGATCTTTCGAACCGAGGGCCTCAAGATCCTCAAGACCCCGGTCCGCACCCCCGTGGCCAACACCTTCGCCCAACGATGGATCGGGACCCTGCGACGCGAGCTGCTCGACCGAACCATCATCTGGAACCAGCACCAAACCGAACGCCTCGTCATCGACTACATCGATCACTACAACACCCACCGGCCCCACCGCTCACTCGGCCAGCGGCCACCCCAACCAGCCGTCCCACA
>JAAEMS010000363.1 GCA_024225275.1 Actinomycetes bacterium
GGCGATCCGAACCAGGCCATCTATGGGTGGAACGGCGCCGACGTCAGCTTCCTCGACGAGTTCCCCAGCCGGCACCCGGAAGGCGAGACGATCGTCCTCGGCGACAGCTTCCGGTCCACCGCCCAGATTCTCGACACCGCCGAACGGGTGCTCGACCCCGCCGACCGCCCCGGTCTCACGGCCCATCGACCCGATGGCCCGGCGCCCACCGTCACCAGCCACGACAACGAGCAGGCCGAGGCCCAGGCAGTGGCTCGCCGTCTGCGTCTGGCCCACGCCCCTGACCGTCCGTGGCGAAATCTCGCAGTTCTGGCCCGCACCCACGCCCAGCTCGAGCCGATCCGCGCCACCCTCGAAACAGCCTCCATCCCCCACCGGGTGCGGGGCGGCTCGCCAGGCGAACACCGGCTGGTGCGCGAGCACCTCAAGACCATGGCCCGCTCACCCGAGTCGTTCGCGGTTCTGATAGCCGACCTCGAAGCCGACCTCGCCGATCCCACCGAGGCCGGCCTCAGTGCCAGCGACACCGCCGTGCTGGCCGAACTGGTGGGACTCGCCGTCGAGTACGAAGCCGTCGACACCCGTCCCAGCGGGGCCGGATTCTCCGAGTGGATAGCGGCGTCCCGCGACGAGGTGTCCGCCACCAGCAACGCCGTCGAACTGGCCACCTTCCACGCCGCGAAGGGCCTGGAGTGGCCCGTGGTGCACCTGGTGGGACTCGAAGCCGGGCTGGTTCCCATCGCCCACGCGGCCAACGACCCCGAGGCCACGTCCGAGGAACGCCGACTCCTCTACGTCTCGCTCACTCGGGCCGGCCTCGAGCTCCACCTCCATTGGGCCCGCACCCGCCGGTTCGGCCGTACCGAACGACGCCGCGACCCGTCACCCTGGCTCGCCGATCTGGCCCCGGCGACCCCGGACACACCCGCGGTCGGCCCTGACTGGCGCCACCACCTCGAGGAGGGACGCACCCAGTTGGCCAACCACGCGGTGCTCGATCTCCGCAACACCACCACGGCACAGATGAGTGATCCGATCGTGCTCGACCGGCTCATCGAGTGGCGGGCCACTCTGGCCTGGGGTGCCCGGGTCTCACCAACCGCGGTCCTGCCCGACCATGTCCTGCGCGATCTGGCGCGGGTCCGGCCCTCATCCGCGGCCGAGCTGGAGGCCATCCCGGGCGTTGGCCCGGTGAAGGCGGCCCGTTTCGGCCATCAGCTGCTGGACCTGGTGGGCCCCTGACCCCGCGGGTCAGGAGAAGGCGGCGAACAGCTCGTCGAGGGCCACCAGCTGGCCTCCCGACGTCGAAGAGGGCACCAGGATCGGGGTGGTGATGCCGGCGTCGAACCAGGCCTCGACCCCCTCACGGACTTCCTCGGCGCTCCCGTAGAGAGTGGCGTCGGACAGCCACGCGTCTGACATCAGCCCAGGGATCGACTCGACATCGCCCGCCCTGGCAGCTGCCTCGATGGAGTCCATCTCCTCGACGTACCCGGCCGCCTTCCAGTAGTTCCGGTAGTTGGGTAGCTGGACATAGCCGGTCAGGGTCCTGCGGTTCACCGCGGCGGCCGCCTCACGATCGTCGTCGATCGTGGTGGGAATCATGTTGCCGATGAAGAAGTCGTCCGGGTCGGGGATCAGTGACAGGGAGTGCCCCATCCGGCTGCGGGAGGCGTTGGCCCACACCGCACCCTGGCCGATCTCGACCGACAGTTGAACCATCTTGTCGCGCAGGGTGGCCAGGACGATGGGTGGGAGCTCGCCGATACGGCCGGCGTTCTGCATGGCGTCGAGGTACTCACGGGTGTCGGCCAGGGGCCGCCCCGGGCTGAGGCCCAACCGGTTGTAGACCGGTCCGTGGCTGACCCCCAGTCCCAGGTAGAACCGCCCCTCGCTGATCTCGTGGATGAAGGACGCGGTCTGGGCCATATCGACTGGATGGCGGAAGTAGATGGGCTGGATCGCAGTACCGAACTTGATGCTCTGGGTGACCTGGGCGATTCCCTGACACAGAGCTACCGGGTCACCCATGCTGGGGCAGAAGATGCCCGAGAAGCCCCGCTGTTCGATCTCAGCGGCGAGCTCGAGAGTGCGGGCCCTACGGCCCGGTACCGCGGCAAGTGAGACGGCTGGCATGCGTGACATGGTTCCCCCTGGTAGGTCGACCCCGGGGAGAATAGAGGGGTCTGACCCCTGTCACCGAATGGGTGTCGTGCAAGGCGGGTCTATTGGGGCACAATCGCCACGACGACGGTGGGGTTGGCTCGTTCGAGGATCTCCTCGACCCGGTGGCCCAGGAAGGGGCGGCCGTCGAGCTTGCGCAAGGTGGCGCCCACCACCACCAGATCGGCCTCGAGCTCATCGGCGGTGCGGATGATCTCGTCGGCCGCGGCCGGCGCCGAGCGGATCATGGTGCGGGCCCGGACCCCCAGCTCGTCGGCCAGGGCCACGGCCTGACCCAGCAGCTTCTCGCCTGCCACCCGGGCCGGGTCATCGAGCTCGACAACACCCCCCCGGCGACGGCCCGGGAGGAAGTCGAAGAAATGAGACCCGTCGCCGTTCTCACTGGAGCGGTTGAGGATGTGGCTGAGCACGATCTCGGTGCCAAGACTGGCACTGAGGCTGAACGCCAGCTCCTGGGCGGCGCGACTCGAGTTGCTGCCCGCCACCGGCACCAGGGCACGGGTGAAGAAACCGGGCAGCCGTCCGTCGAGGTTCTTGGCCCGCCTGACGATGACCACGGGCACATCGGTCTCGGCCAGTACCTGATCGACCGTGGGGCTGAACAGGCTGCCGTCCTCCCGGGTATCGCGGGCCCCGAAGGCGATGACGCCGTAGCCCAGCCGGGCCTGGGTGAGGATCTCCCCGGCGGCGTCAGCCGGGGCGATGACCTTCTCGTCGACCTGGCGATCGAACAGAACGTTGGTGACCGCGGTCATGTCGGGCGGATGGGTCTCGTCGCCAATGGCCAGGACGGTGGCGCCCCCCTCTTCCGGCCAGGCGAAGTGGATCACCTGGGCTGCGGCCACCGAGTTGGGGAAGCCCCGACTGGGCAACAGCATCCGGCCCGAACGCACCAGCAGGTTGTTGTAGAGCACGGCTTCGCGCTTGAGTCGCTCCTGCTCGGAGATGCTGCCCTCCCAGTTGTGAGCCACCATGCGCAGCACAGCCGATGCGAACGCCGAGCTCACGATGGGCACCAGGACGATGACCGTGAACGCCGTCTCGCTCAGGACGCCGAGCGACAGGCCCACCGTGGCGATGATGATCTCGAGTGCCCCTCGGGCGTTGAGGCCACCTCCCAGAGCGACCCCCTCACGCGGGGAGAGCCCAGCGAACCGGGCCCCGGCGTAGGCCCCGAGGAACTTGAGGCCGATGGCCGCCGCGATGACCACGAGGGTCCAGCCGAACACGGTGGGATCAGAGAGCAGACCGAGGTCGATGCGGAGGCCGGCCGTGGCGAAGAAAAGGGGAGCGAACAGGGCGTGGGTGAGGGACTCGATGTGGTGGTGAGCCTCTTCCTGCCGGTAGCGCGACCGCATGAGGACGACCCCGGCTACGAAGGCCCCCAGTACGGCCTCGACCCCGATGGCCTGGGTGATCACGCCCAGAACCAAGAGGGTGGCGAAGATGACAACCAGCGCGCCTTCGACGTTGGAGCCGTGGCGGCGTACTTCGCGCAGGGCCCCATCGACCAGCCTCTGACCGATCGTGAGTGAACCGACCAGCACTGCGGTCAGCGATACCAGGGTCACCAAGACTTCGAGGACCGACACCTCACCCGAAACGGCCAGGCCCGAGATCACACCGAGAACGAGCCAACCCACGATGTCGTTGGCCATGCCCGCGGCCACCGTTATCTGGCCGAAGTCGCGGCGCATGAGACCCAGCTCCGCCAGGATCTTGGCCACCACGGCGAGGGCCGACACCGATAGCGCCAACCCCATGAAGAGGGTGAAGACCAGCCGGGTCGTGTCGGCACCCAGGAACTCATCGGGTAGGGCGACGCCCACGGCCAACCCGCCTATGGCCGGAACCACGAGACTGCCGACGGTCACCAGGGCCGCGGCGCGGCCCAGCCGACCGATCAGGCCCAGGTCGGTCTCGAATCCGGTTGTGAGCAGTAGGAGCCCGGCACCGACCCAACCGATAGCCAGGAGCATGCCCGACTGGACCTTGTCGTCGGGCGGCAGGAACCATTCGAAGCCACCCGGCCAGAGCTTGCCGAACACCGACGGGCCGAGCACCAGACCGGCAAGCAGGTGTCCTACCACGGCGGGCTGTCCCAGCTTGCGAGCCACCCAGCCCAGGGACCGGGCACCGGTGAACAGGACCAGGAGCTGGACCCAGAAGACCAGCAGCTCGTGGTGGGAGGGCGAAACGAGGGTCGAGACGAGCATGGGAGAAGCCGACACCGTGGTGGTCAGGCCGCGAACTCACTGATGACGGGTGCGTGATCGCTGGGCTTGGATCCCTTGCGCCCGTTCCGATCGATGAGGTGTAGGAGGCCCCGGTCGGCCAGGGCCTGGCTGGCCAGTACGAAATCGATGCGGACGCCCTCGCGCTTGTGGAACCGGCCGGCCTGATAGTCGTAGTACGAATAGAGCTGCTCGTCGGGCCAACGGTCGCGGAGCACATCGTGAAGGCCCCAGTCGAGCAGAGCCCGGTACCGGTGGCGCTCGGGATCGGTGACGTGGGTGGCCCCCTCGAAGACTGCCGGATCCCACACGTCGAGGTCAGTGGGGGCGATGTTGAAATCGCCCGCGACCACCACTTCGTCGGACGGGCCCTCAGTGGTGGCATCGAGGTGGGCCACCAACCGGTCGAGCCAGGACAGCTTGTAGTGGTAGTGATCATGGTCGACCTCGCGACCGTTCGGGACGTACACCGCATTGATGCGGACACCCCCACAACGGGCTGATACGAGGCGTGCGTCGGGGTCGGGCTCGATGCCGTCGGCGAACCCGTTCACGACATCCTCGAGGCCGACCCGGCTAACTATGGCAACCCCATTCCACCTCCCCTCACCGTGGTGGACGCTGTCGTAGCCGAGTCCCTGGAAAGTGAGGGCCGGAAAGGCGTCTTCGGTGAGTTTGGTCTCCTGGAGACAGACCACATCGGGGCGGACCTGTTCGAGCCATTCTTCGACCCGCGGCAGGCGGGCCTTGAGTGAGTTGACGTTCCAGGTGGCGATACGCATCGTGGAGCGACACTACTCCGCCCCACCACCTAGCCTGACTGGACTGTGGAAGCTGTGGTGTGGAACGACTACCTGTGCCCGTGGGCCTGGTTGGGCCGAGACCGCAGCGCTCTGTTCGCAGAACTGGGTGTCCAGGTCACCATGGTTCCCTACGAGCTCCACCCCGAGGTTCCCATCGGTGGCCGCGGTCACCGGCCGGGGGGTCGCTACGACTCCCTGTTGGCCTCCATCGAGGCCGAATGCCATCGGGTGGGGTTGCCCTTCGGTCGCCCCCACCGGACTCCCAACACCCGACGAGCCCTCGAGTGGGCTGAAGCGGCTCGGATCGCCAACCAACGCGCCCCGGCCCCCGAGGGGGACCAGTAGCCGGGAGGGGTGAGCGCCGCCGGGCGCTCACCATCTATGCGGGTGCCATGCTCGGGCCGTTCGGCACGATGATCGTAGGCCCCATGTTCCCCGAGCTCCGGGACACCTTCGGGGTGTCCACCGAGACCATCGGCTGGAGTCTGACGGCCTACCTCTTGCCGTTCTCGGTGCTGCTCCTGGTGTCGGGCACGTTGGGCGAGCGTTGGGGTCGGCGCCAGGTGGTGAGGGCTGCCTTCCTGCTCTACGGCCTCTCGTGCCTGGGGGCCGCCGCCTCTGCGAACCTCACCATGTTCCTCACCTTTCGTGCCCTCCAGGGGGTGGGCAATGCCTTCACAACACCTCTCCTCCTCGCCGGGCTGGCCGACATCACCCCTCCCCAGCGGCTGGGTCGAGCCATCGGGATCTACGCCAGCTTCCAGGCCGCGGGCACCTCACTGGCCCCGTTCGTGGGCGGGATGGCCACCGAGGTCCATTGGCGACTCGGGTTCGTCATCCTGGCCGTATTCTGCTTCTTCCTGCTCCCGGCACCTCCCCCCGGCGAGCCCCGCCGCGACGCCGAGGCCCCGCCCATCCGGCCCTTGTTCTCCCGCCGGCTCGCCCTGCTGGCGGCCGCAGGGACAGCCACAACGGCTGGGACCCTGGGCATGACCTACCTGATCTCGCTTCAGGCCCGCGACACCCTGGGCCTGTCGGCCGGCGGTGCCGGTGCGCTGCTCCTGGTGGCCGGACTGACGATGCTGGTACTGGCCCCCCGCTGGGGGCGGGTGGTTGACCGCTTCGGGGCGCCCAGGGCGGGCGTGGTAGCCGTGGTCACCGCGTCGGCCCTGTCGGCCCTGATCGGCTACACCGACGAGGTGATCTTGCTCACCATGCTGTTCGCGGCAACTTCGGCCGCCTCATCGCTGGTGCTGGTGGCCCTCCAGAGCCTGGCCACCGTGGCCGTACCCGACAATCGGGGTGGTGCGGTCTCAGTGGTCCTCGGTTTCCGGTTCGCGGGCCTGGCTCTGTCGCCCCTCATCTGGATACCGGTGTTCGAATCGGATCCGGTGTTGGCGTTCCAGGGAACGGCACTGGTCTCTCTACCCGCGGCTCTCGCCTTCGCCGCGCTGGGCCAGCGCAGGGTCAGCGCCTGAGCTCTTCCACCGCGGCCGAGACGAGGATCTCCACCGGCAGGGTTGGCCACTCCTCCGGAGCGGGACGCTTGCCGTACTTCAGCTGGGTGATCACCCAGGGCTGATCGTCGGTGTCGGGGACGACCGAGGCACCCTTGCGGACCTCGGCCCCGTTGAGCCGGTCGGTGGCCGACGGTTCGTGGATGGCGATGCGCTCTGAGCGCTCGAGCCAGGCCACGAGGAAACGCTGGTGGCCGTCGCCGGTGTCGACTCCACCCTCCAACAGTCTCTCGAGGTCACCGATCTGATCGAGGAGATCGGCGCAGTGCCGCCGGATATCTCCCTGATCGGAGGTCCGGGCCTCGCCGATCTCGAATTCGACACGCGGTCCACTCGGCTCGCTCGATACGACCACGCGTGCCGCCCAACCACCTGGACCTCTTGGAATACGCCAATCCACCACGAGAACCGACGATACCGAACTCCGGTCACCCCAATCATGAGCCATCCGCATCAGATCTGGTCCCACACTCCCCGGGAAACCGCCGATGTCAGCCAATCGACCCGGCAGCGCACCAGATATCCAGTGCCCTAGCCTGCTCGGGGTGAGCACCGACTCTGCCCCGCCCGACGTCGGCCCCGACGATCTCGGCCCCAACCGCTGGATCGTCGATGAGATGTACGCCCAGTGGATGGACAATCCGGCCGCCGTCGACCCACGATGGCACTCCTTCTTCCGCGCCCACGGCATGGCGAACGGCGGCCCGACCCCCGAACCCGCCTCCCCACCGCCATCGCCGGCTGGGGCCCCACCCACACCTGCTCAGGCACCACCCTTCCCGGATCAGCCGCCGGCCGTCGCCCCCTCCCCTCCTGTCGAGCAGCCCCCGGAGCCCGACTACGACGGCAGCGAACCACTACGCGGGGTTGGTGCCCTCATCGCCCGGAACATGGCCGAGTCGCTCGGCGTACCCACCGCCACCAGCTTCCGCGAGGTACCGGCCCGGCTCCTCGAGGTCAACCGCAAGATCATCAACGGCTATCTGGCCCGAACCCGGGGCGGCAAGGTCAGCTTCACCCACATCATCGGCTACGCGGTGGTGCGGGCCATCGCTGATGCAGTACCCAACATGGCCTCGGTCTTCAGCGTCGATGGCGCCGACAAGCCCCGAATCAGTCGCGGCGAGGGTGTGTCGCTGGGTGTCGCCGTCGACCTCGAGAAGGCCGACGGGTCCCGCACCCTGATGGTGCCGGTCATCAAGAACGCCCACGCCATGGAGTTCTCCGAGTTCGTCGATGTCTATGAGGCACATATCCGCAAGGTCCGCGACGGACAGGTATCGCCCGACGACCTCGGCGGGGCCACCGTCTCGCTCACCAACCCGGGCACCATCGGCACCATCCAGTCGGTGCCGCGGCTCATGCCGGGCCAGGGCGTCATCGTCGGGCTCGGCGCCATCGGGTTCCCTACCGGCTTCCAGGCCGCTGACCCCCGGCAGCTGGCCGAGTTGGGCGTGTCGAAGGTCGTGACCATCACCTCGACCTACGACCACCGGATCATCCAGGGGGCGGAGTCGGGAATGTTCCTCCAGAAGGTCCACCAGCTCCTGTTGGGTGAGGACGACTTCTACGACCTCTGCTTCCACAGCATCGGGGTGCCCTATGTCCCGGTCCGTTGGCGGACCGACATCAACCCCGGTGATGCCGCGATCAGCGACGCTGACCCCGGCGGCGACCTCGAGAAGCAGATGGCGGTCAACACCGTCATCAATATG
The DNA here is from genome assembly GCA_024225275.1 of Actinomycetes bacterium. Classification (GTDB taxonomy): domain Bacteria; phylum Actinomycetota; class Acidimicrobiia; order Acidimicrobiales; family JAAEMS01; genus JAAEMS01. Next base: position 8,454 of record JAAEMS010000363.1, read on the forward strand.
CACCGAGTGCGCGGCCACCTCATCGCCGACCTGAACCCTCTGGCCGAGGCCGGCGACCCGTCGATCCACCCCGAACTCGACCCCGCCACCTACGGCCTCACCATCTGGGACCTCGACCGCGAGTTCCTGACCTCCACCACGAACGGGGTCTACGCGCCTGTGGGTGGGCAGCAACGCCAGAAGCTGGGCGATCTTCTGGGGGTGCTCCGCGACGCCTACGCCCGCACCATCGGCATCGAGTACATGCACATCTCCGATCCCGAAGAGAAGCGTTGGATCCAGGAGCACGTCGAGGGGGTCAAGAACGACCTCACGACCGACGACAAGCTCCACATCCTGGGCCGGCTCACCGACGCCGAGGCCCTCGAGAAGTTCCTGGGTACCCGCTTCGTGGGCCAGAAGCGGTTCGGGATCGAGGGGGCCGAGAGCGCCATCCCCATGCTCGACCAGCTCCTGAGCGACGCCGCCGACAGCGGCCTCCCCTCCTCGGTCATGGGTATGGCCCACCGGGGTCGGCTCAATGTGTTGGTCAACATCCTGGGCAAGTCGTACGAGCAGCTGTTCAGCGAGTTCGAGGGCTTCGTACAATCGGGCTCGATTCAGGGCTCGGGTGACGTGAAATACCACCTGGGCATGACCGGCGGCTTCGAGAGCCGGGGTGGCAACTTCATCGAGGTCGAGCTGGCCGCGAACCCCTCACACCTCGAGGCTGTCGACCCGGTGGTGGCCGGCATAGCTCGCGCCCGCATCGACGTCATCCCCTTCGATGAAGCCCATCGGTTCCCCGTACTTCCCATCCTCATCCACGGCGATGCCGCGTTCGCCGGCCAGGGAGTGGTGGCCGAGACCCTCAACATGTCCCAGATCCGTGGATACCGGATCGGTGGCACCGTCCACCTGATCATCAACAACCAGCTCGGCTACACCACCGCACCCCACCACAGCCGCTCGTCGGAGTACTCCACCGACGTGGCCAAGATGGTGCAGAGCCCCATCTTCCACGTCAACGGCGACGATCCCGAGGCCTGCATCCGGGTGGCCCGCTTGGCCTTTGCCTACCGCCAGCGGTTCAACAAGGATGTCGTGGTCGACATGATCTGCTACCGACGTCACGGCCACAACGAGGGCGACGATCCGTCATACACCCAGCCCCTGATGTACCGGAAGATCAATGCTCGCCGCTCGGTGCGCACCCTCTACACCGAGGCCCTGATCAAGCGCGGGGACATCTCTCAAGAGGAAGCCGAAGAAGCCGTGGACTACTTCCAGGCCCGGCTCCAGCAGGCCCTCAACGCGACCCGCCAGACAGCTCCACCCCCTGACCTCAGAGCCCAGCCCTCGCCAACCCCCACCGGGGTGCGACCCCACGTGGAAACCGGGGTGCCCCGGGCCACCCTCGACCGGATCTACGAGACGCTCACCAGCCTTCCCGACGGGTTCACGGTCCACCCCAAGCTGGCCCGCCAGTTCGACCAGCGTCGCCAGATGTGGGAGGGCGGCGAAGTCGACTGGGGTCTCGCCGAGTCCCTGGCCTACGGCAGTCTCCTGGTCGAGGGTACGTCGATCCGAATGGCAGGTCAGGACACCCGGCGGGGCACTTTCGCCCACCGGCACGCCACCCTCCACGACTACGAGACCGGGGCCGAGCACACCCCGCTCACCGCCCTCGAGAGCGGTCCCACCAAGTTCTGGATCTACGACTCCTTGCTGTCGGAGTACGCGGCGTTGGGGTTCGAGTACGGCTACTCGGTGGCCAACCCCGACTCCCTGGTGATGTGGGAGGCCCAGTTCGGCGACTTCTTCAACGGCGCCCAGGTCATCATCGACCAGTTCATGGTGGGCGCCGAGGACAAGTGGAAGCAGACATCGGGCATGGTGCTGCTCCTCCCCCACGGGTTCGAGGGCCAGGGCCCCGAGCATTCGTCCGGCCGCATCGAGCGCTTCCTGCTCCTCGCCGCCGAGGACAACATCCAGGTGGCCAACGTCACCACCTCCGCCCAGTTCTTCCACCTCATCCGCCGCCAGATGCATCGGACCATCCGCAAACCCCTGATCGTCTTCACGCCGAAGTCACTGCTCAGGGCCCGGAGCTCCCGCTCCCCCATCGACGCCCTCACGACGGGTTCGTTCCAGGAGCTCCTCGACGATCCGAACCCGCCCGATGCCCACTCGGTGAAACGAGTGGTGCTGGCCAGCGGAAAGGTTGCCATCGAAGCCATCACCCAGCGCGACGAGACTGGCGCACCGGCGGTGGTGGGTCGGGTCGAGCAGCTCTATCCGTGGCCCCACGACGCGGTGGCCGAGCTGGTGAGCGGCTACCCGAATGCCCGCACCATTGCCTGGCTCCAGGAGGAACCCGAGAACATGGGGGCTTGGAACGCGGTGAAGGGCAACCTCTTCCGGGCCCACGGCGACACCCACGAGATCGAACGGTTCAGCCGTACCGAGTCGGGATCACCGGCCACCGGGTCCTCGAAGATCCACGCCCAGGAACAGCAAGCCCTCCTGGCCCAGGCCTTCGCGGGGCTCTAGCCCAGGGCGAACCCCACCACCTGCTCGAGCTCCCGAATGGCCTCGTCGGGGTCGACGACCTTGATGGTGGTCATGCCCATCGCCTTGGCCGGCTTGAGGTTGATGCCCAGGTCGTCCAGGAACACCGCTTCGTTCGCTTCGATCTCGAGGATCTCGAGTGCCCGTTCGTAGAACCCGAGCTCGGGCTTACGGATGCCGATCCGCGACGACTCGATGACCTCGTCGAACAGGGTCATGATCTTGGCCACCTCGTCCTCACGCTCTGGAGTGCGACTGGCGATCCCGCTGCCCTCGCCCGACTTGGTCATGAAATTGTTGGTCAAGCAGGCGGTGATCATCTGCTCGGAGCAACGGCGGACGGCCTCGACCATGCGCGGTCGGGGGTCGCCGGACAACAGCCCGAGGATGACTCGTCCCGACACCTCATGGCCGAGCAGACCGGCCTCCGCTTCGAACATGGCGGCGAACCCGTCGAGGGTGACGTCGCTGCGCTCGAGGTGAGCCCAGGCATTGTCGTCGGGGTTGGTCGAGTTGATGTGGCGGATGAGGCCCTCGGGGAGTCCGTTGTCGCGCTCGTAGCCGGCGAAGGCCTCGAACGGGCTCGACAGCACGACACCACCGAAGTCGAAGAGAACAGCGCGAATCACGACGGCGACCCTAGACGGCGACAGGCCAAAGACCAGCAAGAGCAGCACCGGGTCCCTCGCACGGAGCCGAACAGATGGTTGACTGAATGACGCCATGGCAAAATCTCACGTCGTCGTCGACGGCTCCAACATCGCCACCGAAGGTCGCTCAGCGCCCAGCCTCGCCCAGCTCGAGGACGCGGTCGAGGCCTTCCTCGCCGAGTTCCCCCACGAGATCGTGACCGTGGTGGTCGATGCCACCTTCCCCAACCGCATCACCGAACGCGAGCGCGAACGGTACGAGAAGAAGCTCGATGCCGGAGAGCTACTCACTCCGCCTGCGGGCGCGATCGGACGAGGTGATGCCTTCATCCTCATGATCGCCGAGAAGGCCGGTGCCGATGTGTTCTCCAACGACTCCTTCCAGGAGTTCCACGGTGAGCACTCGTGGCTCTTCGAAGAGGGCCGCCTGATCGGCGCCAAGCCGGTCGAGCATGTCGGCTGGGTCTTCGTGAAGCGCGCACCCGTCCGGGGCCCCAAGAGTCGACGGGCTGTCCGCGACGCGAAGCGTAGCGACGGCCGCAGCTCCGGAGGTCGCAGCCGCCACCCCGAGGGCACCAAGGCCAGCAGTGGTAGGTCTGGCGGCCGGTCGTCCACCAAGAAGACACCAGCCAAGAAGGCCGCCAAGAAGACCACTGCGAAGAAGGCTCCGGCCAAGAAGAAGGCAAAGAAGACCACCCGCACCTCGGCCCGGAAACCCTCGGCCCGGACTCGCAAGATCACCCGCAGCACCACCTCCGGCGAGACGATCGAGAAGGTCATCGGCCCCGAAACCAACTCGGCCAACACTGACGGCACCGGTTCATCCACCCCCCGCCGCCGCCGTCGGGGTCCTGCCAAGGGCGAGCCGTTCAACGAGCCCTTCCCGTTCATCGAGTTCGTCGGCTCCCACCCGATGGGTACCACCGTCGACGCTGAGGTGGTCGAGTTCTCCTCCCACGGCGCCTACGCCATGGCCGGCGACATCCGCTGCTACATCCCTCTCAAGGCGATGGGCGACCCTGCCCCTCGCAGTGCCCGCGAGGTTCTGTCGCTCGGCGACACCCTCACCTTCGTCGTCGACGGCTTCGATACGCCGCGCCGCGGAGTGGACCTCGCAATGGCCCCCCAGTCCTCACTCGCTTCTCGAAGCGGGGAGAACCCATCCGAGTATGCACATGAATCGGATGAGGAGGAAGTAACCTCCACCGCCAGAAACCGCCCCCTTACAAGGAGCTCGTCAACCGTGGCGACCAAGAAGACGAAGAAGGCCCCAGCCAAGAAGGCCCC
>JAAEMS010000364.1 GCA_024225275.1 Actinomycetes bacterium
ACGCGACCGTTGAACGCTTGCCCCGGTTGTAGGCATCATGGTTGTACCCACGAGGCCATCCTCCGGGAGGTTCGACGAGGATGACATCGGCCCCCAGCTGGGCGAGGAGGAAGCCGGCCAGCCACCCACGCTCGTCGGTGAGATCGAGCACCCGATACGGACCCAGCATGCAGTTCCCCCCAGAACTCGGTGGTGGTCAGGTGAGACTAGGCGACCGTTCCAAGGGTCGCCGTTGGGCCCACGAGGTGTCCATGCTGTGCCATCAGACCAAGCAGTTCATCCCCTGAACCGTTAGAGTCTCTAAGTAATGGCGATGACGGACCGCAACGAGGTGGACGAGCAGGGTAGGGGGCCGAGCCAGGCCGATCCCGTGGCCCAGGAGGGCACTTTCGGCGCCCTCAGGGTGCCCCTGTTCCGCCTCCTGTGGATCGGCGGCGTCTTCTCGTTCCTGTCGGTGCAGATGCAGTTCATGGTCCGGGGGTTCCTGGCCTTCGAGCTGACCGGCACCAACTCCAGCCTCGGCCTCGTCTACCTGGGCTTCGGCGTACCGATGCTGGTGGCCAGCCCGTTCGGCGGTGTGGCCGCTGACCGCCTCGGTAAACGTCGGGTCATCATCGCGGGACAGCTCATCATCACCGCGATCAGCACCAGTATCGGGCTGGCGATCGTGCTCGACATCATCGAGTTCTGGATGCTTGTCGTCAGCGCCATGCTGCAGGGCCTGGCATTCTCGTTCTTCGGTCCGGCCCGGGTGGCGTTCACCGCCCAGCTCGCCGGTCGGGAGAACCTCGGCAACGCCATGGTGCTCAGCCAGATGGCCCTGAACGGTACCCGTATCTTCGGCCCGTCCCTTGCGGGCGTCCTGGTGGGAGTGGCCGTCATCGGCACCAACGGTGTGTACTTCATCACCGCGGGGATCATGCTGCTGAGCCTGATCGTCACCCTCCGCCTTCCTCCCGGTGAGCCCCTGGGCCCCGGGTCGGGTAAGAACCCGCTGGCCGACCTCATCGATGGGGTCCGTTACATCCGCAGTCGGCCCCGGCTGCTGGTGCTCATGGCCACCTCGTTCACGGTGGTGATGGTGGGATTTCCGTACTTCGCCTTCTTCCCGTCACTGGTGGGCGATGTGTTCGGCATCCTCGACGAGGACATCCGGGCCCGGGCGATCGGTGGCCTGTCGACCACCCAGGCCATCGGTGCCGTGCTGGCCACGATCGTGGTTGCCCGCCGCGCCACCGGAGATCGGGTGTGGATCGAGCAGGCTCGCTGGGGGCTGGCGTTCGGGGCCTCGATCGTTCTGTTGGCCTTCGCTCCCGGCTTCGGCTTTGCCCTGGTGGCCGTCGCTCTGGCCGGGGCCGCGTCGTCGGGTTTCCAGGCCCTCAACAACGCCCTGGTCATGACCAAGGCCGATCCCGAATACCACGGGCGGGTTCAGTCCTTGATGATGATCGCCTTCGGGGCCTTCGGCATCGCCGCCGCCCCCATCGGCATCATCGCCGATCGGATCGGCCTTCGTCAGACCTTGACCATCATGGGTGGGTTGGTGGCCGTCGCCCTCATGGTCTGCCTGGTTGCCTGGCAGAGGGTGGGCGAGTACGCCCAGGGCTCGGAGCCGGCCTCCCCGGCCGCCGACTGAACCGGTTCAGCCCCCGGTGGGCGGCGACCACGACTTCAACAGGGCCCGCGTGCGAGCTGCTTCCTCGGGGTGGGAGGCCTGTTCCACCGCAGTGAAATCGGTGGCTCCGGCCGCGGCGATCTCGGTGAGCATGTCGGCCACGTCGTACTCGTCGCCGATCAGGGCGATGTCGGCCGGGCCCTCGACTCCCTCCCGATCGAGCATGGCCCGGTACGAGGGAAGCTCACCGTAGACAGTGAGGGACTGAGCCACCTGGGCGCGGGCCTTGTCGGGCTCGTCGGTGACCCACACCGGCAGGCTGCACACGATTCGGGGTGCCGGCCGCCCGGCTGACTCGGCGGCTTCGGTGATGACCGGGGCGATATGGTTGCGGATGGTCTTGGGCCCCACGCACCAGAGGATGGTGCCGTCGGTGCGGCGACCGGTGATGCGCAGGACCTGCTCGCCGAGGGCGGCCACCATCACCCGGGGAGGGTGGGCGACCGGACGGGGATAGGCGCCCTCGAACCCCCAGATCTCGCCATGATGATTGGCCTGGCCCGTCTCGAGCAGGGGGAGCAGGACATCGAGGTAGTCCATCAGGTGGCGGACCGGCCTCTCCCAGGACAGGCGCCACCGTCCCTCGACCGATGGCTGGTGGGCCAGGCCGATGCCGAGGGTCAGACGACCGCCGATGGCCGCCTGAGTGGTGAGAGCCTGGGCGGCCAGGGCCTGGGGGTGGCGGGGGAAGGTGGGCACGACGGCGGTACCGAACTCGAGGTCGGGAGCGTGGACGGCCGCGGCCGTGAAGATGGTCAGCGCGTCGACCAGGCCGGTCTGGGCCAGCCACCATGAGCCGAAGCCGTCCTCGCGGGCCTGTCGGGCATGTTCGGCCATGGGTTCGAGGGCAGGGCGGGCCAGTAGTGCGGAAGCGTTGATTCCGAGGCGCATGTCGGGAGGTTAGTGCTGGGCTCGGGTGGCCGGGGACCCACTGGCACATCGAACATCTGTTCGATAGATTCGATCGGATGGGGTGGCGCAACCCACCGGTCCCGTGGTCCGAACTCGAACGACGACTCTCCGACGGGAGGGCACCAGTCCCCCCCGGCGCGTCCGGGTTCCCGGGCGCCGACGGGGGCGACAGCCCGGCCTGGTCACGCCATCGGCAGCCCTACCAGGCCCCTGACCTCCCGGCCCACCTGTCGTCCACCCCCTACGCCGAGCTGCATTGCCACTCGAACTTCAGCTTCCTCGACGGTGCCTCCCATCCCGAAGAGCTGGTCGAAGAGGCGGTTCGCCTTGGTCTCCGGGCCCTGGCCCTCACCGACCACAACGGCTTCTACGGGGTGGTTCGCTTCGCCGAGGCTGCCCGCGAGCTGGGCCTGCCCACCGTGTTCGGCACCGAGCTGACCCTCGGTCTGGGAGCAGGTGACGAACCTCGCAACGGCCCCGCCGACCCACCGGGTGAGCACCTGGTGGTTCTGGCCCGCGGCCCTGAGGGGTATGCCCGGCTGGGCAAGGCCATCTCCGAGGCCCAGATGGGGGGTGAGAAGGCCCGCCCGGTCATCACCCTGGACCGGCTGGCCGAGATCGGAGGTCAGGGTCACTGGCTCGTGCTCACCAGCGGTCGCAAGGGTCGGGTACCGGCTGCCCTGATCAACGACGGCCCGACCCGAGCCGCCCGCGAGCTCGCCACCCTGACCGACCGGTTCGGCCCCGACCATGTGGCGGTCGAGCTCTGGCATCACGGCGATCCCCTCGATTCACCCCGCAACGATGCCCTGGCCCGCCTCGGCCACCACCACGGCCTTCCCGTGGTGGCCACCAACCAGGTCCACTACGCCACACCCGCCCGGCGCCGGTTGGCCACGGCACTGGCCGCGGTGCGGGCCCGACGTTCCCTCGACGAGGCCGCCGGATGGTCGCCCCCGGCGGCCACCGCCCACCTGAGGTCGGGCGACGAGCAGGCCCGGCTCTTTGCCCGTTGGCCCGGGGCGGTCGAGCAAGCGGCCGAGCACGCCCTCGACTGTGCCTTCGACCTCTCGTTGGTCGCCCCCCAGCTGCCCCCCTTCCCTTGCCCCCAGGGGCACGACGAGATGTCGTGGCTGCGCGAGCTCACCGAACGGGGAGCTTCCCACCGCTACGGAACCCGAGACGCCGAGACCATGCCGGGGGCCTGGCGCCAGATCGACCACGAGCTCGACCTCATCGAGCAGCTGGGGTTCCCCGGCTACTTCCTCGTGGTGTGGGACATCGTCGAGTTCTGTCGGAAGGCCGACATCTATGTGCAGGGTCGGGGCTCGGCCGCCAATTCGGCGGTCTGCTACGCCCTGGGCATCACCAATGCCGACGCGGTGTCGTTGGGTCTGTTGTTCGAACGCTTCCTGTCGCCCGAACGCGACGGCCCACCCGACATCGACCTCGACATCGAGAGCGGCCGCCGGGAAGAGGCCATCCAGTACGTCTACGAACGCTACGGCCGCGATCGGGCCGCTCAGGTGGCCAACGTCATCACCTACCGGGCCAAGTCGTCGGTGCGCGACATGGCCAAGGCCCTGGGGTACGCCACCGGTCAGCAAGATGCCTGGTCGAAGAACCTCGACCCCTGGGGTTCGATCCGAGCCGGCAAGGAGAGCGGAAGCAACTCCCAGCCGTCACCCATACCCGAACAGGTGCTCGAACTGGCGGCTGAGGTCGAGCACTTTCCCCGCCATCTCGGCATCCACTCCGGGGGCATGGTCATCTGTGACCGGCCGGTGGTGGAGGTCTGCCCGGTCGAGTGGGCCCGCATGGAGAACCGCAGCGTCCTCCAGTGGGACAAGGACGATTGTGCGGCGGCCGGTCTGGTGAAGTTCGACCTGTTGGGTCTGGGCATGCTCAGCGTTCTGCACTACGCGGTCGATCTCATCGCTGATCATCACGGGGCCATCGTCGACCTGGCCACCATCCCTCAGGAGGACGAGGTCTACGAGATGTTGTGCCGGGCCGACTCAATCGGGGTCTTCCAGGTCGAGTCGCGGGCCCAGATGGCCACCCTGCCCCGACTCAAACCCCGGTGCTTCTATGACCTGGTGGTCGAGGTCGCCCTCATCCGGCCCGGTCCCATCCAGGGCGGCTCGGTGCACCCCTACATCCGGCGCCGCAACGGCCACGAGGAGGTCACCTATCTGCACCCCCTGCTCGAGGGGGCCCTGGCCAAGACCCTGGGCATCCCCCTGTTCCAGGAGCAGCTCATGCAGATGGCCATCGACGTGGCCGGCTTCACCGCGGCCGAAGCCGACCAGCTCCGCCAGGCCATGGGCTCGAAGCGCAGCCGTGAACGGATGGAGCTCATTCGCCAGCGCCTGTACTCGGGCATGGCCGAACGGGGCATCACCGGCGTTACCGCCGACGCCATCTGGGAGAAGCTGGCCGCCTTTGCCAACTACGGATTCCCCGAGAGTCACTCGGTGTCGTTCGCCCACCTGGTCTACTCCAGCTCGTGGATCAAGCTCCACTATCCGGCGGCCTTCTGTGCTGCCCTGCTCAACGCCCAGCCCATGGGCTTCTACTCGCCCCACAGCCTGGTTCAGGATGCCCGGCTTCACGGGGTCGAGATGATCCGCCCCGACGTCAACGAGTCGGCGGCTACGGCCACCCTCGAAGGGTCAGGCGACAACCCGGCGGTGAGGTTGGGCATCAGCTATGTGCGCAATATCGGCGACGACCTGGCCGAGCGCATCGCCCAGGGTCGCCCCTGGTCGTCGATGGAGGAGCTGGCCCGTTCCACCGGTGCCAACCTGTCGGCTCTCGAGGCCCTGGCCACCGCGGGGGCTTTCCGGTCGCTCGAAGGAGACTCTCCCGCCGAGCGGCGTCGGTCGTTGTGGCAGGCCGGGGCCGTGGCCCAGGGTGGGGTCGACCAACTGGCCGGGTTGGTCACCGGGGTCACTGCACCACAGCTACCGGGCATGAGTGATCGCGAGCTGGCCCTGGCCGACCTGTGGGCCACGGGTATCGCCCCCGAGGGGCACCCCATCCGGTTCGTCCGCGACCGGCTGGCCGCCCGGGGGGTGTTGTCGGCGGCTGATCTCGCCACGGCCGAGGCCGACCGACGGGTGGTGGTGGCCGGCATCATCACCCACCGTCAGCGGCCGGCCACCGCCTCGGGTATCACCTTCATGAATCTCGAAGACGAGACCGGGCTCATCAACGTCATCGTCTCGAAGGGCTGCTGGCGGCGGTACCGCACGGTGGCCAAGAGTGTGCCGGCGGTCGAGGTGAGGGGCCGGCTCGAGCGGGGCGACGGGGGAGTGGTGAACATCATCGCCGAGCGCTTCACGCCTCTGGCGGTCGATGGGAAGGTCCCTACCCGAGATTTCCGCTGATGAGGCTGGCGGGGTGGATGCCGCGGGTGGTCCCGATCTGGTTCCTCCACGGTCGTGTTCGCCCTGGCTAGATGGTGGTGCCGGGGGGCAGGCGCGAGACGGCCTCGTCGATTTGGTAGTACTCCTCGACCCGGATGCCGGCCAGCCTGGCCACCACGTTCGAGGGAATGCTCTGCACCCTCCGGTTCAGGTCGCGCACATTATTGTTGTAGAAGCGGCGGCCGGCCTGGATCCGGTTCTCGGTTCCCACCAGCTCGTCCTGGAGCTTCAGGAACGACCGGTCGGCCTTCAGGTCCGGGTAGGCCTCGCTGAGAGCGAGAAGGCTGCGGGTGGCGTTGATCAGGTCGTTCTCGTCGGCGGCCTGCCCGGCCATGGTGTCGTGGGACTTGGATGCTCGGGTGCGGGCCTCGACCACCGCCTCGAGGGTCTGCTGTTCGTGGGCGGCGTAGCCCTTCACCGTCTCGACCAGGTTGGGAATCAGGTCATGGCGGCGGGTGAGCTCGGTTTCGACCGTGGACCACGCGTTCTCCACCAACTGCTTCTGGTTCACGAACCGGTTGTAGGCCATGAGGGTGTAGAGCACAGCCACGAACAGGAAGACGAAGAGGAAGGGCAGGATCTCCACCCGGCTGAATCTACCGGGGTCCGTCGAGCCCTTCGGGTTGTTTCAGCACCGGATACAGCTCGCCCAGCACGGCCGGGGTGGTTGCTTTGAGACGGCGGGCGAAGCCCAGGAGGCCGGGCACCGAGGGAGCGGGCAGTAGTTCGGCGGCCACCAACAGCCACCGGCCCTTGACCTCCACGAACAGCTGGCCTTCGGACTGCACCAACAGATCCATGATCTGTGGGTCGACGAAGTCGGAGGCGAAACGTATGTCATCACACGAGACATGGAACTGGCGGTTGAATTCCTCGGACTCGAACTCGATGTCGCGCAGACCGAGGCCGGCAACCACCTTGTCGAATCGTCCCTCGGGCCGGATGCGGAGATGGGGCCAGAGGGCCTCCACCTCCAGCACGGCGCACGAATAGTGCCGGATTCGGACCTCGTGTTCCCGAGCCTCGTCGATCCGGCCGAGCCCGGTCCGGTCCTGCTCGATCACGTCAGCGAGCTCGAGATCGAAGACCCGCTCCAGAAGGCCGTCGGCGCCAAACCTGTGGCAGACATTGTGGGCTCGGGATCGTTCGGCCCCGGTGAACAGGTCGAAGAGATGATTGGTCGACCCGAAGGTGTCGATGGGCGAGTGGATGAGGCCCGCAGCCCTCGCGGCGCGGGGCAGCTCGCGAAGCCGGTCGCGTTGTCCCCGTAGCTGATGGACGCTGATCAGCCCGAATCCCACGGTCACCAGGGTGATGAGCAGCCCGACGAGTATCTGGGTCACCTCATCAGGATCGGCGGCTGGGGCCGACCACTGAAGGGGTGGAGGCAGGCGAATCTGATCAGTCGCGCTGCGGTCCCTTCACCGGGTCAGGTTCACCACGGGCAGCTCCCAACGCGCCGCCAGCGCGAGGAGATCCTCCTCATAGTCACCGTATGCGAGGCCGTAGTGGTGTTCGAGGCCCTCCGCCATGATGGTCGCCAACACCTCTGTGGCCGATTTGTCGAACCGCAACGTCCCCGCCGTGCCGGAGAATGGGAGCGGTGCAGCCAGCATTTCTCCGCCGCCCACCACCAACTTGTGGGAGTCACCGGCCTGACTGAGCCGGGCAATCGTGACCCGGCCCGGCTTGAGTGGGAACTCGTGGAGGAGAGGTTTCCGTCGGTTCGAATGCACTGTCGGGAGTGCCTTCGCATCCGGGCTGGCCATACTGATGGGGGCCAGGCCGCAGTGCCAGAAGACGGCGGTGTCACCGTCGATGTCGACGTCCACCAGGTCGCCGACGAACGGGGCTTCTCCGGCCAGCACCGGGTCGCCACGCCCGCCCACTCCCGCTCCCCCGCCAGGTCGCGCAACCCACCGTAAATACGGAGGCTCTGTTCGAGCGATGCCTGGTCGAGGTCATCGAGGGGACCGAGCGAACCGACTGCCCGGTCACGGGCGGCCTCCACCGTGTCACCCGACACCCGATCGGCGGCAGAGAAAAGGTCTCCCAGCTCAATACGTTCCACTGAAACGCCGGTCAGTCGGTGAAGAGCCTCGGGGTCGTAGCGGCATGGGTCGAAGCCGTCCGGGTAGTCACCCACCACTCCGGTCCGCATGCCGTCGAGCAGCCGCTGCAGCTCGGCGGGGGCACCTGGATTGTCGGCCCGCATGTAGAGGTAGGAGAAGGGGCGTGAGGTCCGCCCCAGTGTGTGGGCTGCCAGGTTGATGCCGCAAAGGGCATTGAGGCGCAGACGGCCCCCGGTTCGGTCCTCGGGAAAGGCCCAGAAGATGAGCGGAACATCGAAGGCGGCGGCCAGCTCGCCGGTCATGGCCGCGTCGGTGAAGGAGACCTGTAACACCACCAGTGTGTCGATGGCCTGTGACTGGAGCTCTCGGATGGCGCGCCGGGTGCTGCCGGCGTCGAAGAGCAGTTCGCGATCCCCGGCGAATCCGGGGGCAACTCCGTCGAGAACGCCGAATGCTTCGGCCGCCACGCTCTCGGCGTAGGCGACGTCGAATGTCTCTCGCGCCAGTGCAACGACCCCGATCACGCTGGGTCCTCCATCCCTTGGTACTCGTGGCGGAAGCCGGCTCCGGCGTGGTCGAGAACCACCGGCCCGAGTGCACCCGGCTGATCGGTCCACGGTGTCGCTTGCTCGTCGGTCATTCGGTTGAGCTGTTCCATGTATGGCACCGAGTCCACTCGCAGGCGTCTTCGCATGGCGTCCAGATCGGGAAACGCCTGGCCGGCGTCCCACCAGATCGCCCGACCGGCCAGATACCCATTGGCGCCGGCCGCGTAGGCGTACTCCAGTATCCGGCTGAAGGCAGGCTGGGTGGCCCCCGCCGACAGCATCACCCAGGGCCGGCCGCCCGACCGAGAGCGTCGAATACCGCCTGCACACTCCCGTCGTCCTCGGCCCGGTCGGGTACCGTCCCGGCGGGGAGGGGGCTTTCCAGTTTGAACAGGTCAATCCCGTACTCGGGGCCGGCGAATGCAGCCACGCTCGCCACCACATCGTCGGCCCGCTTGGCAGTGTCTTCGACATAGTCGGTCGTATGAGCGGCAGCGCCGGGGAACGGATACACCAACAGCTCGAACACGTACGGGATGTCGAACCGGCGGCAGGCCTCACCGATGGTGAGGGCAAGCTCGTGCTGGTGTTCCAGGATGCCGGGAGAGGCATCGGGGCGATACCAGGCCAACACCTTCACTGCGTCCCCACCGGCACGCTTGATCTTCTCGACACTCCAGTCGTCGATCGGTGACGAGCGGCGACCCGTTGGAGTTTCTTCGAAAACCGAGTCTTCCAGAGTGAGCAAGAGGCCCCGCCCCGGCGAAGCAAGGTGAATGGCGGCCGGAAGGGCGAAGTGAGGATCGAGCAGTGCCGCCGAGGCGTGGGGGGCCAGTTCTTCGACCAGCATCGCCTTGAACGCGCACACATCCTCGTATGAGGCATCGTCGGTGTCGCGCCGTTGCGCTATCAGGTTCTTGATCGGGGGCCGTTGGTCAACGGCCAGCATCTTGAAGCGCCCCGCCCCGTCGGCCAGACGCGCATTCCCCACAGCTTCCCTGCCTTCATCCGGATGCTCCTTCCAACAGTTCCTCGACTTCCGGGCGTGTCGGTGCCCCGGCCCGCCCTCCCGGTTTGGTGCACTTGAGGGCGGCGGCTGCCGACGCGAATTCGACTGCCGAAGCGGCGGCCTGACCTTCGGCCAGGGAAAGGGCCAAGGCCCCGTGAAACACATCACCGGCCCCGACGGTGTCGACGGCCTTCACTGGAAATGCCGGCTGATGGTTCACTTCCTCACCTTCCAGCCACCACACCCCGGCACTGCCGGCCGTCACCGCCAGCCAGGCGTCGGTCCGGCTTCGCAACACCTGCAATCCCTCCACCGGATCGGGGGTGAGGGAAGTGGCTGCCAGCGCCGATTCGGAGAAGGCGATGTGGGTCGCAAGGCCGATCAGTTGGGCACCATCGTCGGGCATGGGCCGATCGAAATCGAACACGGATGGGATGCCGGCCTCTCGGGCAACCGCCAGAGCGTGGGCGGCCCCCTCCGGCCAACGTACGTCGACCAGAATCGAGCCGGCGTCACCCAGGCCGCCCGGCAGGGGGCCGGTACCCGGTGCGAACAGCTCCGCCGGCGTGTGATTGATGATGGTCCGTTCCCCGGTGCGGTCCACCAGCACGGCCGAGACCGGTGAGGCCACGCCGGGTACGGAGGTCACGTCACCCACGTCCACTCCGAGCTCACCCAGGTCGGCAACGATCCTCGCCCCGGCCGGGTCATCGCCGACCCGGCCGATGTACTTGGCCGTTCCTCCCAGGCGGGCAACGGCCACTGCGGCGTTGGCGGCGACGCCGCCTCCCACCTCGCGGTAGCTGTTTGCGTAGTACTTGCCGCCTCCCAGCGGGAGTTGATTCATCTGGAACAGGTAGTCCATCACGGCGATGCCTACGCAGGCGACGGTACTCACGGGGTGGCCCTGAAGACATCCGGTGCCGACACGACGGCAGCCTCGTCGATGACTCCGCCGCCGGGGGCGTTGATGACCAGGGCGTGGGGCTGCGTGGCGGTGATGGTATTTGCCTTGATGAGATGGTCCGATCGTGGCTCGACGCTAGTTGACGTTGATGATTGCGGTGATCGAGGCCTGATCGATCGTGGCCGCATCGATGGCGCCGATCGTGGAGTTGGGGTCGGCCCCCGACTCGAGCCCCAGCGCCTCTGACATGGCGTGGACGGTGAAGCGGAACTGATGGAGGCCGGGGTCCGAGGGGCAAGGCGGAGCCCAGCCCTGTTGGCCGAGGCTGTTGAGGCCCATGGGTAGCTGGCCGGTGGCCATGGCCTCGTTGATGTTGGGTGAAGCCGGGTCGATGCCCCACACCACCCAGTGGACGAAGGGGTTGGTGAGCTCTTCGGCGATCAGGGCCAGCTCAACGGCTTCGGGGGGAATGTTCTCGATCCGGATCGACGGAGAGATGCCCGCCCCTTCACAGGTATTGCGAGGCGGGATGGGCTCACCGGGCCGGAACGAGTCGGACCGCACGGCAAGCCCGGTGAGCCCTTCCAGGGCGGCTGGCTCGGTGGGGGCAGGCGTGGTGGCGGCCGGTACCTCGACTCCGGCGTCGGCGTCGGCAGCCGTGGTCGTGGCCGGAGGCCGGGAGGTGGTGGTGGCGCCGGGGAGTGGCTCGGCCAGATCACGCCCGTCCGAGGAGCAGGCCGCGGCCAGAAACGCGAGGACGAGGAGGGGCGCGTACAGACGAGAAGGGCGGGTCACGGAGCTGAGCGTAGGCGACCGGCCTGACCGGCAGGGAACAGGCCCCAGCGGATGGGCCCAGGCGAGCAAGTGGGGTCGCTACCATCCCGCCATGCGTTGGGTCCTCGAACGGATGAACCGGATGGTGGTTCGGCGCGCCCTTGGCCTGCTGGGCCCCGACCGGGCCAGCGCTCTCCAGAGCCTCGGTGCCCTGAGTCTGGCGGTCGTGGCTGCCGTAGTGGCCGGCGCCACCCTGGCCTCAGCTGACGAGACCATCGAGGAGCTTCCTGGCCTCATCCTTCTGGTCCCCGCTTCCTTGGCGGCCCGCGGCAATGTGTTCGGGGCCTTCGGGAGCCGGCTGGGAACGGCCATCCACACGGGCACGTTCCACTGGTCGCGGCGGGTCGACACGGTCCTGGGTCAGAACGTAGTGGCCAGCGTCGTCCTCGGTGTGAGCCTGTCGTTCTTCCTGGCCGTGGTGGCGGCCGTGGCGGTGACGGTGTTGGGGCTGAGCGAGGCCCTCGGCCTGTCGGACCTGATCGTGATCTCGGTCGTGGGAGGCACCCTCGCATCAGTCGCCGTTCTCCTCGTGTCCCTCGCCCTCACCGCGGTGGCGCCCCGGGCCGGTTGGGACCTGGACAATGTGATCGCGCCCATCGTCACCGCGGCCGGCGACCTGCTGACCATTCCCTTTCTCCTCCTGGCGACTGTCCTGGTCCAGCGGGGTCAGGCCACTCTGGTCGCGGCCATGGCACTGACCGTCCTCAGCGCCGTGGGTCTGCTCTGGTCGATCCGTTCCGGGTTGACCCTGCTCAGCAACATCGTGCGGGAGTCCATGCCCATGCTGATCGTGGCCGGCATCCTGTCGTTGCTGGCCGGCGTCATCCTCGAATCTCGCAGCTCCGAGGTCCTTGGGGTGGGTGCCGTGCTCATCATCCTGCCCGGCTATCTCGGCGCGTCCGGCGCCCTGGGTGGCATCTTGTCGAGCCGGCTCTCCACCAAGCTCGTGCTGGGTCTGTTCAGCCCGGCCCGCTTCCCTCCCCCCGCAGCCCGGGCCGACGCCACCGCCATCTTGGGTCTGGCCGTCCCCGTCTTCGTGCTCAACGGGTTCATGGCTCACCTGACGGCGGCCCTCACCGGCGCCTCGACGCCCGGACTGGCCCGGATGATCTTGGCTGCTCTGATCGGCGGGGTACTGGCCACGCTCGTCGTCGTACTCGTTGCCTACTACGCCACCCTGGCGGCCGTCCGTCTGGGCGTCGACCCCGACAATGTCGCCATCCCCCTCGTCACCGCCACCCTCGACGTCTTCGGGGTGCTCACCCTCCTACTCGCTCTCAACGTCACCGGAGTTGTCTGATGTGCGGACCGCCCCCGTCTAGACCCACCGGCTTCCCGGTTCTACCGTCAGGGGTGAAACCTCATGGATGACCGACCCAGGAATCTTCGAACCTTGCTCGCCGAGGCCAAGGACACCTCCGAGCTCATGGTTGACCTCGCCTATGCCGCCCTCTACTTCGGCGATCCGAAGATGGCCGAGGAGGTGGGCCACCTCGAGGAGACCATGAGTCGTCTCGTCCACGAGATGCGGGCCCTCTGTGTGGTCGCGGTACGGAATCCCAAGGAGGCTGATGCCATGTCGTCGGTTCTCCAGGTCATCTCCGCGGTGGAGCGCATCGCCAACGATGCGGTCGACATCGCCCGCATCGTCACCCATGATCTCGGCATCCCCCGTCAGTTGGTGGCCGATCTCTCGCTGGCCGAGGAGGTCAACCACCGGGTGCTGGTGCGCGAGGGGTCGCACATGTCCGACCGTCCCATCCGTGACTTCGAGTTGCCGGTGGCCACGGGTATGCGCATCATGGCCATCCGGCGGGGCCACGAGTGGTTCACCGACGTGTCGGGCGACGATATTCTGGCCCCCGATGACGTCTTGTTCATGCGGGGCTCGCCCGAGGGCATCGTCCGTCTGCGTCAGTTGGCGGCGGCGCCCGAATGGGAGCCTCCCCAACCCCCCGCCGAACCCGAGGTGCTCTCCGACCTCGACCGGGCTGTCGACACCCTGGTCGAGATGAAGAATCTCTCCGAGACGGCGGTGGGCCTGGCTTACTCGGCTCTGGTCTTCGACGACCAGAGGTTGGCCGCTGAGGTGCGACACCTCGAGGACCGGCTCGACGAGATGAAGGATCGGCTGGAGGTGTGGGTCCTCCGTGCCGCTCACGACGACATCGACCCCTCACCCTTGCGGGGACTGCTCCATCTGTCCCAGGCGGCTGAGGATCTCGGCGATCAGGCCCAACAGATGGTATGGCTGGTCGAGCGCGACTCGGTCGATGTGCACCCCATCATCGGTATCGCGCTGGGCGATAGCGACGAGGTGGTCGTGCGCGCTCCCGTGGGCCCGGGGTCGCCGGCTGACGGAGCCACCCTCAAGGAGCTCGGTCTGGCCATCGAGCCCGGGTTCACGGTGCTCGCCATCCGTCGCGGTGGCCGCTATCTCTACCGGCCCAGCGGTCGCGCCGGTCTCCAGGCCGGCGACGAGCTGATAGCCAGTGGTCCCGAGGAGGGCCGCCCTCACCTGGCCGAGGTCGTAGGCTGCCTGCTGGTGGACGACGACGAGGCCGGCGAACACCGCTTCGTGCTCGCCGGTCAGGAGTGACCGACACCCCCACCACCGTCGTCGACCTGTTCCGGCGGGCCGGCGACTTCACCCTCGTCGGTGCCGACGGTGACACCGCCGTGCTCACCGCGGTCGAGCTCGACCGGTCAGCTCGACGGCTGGCCACCGGACTGAGGGAGTGGGGGATAGGAGCCGGCGACCGTATCGGTTGCTGGCTTCCCAGTGGGGCCGCGTACCTCACCACCCTTGCTGCCTGCGCCCGCCTCGGGGCCGTGGCCGTGGCGGTCAACACCCGGTTCAGGGTCGGCGAGGTCCAGGACATCGTGGGTCGGGCCGGATGCCGCCTCCTGCTCGTACATCCCGGCTTCGTCGGTATCGACACCGAAGGGATCCTGGCTCGGCTCGACCCGGACGCAATGCCCTGTCTCGAGGCTGTCGTCCCCGTGGTGGGCGACATCGGGTGCGCCTGGCCAACGGTGCCGTGGGCCGACCTCATGACCGCCGATTCCTCCGATGGTGAGGGCATCGACGAGTCCGCCCCCGATGCCCCGTTTGCGGTGTTCACGACCTCCGGTACCACCAGCAAACCGAAGCTGGTGCTCCACCACCAGTCCTCGATCGTGGCCCACGCCCTCGACGTGGCCACCCACTTCGAGATCACCCCCGATGATTGCTCTCTCATGGCCCTTCCGCTCTGTGGGGTGTTCGGGCTGACCTTGTTGACCGGCGGGCTGGCCGGAGGAGCGCGGCAGGTGGTGTGTGCCCGCTTCAACGAGGCCGAGGCCGCCCGGGTGGTGGCTGACCACGCGGTGAGCCTGTTCACCGGCACCGACGACATGATCCACCGCATGCTCCGGGTGGGTGGCGACTGGTCGACCATCCGCTACTCGGGATACGCCCGCTTCAACAACGCGCTCGAGGATCTGCCCGAGCGCGCCGATGAGGCCGGATGGCGGCTCATCGGCCTCTACGGCATGAGTGAGGTCCAGGCCCTCTACGCCCAACGTGACCCTGAGCTGCCCATCGCCGAGCGCATCGCCGCCGGCGGCCGGTTGGTATCGCCGGGGGCCCAGGCGCGGGTGGTCGATCCCGACACTGACCAACCGGTTGGGGCTGGGGTGGACGGTGAGCTTCAGTTGAAGGGGCCGAGCCTGTTCGCCGGCTACCTCGCGGCCGGAGGTGACGAGATCGACTCCGAGCTGACCCGCCGCCACCTGACCGATGACGGCTGGTTCCGCACCGGCGACCTGGCCCGCATGGATGGCCCCCGCTCGTTCGAGTACCTGGCTCGTATGGGTGACGCCCTGCGCCTGGGCGGGTTCCTCGTGAGCCCGGCCGAGATCGAGGCCCGCATCCTCGAATCCACCGGAGTCGACTCCACCCAGGTGGTGGCCGTCGACGGCGAGCGCGGCCCCCGGGTGGTGGCGTTCGTGACCGGTGATGCCACCTTCGACGAGGAGTCGGCCATCGCTCACTGTCGCCAACAGTTGGCTGCGTTCAAGGTCCCGCGCCGCATCATCCGCCTCGACGAGTTCCCCATGACCGACTCGGCCAACGGCATGAAGATCCAGAAGGTGAAGCTCCGTCAGCTGGCAGGGGACCTGGTGGACTGATCGGGTGCGGCCCGAGCCTCTTCGATGGCGCTGGTGGTCAGGCGGGGTGCGGCGTAGACGAAGAGGAAAGCGTGGAGGCCGCCGGCCACCACGAAGGCCATGCGCAGGGCCGTCTCCCGGGAGGCCACCAGGTCGGTGCCGGCCACCACCAAGCCGCCGAGCAGGCTGCCCACCGGCATCATCCCCCACCCGAAGAAGCGGTAGACGCTGTTGACCCGGCCAAGCAGGTGATCAGGAATGATGGCCTGGCGCAGGGCCACGGTGATCACGTTCCACTGGACCGCCAGGAACGCACTGAAGGCCATGAGCACGAACACGAGCGGAACCCATGGCACCAGCCCGATGAGACCGAGCGAGAACAGGGATCCCAGGATGGTCAGGTGCAACACCGGACCGGTCCCAAGACGGCTGGTGAACCGGTCGGCGGTGAGGCTCCCGACCACCCCACCGACGGCACCGGCGATGGTGAGGGCCGCGAACCCGGCCGGCCCCAGGTCGAGCACCTCCTGGGCGAACAACACCAGAACCGACGTCGCCACGAAGTAGGCGCCGTTCAGGACTCCGAGGCTGACGGCAAGGCTGCGCAGCAGGTCATGGCCCCACAACCAGCGCATGCCTTCGCCGATCTCGGCCCGCCAGTCGATCTTGGTGGGTGGCCCGTCGGGCCGAGGCCGAAAGTCGCCGGATATCAGCAGCACCAGGCCACCGGCCACACCGAAGGTGGCGGCGTCAACGGCGAAGGGCAACGCGAACGAGGCTGCCAGCAGGAGACCGGCCGCCGGTGGCCCGATGAAGGAGTTCATGACCGTCTCGGCCCCCCACATGCGGCCGTTGGCCCGCTCGAGATGCTGCTTGTCGACGAGGGAGGGCAGGAGGGTCTGGGCCGAATTGTCCCGCAGGACCTCGGCGGCACCGAGCAGGAGGGAGGCGGCATAGAGGCCGATCAGCATCCAGTGTGCTCCCGGGGGAGAGCCGGCCGAGCCGTTGGCCAGGGCTTCGGGGTCGGCCAGGTCGTCGGCTTTGACGAACACCATCAGGGCCACCAGCAGGGCGAGCGCGAACCGGGCCATGTCCATCCGGCCCACCAACTTGCGGCGGTCGACCCGATCGGTGATGACACCGGCCGGCAGGGTGAAGAGCAGCCACGGGATGCGGGTGGCGATCGCCACGCCGGCGATGGCGATGGGGTCGCGGGTCAGGGCCGAGGCCAACCATGGATAGGCGACGACGCTGAGACCGTCACCGAGGTTGGACACAACGCTGGCCGACCACAACTTCCAGTATCCGGACCCCAGGCTCGTCTCACCCTTCATCGTCGAAACCCTTTCGGTCGCTGGCGAAGAAGCCGAGCAGGATGGCGTAGGTGTGGGTGCCGGCCCGACTCTGGCCGGCGAACTCGTCGGTGAGGGCGTTGAGTCGGTCGACCCATTCCCGGGCTCGATCGTCGGGGATGCGGGCGAAACGGGTCGAGCTGTGGGTGGGGAGGTTGGTGAGGTGGTCGGCGGAGGCATCCAGTTCGTCGAGAGCATGATGGATGAGGCCGGTGGGCCGCTTGGCGGGCCCCGAGTCGGACGGACCGAAGATGAACACCCGCGCCGTCCGGCCGTAGAACTTCTCCTCCAGAGCCCGCACCCGACGGGTTCGGACCACATGGATGAGGCCCGCCGTCTCCAGGGCCTTGCAGTGATAGCCGACCGTCCCTTTGGGGATCTCGAGGGTGTCGGCCAGCTGGGCGGTGCTGGCGGCCCGTTCGGTGAGAAGGTCGATGATGCGGCTCCGGGTCTCGTGGAGCACGACCTTCATCTGCTGGTTGTCGAGCGCGAGCCGGGGCTCGAGCTCGTAATCGGGAACCGAAGGGGCGCCTTCGTCTGAATGGTCGACCATTCCCGTATGGTCGGCAAAAACCGACCATTTGTCAATGAGGAACCAGGGTCAATAGGAAACAGGGTCAATAGGAAACAGGGTCAATCGGGTTGGAAGAGGGGTAGGTGGCGACCGTCGGTGAGGGGCTCCCATGCCAGGCGCACCGCCTGGCCGGGTTGGCAGCCCACCCTGTTGGTCATGAGCCGTACCCCCTCGGCCAGGCCGACCAGGGCCACGACGTAGGGGGCGAAGGGGGCCAGCCCGCGGGAGGCGTCGTTGGGCAGGGTGGAGTGGGAGTAGACCTCACCCACGCCCTCGGATTCCCGCACCGGCCGGGCCTCGTAGCGTCGCCACCGGAGGCCGGTGTCGATCGGTTCGGGCTCGGTGGCCTCGGTCTCGTTCATGATGCCTCCCTTCCGAGCACGGCGGTTCCGGTGGATGACAGCACGCCGCCACAACCGTGGGCCACGGCGATCTCGGCACCGGGAACCTGACGATCGTCGCAGTGGCCCCGGATCTGGCGGACGGCCTCGACCGATGGCGCAAGCCACCCCGTCGACGTCGGCGATCCTCAACCCGGCATCGTCGAGCGCCTCGGCGATCATGCGCGTCTCGAGGGCGCGAATGCTGCCGTCGACCATCCCGCTCGGATCAGGGCATCTGCCACCCCGACCATGGCGACCTTGCCGCGGGCGTAGCCGAGGTCAGCAGTCATGGTTCCTGGTCGTCGAGTCGTTCGGTGTCGCGGTCGTAGCAGGCGTTGACTCAGGCCTCGCGTGATCGTGTCAACTCTGGGGTGGGGCCGGCGGGACCTCACGGTCGAAGGTACCGGTCTGCGGGGCACCGCCACCGTTGGGTCCGCCGGCGGTGAAGGCCTCGGAGATGCCGGCGATCGAGCCCAGAACGGCGCTCATCTCAGCGGGCAGGAAGATCTTGGTGGACTGGCCGTCGGCGATCTTTTCGAGCGACTCGAGGTACTTGATGGCCAACACGTCCTGGGTGGCACCGCCGTCATGGATGGCCTGGAACACGGCCGAGATGGCATCGGCCTCGCCCTGAGCCACCACCTGCTGGCGGTACTGCTCGGCCTCGGCCCGGGCTCGAACCGATTCGGCCTCGCCCTTGGCCGCGAGCACAACCGCCTCGCGGGAGCCCTCGGCGGTCAGGATGGCCGACTGCTTGCGGCCCTCGGCCTCGGTGATGGCAGCCTCGCGGGTTCCCTGGGCCTCGAGCACGACAGCCCTCCGGGTACGTTCGGCCTTCATCTGCTCGTGCATGGCGTGCATGACATCGGCCGGCGGGTCGATGCGCTGGATCTCGACCCTCACCACCCTGACGCCCCACTTGTCGGTGGCGTCGTCGAGGATCTGACGCAGGGCGGCGTTGACCCGTTCTCGGGAAGTGAACGCCTGGTCCAGGGTCATCTCGCCGATCACGTTTCGGAGGTTGGTCTGGGCCAGCTTGGTGACGGCCAGGATGAAGTTGGCGATGTTGTAGACGAGCCGCTGGGGATCGGTGGGCTCGTAGTAGACGACCGCGTCGACCGAGACCGCCACATTGTCCTGGGTGATGACCTCCTGAGGAGGAACATCGATCACCTGCTCGCGCATGTCCACCATGCGCAAGCGTTGGACGAAGGGGATGATGATGCGCAAGCCCGGGTCGACGGTTTCCTTGTACTTACCCAGGATCTCGACGATGCCCCGCTGGTAGGGGCGGACGATACGTACGCCGCTGGCGACGTACACGAACATGATGATGGCGATGACTATCAGGACTCCGACGAGTGCGGCCATGGTGGTTCCTCTCTATGGGCTGCTGGGACGACGTGTATGGGTGGAAGTCAGGTGGGGTCGGGCTCACTGGCCGGCCAAACGACGGCCCGGGTGCCGCGGATCTCGATGATCTTGATGGGGATCCCCTCGGCGAGGGCCCGCTGATCGGCGGCTTCGGCCCGCCACTCTTCTCGGCCGACCCTGATCAGGCCGAGCTCGGCACCGCCGGGAATGGCCTGCAGAACGACTCCAGACTCTCCGATCAGGCGCCGGGCACCGATGCCGTCCACCGTCTCGCCCTGGTCGAGCCGGCGGGCCAGGGGCCGGAGGGCCGCGAACGAGGCGCCCGAGCCGACGACGAAGGCGAGCCAGCTGATGCCGACGTCTACACCGAGGAAGGAGAGAATGGCGGCGAGGATGGCACCGATGGCGAACGGGAAGAGGAAGAAGGTGCCCGCCATGGCCATCTCCCCGAGGGTGAAGGTGGCCGCTGCCACCAGCCAGATCCATCGCCAGATGTCAGCATCCACCTCAGTGTCCTCCCGGTCGTCACGACTCTTGGTTGTCGCACTCAGGCCACAGTCTTGTGCGTCTGACTGGTTGGCGTGTGCATAGCCGCGCTCATACCCCAAACGCCATGGAGGTGGGTCTGGTTCCCGGCCGCGCCCATCGAGCGCTACCGTGCCCGGCGTGGCACGACATCTCAGCGACGAGTGGCTCGCATCCTTGGCCGAATTGGCCGGCACCGACACCGGCCGGCCGGAGCTCGACGGATGCATCCAGGTGACGGTCTCGGGCACCCCCTACGGCAAGGTGCCGTGGCACCTGGTGGTCGACAAGGGAGTGGTGGCCGAAGTGGCGGGTGGCAATCTCGACGACCCCGGCCTGGTCATCACCGAAACCTGGGCCGACTCGGTGGCGCGCTGGCAGGGAGCGCGGTCGCGGCCCGTCGAGTACATGCAGGGTGACCTCAAGGTCAAGGGTTCGACCGGCGAGCTCCTGGCCTTCCTGGGCATGCTCGAGAGCGCGGCCTGGACCTCCGCGGTGGCGGATCTGCTGGCGGAGACCGACTGGTCTGAGTAGGTCGCGACTCGCCAGCGACTATGGCACCCTCAGCGCCCAGGGCGGGCGCGAAGCCTCTCCAGTCGTCCGATCAGCCGGTCAAGGTGGCCGAGCGTCCGCTCGTCGGGATCGCCGGCGAGAAGGATGTCGAGCACCTCACCGGCGCGCTCGAGTCGGTCGGCGACGAGGCTCACCCGGCTCCGACCCTCTTCGAGCGCTCCCAGAGCGGAGGCCGTGCTCGCTGCGAGCACGTTCACGTGGGGCGGCATTCCAACGGGGTCGCCGAGCTCCTCCCAGATCGCCAGGGCATCGTCGAGTGCCCCCGCTCGATGCGCCCTCATTGCTCGGGAGACCTGGTCGTTGATGCCCAGGGGATCGGGACGCACCTCGGGCAGGTCATCGATGCGGTCCAGCGATACCAGCCATTGCTCGGCGCGATCACGTTGGGGATCCTGGTCACTGAGGTCTGCTGCCTGGAGGCGAGCTTCGATTGCCTCCAGCGGCCCGGACCCTCTGCTCACCGTCTCTCGGAGCCAGTGGCGGTTCACCCCACTCAGCGATACCGGTATCGGACTGATGCTCAGCCACTGGGCGATGGCGACACGGTGCCGTCCCTCGCCGAACCACAAGAGGTTGCCGTCGTCGCCGATCGTGATGCCAGGGAAGTCCGGAGCGCTCCCGTCGTGGTCGCCCACTCCTCCGGCCGCCGTGTCGGCCACTTCCCTCAGCGAGATGACCCCGCGACTGGCCACACTCTCCGCCAGCCGCTGGTATTGCCCGAAGTGCCAGCGGAAGTCCTCACGGGTGGCCAGAGGGATGTTGTTCACCAACCGCACGGCCCCCTTCGATGCCGCATCGACCGCCTGGCAATAGCGGTCGCTGCGTTCGGGCACGCCACGGGCTTGTAGATGATCGAAGAGGTCGCGCACTTCCATGTCCCGCTCGGCTGGCACAACCCTTGCCGGCGAATCCCACACGAAGTGCATGTCCATCCCCACCGATTTCAGGTTGCGCAGTCGGGAGGTGATCGAGCCGGGATCGACCCCAATCGTGGGGAAGCCCCCGAGCGCACGCGCGACATCGTGGGATATCGGCGACTCGGCCTCGCCAGGTCCAATCGCTCGCCTCAGGTGTTCGTCGATCTCTTGTCGTTGACCGTCCGCCAGCCGATGAGGGTCGCGCCGGCTCGGTCGAACATAGTGGGCAGGCCGTGGTCGTGGGTCCCGTTCGATCGCCCGGCGGCTGCGTCATCGTAGCCCAGGCGACGGGTGAGGTCGGTTGCCCTCGAAGGTAGCGCTAGAGGTCGACGTCGGGGCCGCCGCAGGCCCCCCACAATCCGAGATCGGCCTCGCGGGCTCGGGCCGCGGCTTCGACGAAGAGGTCTGCGTAGGTGACATTGGGCGGGAAGGTGAACACGCCGGCGTAGCCCTCCTCGACCATGGCGAGGTTGACGAACAGGTCATCAGAGGTGCGGTGGACGTAGGCGAGGAGGCGCCCGTATTGGTCGCGCGCCTCGACGTCGCGGGTGATCCAGACCTCGGTGCCTTCGGGTAGGAGCTCCGACATGCGGAGCGAGGCCTCGACGCCGAAGCACTGATTGGGACGGGTCTCGGCTACCGATTCGGGGGTGTCGATGCCGATCAGGCGGACCCGCTCTGGTTCGCCGCCGAGCACGAGTACGAGGGTGTCGCCGTCGACCACCCGATCGACGACGGCTGTAGCCCGGGGCCGTGTCGTGGCCGGGCTGGTGGGGTTGGAGGTGGGCGCCGGGTCAGAACCAACCTCGGTGGCGCGAGAGGAGGTGCCGTCGAGCGTGCACGACGACAAGACCAGCAGGATGGTGAGCGCCGTGAGCAGGCGGAGCGCCGAGAGGGGACCGGGTACCATCCGCCCAGTCTGGCGGCTGGTGGCCGTGATGGGTCAGGCAGCCTGGGTCTGGGACCCGGGCTCGGTGGAAGCGGCGGCCAGGGCGGCCCGGGCCTGGGCCAGACCGGCCCGACCAACGGCCCGGGTGTAATCGTCGAGGCGCCAGTCGATACCGGTGTTCTCGATCAAGGTCAGTTGTCCGGTTCCCCCGGACGAGCGGCGACGGCCCGAGATCGCCGTCTTGCCGGGGCGGAACGTGGTGGGGGCGGTGCGCTTGCTCATATCACCAGTCTCCCGATCACCTGTGACACTCCTCCCTCTTCTGTGGATAACTCCCGGGATGCACCGACCATCGCCTTCGGCCGTCTACGTTCTGGGCAAGGTTCTCGTCCCGCCCCCGTCCACCGGAATGCTCCCGTGGCCCTCACCGTCTTCATAACGCTGGCCCTGTTGGCCCTGGTTCCCGTCCTCGGTGGCCTTGCCACCTTGCAGCTGGGCCGCGGCCCGGTGCGCCATCCCCTCGAACGGCTCCACGGCGTCGAGCACTGGTGGGGGCCGGCCGAAGATCCCTGCCTCGGGCCTCGCCGGGCGGCCAGCGCGGCTCGGGCCTCGTTCGAGCGCACCGTCTCTACCTATCTCAGGGAAGCCTCCCGGTTCGAGAAGATGGGCGGCAACCCCGAAGACCCCGTGGTGTCGGCTGGTGGATCATCGGCCACCATCGACGGTGATCTGCTGGTGCGCCAGGCGGCGCGCATCGACCAGCTGAGGATCGCCCGTGACCGGGCCCGCGAGCGGGTGCTGTCCACCCAACGACTGCTCCAACAGTGCGAGGGCGCGGCGTTGCGGGAACCCACACCGGTGGTCGGGCCCCGCTGGTACGGCTACGGCCTGAGCGCCAGCGTCATGCTGGGCCCAGTTGGGTGGACCACG
The DNA here is from genome assembly GCA_024225275.1 of Actinomycetes bacterium. GTDB lineage: Bacteria > Actinomycetota > Acidimicrobiia > Acidimicrobiales > JAAEMS01 > JAAEMS01. Next base: position 23,058 of record JAAEMS010000364.1, read on the forward strand.
GCCTGGACCCGCCTCATCGAACACAGCGACCCGGAACGGTGGGTGACGGTCCGCCATCGCCAATTCGTCTACGGCTTCGGGTTCGGCGCCGAGCGGGTCAGCCAGGCCTTCTTCCTCGACGGCGTGGGCGGCCTCGACGACGTGATCGGGCTGCGGTCCCAGCGACTCCGCCGACCCCGCACCGTCGTCGGCCTCGGCGTCGACCTGATGGCGTCAGCCGGTCTGGCCAGCCGAAGCCCCCGGGCTCGCCAGGCCATCGACCAACTCCGTTCCGCGGCCAACGCCCAGATACCCGTCCCCGATATTCCCCTGGGCGACCTGCGTGAAATCGACCTGGCCCTGGCCGGCGAGGAGATCGCCTCGACCCGGCCTGCGATAGCCGAGTACTCGCTCGGGCCCTCTGCCCTGCTGATGATCAGTTGGGGCCGCGAACCGTTCACCGAGGTCATCGGCCGCTCGGCCGTGATGGGCCGCATACTGCTCTGAGGCCGCTCCCGGCTCAGCGTGGCGCGGCCGTTGCTGAGGTGGCAGCCTTCCCAGCACGTCCCGCCGGTCGCCGACCGGCCCGAGCCCCGAGGTATTCCTGGTGCAGCGCTACGGCATGTCAATCCCGTTCAGTGGCATCCCTCTTCACGCCCACGCCGAGCTCATGCGAGAGCTGGTCGACCTGGGCTACACCGACGTGTGGTCCAGTGAGGCCGACGGGGCCGACGGGTTCACCCCGCTGGTGTTGGCCTCCCAGCAGGCCCCGGAGCTCCGGTGCGGGGTGGCCATCATCCCTGCCTTCACCCGGGCTCCGGCCGTGATGGCCCAGAGCGTCGCCTCCCTGGCCGATGCCGCGCCCGGGCGGTTCGTGATGGGTATCGGGTCGTCCTCGAACGTCATCGTGGAACGGTGGAACGGCATCCCCTTCGAGCAGCCCTACCAGCGCACTCGCGACATGGTGCGCTTCCTGAAGGGAGCTCTCGCCGGTGAGAAGATCACCCACGAGTACGAGACCTTCTCGGTGAACGGCTTCCGGCTGGGCCTGGTACCCGAGCAACAACCCAAGATCCTGGTGGCGGCCCTCCGTGAGGGGATGCTGAAGATGGCCGGCCGTGAGGGCGATGGCGCCATCATCAACTGGTTGTCGGCCGACGACGTGTCGATCGTGGCCCCCATCGTCCATGCCCAGGGTGAGGGCAAGGAGATCACCGCCCGCATCTTCGTGTGCCCCAACCCCGACGCCGACACGGTGCGGGCCCAGGCCAAGCGGGCCATCGCCGCCTACCTCAACGTCCCGGTCTACGCCGCGTTCCACCAGTGGTTGGGGCGCGAACAGCTCCAGGGCATGTGGGACCACTGGGAGGCCGGCGACCGGAAGGCCGCGCTCGACGCCATCCCCGATTCGGTGGTGGACGAGATCATCGTGCACGGCCCACCCGAGGCTTGCCGTGAACACATCCAGCGCTATGTCGAGAACGGGGTGGACACCCCGGCCCTATCGATCATGCCCTTTGGTGGTATCGACGTCCTCCAGGCCGTCCGCGACGTCGCACCGCAATAG
>JAAEMS010000365.1 GCA_024225275.1 Actinomycetes bacterium
ACCCCACGATGAGGCCTCGGCCGAAGAGCCGACGACTCAGTTCTGGGCGGCCATCCGGAGGGCCTCGCGTACCGCACCCACGATGTAGAGGGAGCCGGCTACCAGGATGATGTCTTCGTCGGCTGACACCGCCGCAGCCCGATCGACGGCGGCCACCGGGTTGGGCACAGCCTCGGCGGCAATTCCCATGTCCTCGGCGACCGCCGCCAGTTCGACAGCCGGGATCGCCCGGGGAGAATCAGGGGTGCAGGCGATGAGTAGGTCGGCGTTCGTGGCGTCGAGGGCCTCGAGCATCTCGGGAACGTCCTTGGGACCCAGGAGACCGACCACCAGGATGCGGGAGCCGATCCGGGCAAACTCGGTGTCGAGGGCACTCACCGCGGCCTCGGCCCCGTCAGGGTTGTGGGCTCCGTCGAGGATGATGATGGGGTCGTGGGCCACGACCTCGAACCGGCCGACCAGGTGAACGTCGGCCAGAGCTTCGCTCACCAGCTCACCATCGATGGCGTGGTCGAACAAGGCCTCCCAGGCGGCGATGGCGGTAGCCGCGTTGTTGACCTGGTGCTCCCCGTGGAGGGGAAGGAAGACGTCCTCGAGTCGGGTACCGAGCGGCGTCATCATGTCGAAGACCCGACCGCCCACCGCCAGCCGGTTGTCGAGCACCTCGAAGTCACGGCCCGGCACCCACATGCGCTCGGCGCCCGCCTCAGTGAAGAGGGGCTCGAGCTCGTCGTCGGCCTCGCCCAACACGAGGGTGGCTCCCGGCTTCACGATGCCGACCTTTTCAACGGCGATCTTCCGCCGCCAGTCAACGGAGCGATCGGTATGGTCGCGGCCCACGTTGGTGAGAACAGCCACCTTTCCGTCGGCAACATTGGTGGCGTCCCAGCGGCCCAGCATGCCGACCTCGATGACCGCCACCTCGACGGCGTTGTCGGCAAACCACCGGAACGCTGCTGCGGTCAGAATCTCGAAATACGAGGGCCGGTTGTCGAGCAGGGGTTCGATCAGGCTGATGTCAGTGAGGGCAGCGGCCAACTCGTCGTCGGGGATGAGGTCACCGTTGCGGACGATGCGCTCGTTGATGACCTCGACGTGGGGGCTGGCGTAGGTGCCCACCGAGAGGTTGGTGGCCTCGATGAGCCGAGAGGCCATCACCGAGGTGCTGCCCTTGCCGTTGGTACCGGTGACGTGCACGACGTCGTAGGCGTGTTGAGGGTCACCCAGGGCATGCATCATGCGCTGCACGGGTTCGAGCGAGAGCCCGGACTCGACGCCGGCGGTACCGGCGTTGCTGATGTGCTGGTTGAGCCAGTCGAGCGATTCGAGGAGGTCCAACGAAGGGAAGCTCTACGAAGCGGCGCGCCGTGGGCGCGAGGAACGCTGGGGATCGGTGCGGGGCACCAGGGTGGGGTTGACCTTGTCGGCCACCACGTTCTCGTCGATCACACAGCGGGCGACATCGTCGCGGCTGGGCAGATCGAACATGACGTTGACGAGGACCTCTTCGAGGATGGCGCGCAACCCACGGGCGCCGGTACCCCGAAGCAGGGCCTGGTCGGCGATGGCCTCGAGGGCAGCCTCGGTGAAGTCGAGCTCGACGTCTTCGAGCTCGAAGAACTTGCGGTACTGCTTGGTGAGGGCGTTCTTGGGCTCGACCAGGATCTCGATGAGCGCTTCCTGATCGAGGTTGGTGACCGACCCGATGACCGGCAGCCGGCCAATGAACTCGGGGATCAGTCCGAACTTCATCAGGTCCTCGGGCAGAACCTGCTCGAACAGACCGCCCAGTTCCTTCTCGGCCAGGGGACGGATGTCGGCTCCGAAGCCCACACCCTTCTGACCAACCCGGCTCTCGATGATCTTCTCGATGCCGGAGAAGGCACCACCACAAATGAACAGGACGTTTGTGGTGTCGATCTGGATGAACTCCTGGTGGGGGTGCTTGCGACCCCCCTGGGGTGGCACCGAGGCCACCGTGCCCTCGAGGATCTTGAGCAGGGCCTGCTGGACACCCTCGCCCGAGACATCGCGGGTGATCGACGGGTTCTCGCTCTTGCGGGCGATCTTGTCGATCTCGTCGATGTAGATGATGCCGGTCTCGGCCCGCTTGACATCATAGTCAGCAGCCTGGATCAGCTTGAGCAGGATATTCTCGACGTCTTCGCCCACATAGCCGGCTTCGGTGAGAGCGGTGGCATCAGCGATGGCGAAGGGCACGTTGAGCATGCGGGCCAGGGTCTGGGCCAGCATCGTCTTGCCGCAGCCGGTGGGGCCGATCAGCAGGATGTTCGACTTGGCGAGCTCGACGTCGCCGGCGTTGTTGGCGCCGAACTGGACCCGCTTGTAGTGGTTGTAGACGGCAACCGATAGGACCTTCTTGGCGTGCTCCTGGCCGACGATGTAGTCGTTGAGGAACTCGTCGATCTCGCGGGGCTTGGGCAGCTCTTCGAACGTGACCTCGGTACCTTCGGTGAGCTCTTCCTCGATGATCTCGTTGCACAGATCAATGCACTCATCGCAGATGTAGACACCGGGGCCGGCGATCAGCTTCTTGACCTGCTTCTGGGACTTGCCGCAGAAGCTGCACTTGAGCAGCTCACCACCGTCTCCGAACTTCGCCATCTGGGACCCTTCCCCTGCTATCCGTCGGGCTCTGACTCTAGCTGGACCGGCTAGCCGTCGGACCGGATGGGGCCGGAGCTGTCGACCGCGTTGCGAGACTCGATGACCTCATCGATGATTCCGTACTCCTTGGCCGCCTCGGCGGTCATGACGAAATCGCGGTCGGTGTCCTGGTGGATCTTGTCTACCGCCTGGCCGGTGTGGAAGGACAGAACCTCTTCGAGACGGGTCTTGAGCCGGAGGATCTCCTCGGCCGCGAGCTCTATGTCGGAAACCTGGCCCTGGGCCCCGGCGTAGGGCTGATGGATGAGGACCCGGGCGTTGGGGAGGGCGAGGCGCTTGCCCTTGGTACCCGCGGCCAGCAGCACCGCGGCGGCTGACGCCGCCTGCCCGAAACAGATGGTGCTGATGTCGGGGCGGATGAACTGCATCGTGTCGTAGATGGCGAAGAGGGCGTTGATGTCGCCACCGGGTGAGTTGATGTAGATGTTGATGTCCTTGTCGGGGTTCTCCGACTCGAGGTGCAACAACTGGGCGCAGACGAGGTTGGCGATGGTGTCGTCAATGGGGGTGCCCAGGAAGATGATGTTCTCCTTGAGCAGTCGCGAATAGAGATCGAAGGCCCGCTCGCCACGGTTGGTTTGCTCGACCACGGTGGGCACCAGGTAGGCCTGGGGCGGGGTGGTCCAGATGGAGTCGGTCACGCATCCTCTTCCGGCTCGGGGGTGTTTGCAGTGTTCTCGCCAGTGTCTTCGACGACATCAGCAGCATCGTCGTGATCATGATCGGCATGATCATGTTCTTCTTCGGCCTGTAGGTCTTCGAGATCGAGCAGATCCCGATCGACCGGGTGCCCATCTTCGTCGACGACGGTCACTCGTTCGAGGACCCACTCGAGGGCCTTGTTCTTCCCGATGTCCGAGCGTACCGCCGACAGGGAGCCGGCACGTTCGAACTCGGCCCGCACATTGTCGATGTCGCGCCCGAATTGGTCGGCCACTCCCTCGAGCTCTTCGTCGAGCTCTTCGTCGGTGGCGTCGAGACCTTCGGCCACAGCCAGTGCCCTCAGGGCGAGATCGACCTTGGCACCGGTCTCGGCGGTCTCACGCAGCTCACCCTGGAGGGCGGTGGGATCCTGACCGGTCATGGTGAAGTACTGCTCGAGGCTGAGCCCCTGGGCCTGGACCCGCATGGCGAGGTCCTGGAGCCGGTTGTTCATCTCGCTCTCGATGAGCGCGTCGGGCATTTCTTCTTCCACGAGACCGCCCACGGCCTCAGCCGTCTTCTCGCGCAGGGCCATGGCGGCCTGGTAGCGGGCCTGGCGGGACAGCTTGTCGGTGAAGTCACCGCGGAGGGCCTCGACCGTGTCGTGGTCGGTGTACTCGGCCACGAACTCGTCAGTGAGCTCGGGCAGGGCCTTGGCCTTCACCTCTTTGACCACGACGGTGAAGCTGAGCGTCTCGTCGTCGTCTTCGGCCGGGTGCTCAGCCTCGAAGGTGACAGTGTCGCCCGCCAATGCGCCGGTGAGGTTCTCATCGAGCTCGGGGACGATGAGGCCCATGCCCAGCGGGAACAGGTAGTCCTCGGCAGTGAGGCCCTCGAGCTCCTCGCCGTCCTGCGAGCCAGTGATGTCGATGGTGAGGTTGTCTCCGGCCTCGGCCGGACGCTCGACGAGCTCGAGATCGGCGTGCTGTTCACGGATCTGGTCGATCTGGGCATTGAGCGCCTCGTCGTCGACCAGGGGGCTGGGAACCTCGACGGTCAGGTCGTCGTAGCCCGAGATCTCGACCACGGGACGCACCTCGACAACGGCCTCGAAGGTGACGTCACCCTCCTCCTGTCCCTCGGTGATGTCGAGCTCGGGAGGAGCAATGACATCGACGTCGTGCTCACGCACGGCCTCGGCGTAGAAATCGGGCAGGGCCTGACGCAACGCCTCTTCCCGGGCGTATCCGGGGCCGATGCGGGCCTCGAGCAGCTGGCGGGGCGCTTTGCCGGGGCGGAAGCCCGGCAGACGGATTTCTTTGGCGAGCTGTTTGAAGGCAGCTTCGATGGCTGGTTCGAGCTCGGTCGCGCCCACCTCGACGGCGAGCTTGACCTTGTTCCCCTCGAGGGGTTCGACGGTTGAGTTCACAAGCACGGGAGCCTATCGGTGAATCCGCTTCCACCCGCCGACTTCGGCGGTACCATCAGAACCTGACCGGGACGTGGCGCAGTTTGGTAGCGCACCTGCTTTGGGAGCAGGGGGTCGTGGGTTCAAATCCCGCCGTCCCGAC
>JAAEMS010000366.1 GCA_024225275.1 Actinomycetes bacterium
CCGAACGATTCATCAGCGATTTCCTCTGTCACAAAAAAATTGCTCATGAATTTTTTTGTCAGACGTTGTTCAACAAAACTTTGACGGACTTCTTTTATCGACCTGAATTTGTAATCACATTTTTCACCTTTTTTTCTTTTTGAAATCAATGCGGTACGGGTTTTAAAAGCCTCCCGGACTGCTTCACCTGCAACTTCGGCACGGTAATTCCTTCCATCCCACTCAGCTTTTACCTGAGTCTTGATTTTTTTTCTGAGATCAGTAACATTCAACTGCTCAGAAAAAGGAGTATTTTTAAAATGTTCTATAGCAAGATTGTATGCACGTCTTGCCAATGAAAGAAGGTCAGACATATCCGATTCATTTACAGGATATATCCTTATCTTTCTTGTGACGACTGTTTCTTTTTCCGCTTTGGGAATTGCAAAAACTGGTAAGAAAACTGATAAGTGTTGCAGTGTCGAAGCTTTCGGGATGATTATCGTCTTCCGGAAAGACAACTTCACCTCCGTAAAATTCGACAATTCTGACAATAAGCGAGAGCCCCGACCTTGATATTCGATCAGGTGCGGCAGAAACAATTCTGATTGGATTGCCTGACATGACTCGTTCCAAAATTCTGACAAAGTTCTGTCTTTTAAAATTGAATCCGCTGCCAATGTCAGATAAGAATTCTGACTGAGGGTAGGCATGTTCAAGCAATCTCCTTTGTGTTTCTATTGATGTTTTCTGTTTTGAACTTGAATCTCTTGCATATAACACAGTTTCAAGTTCGCCCTGATAGTCAATTCTGAAATGCCCGCCTCTGGTTCTGGTGGCTTTCAGTTTTCCCTGAGATAACCATCGTCTGACTGTCTGAGTAGTGACTCCCTCAAGTTGAGCCACTCTTGTTGTTGTAAGTAGCATAATTACAATATACGCAACAAACAGCACATTGTCAAATAAAATTATTGCGATTGTTGCGTTTTATTCAG
>JAAEMS010000367.1 GCA_024225275.1 Actinomycetes bacterium
CGCTTGTCGCCAGACACCAACAGCAACCCGAGACGAGCAATCAGAAGACGGAACAGGTGCGAAAGGACCGATGACACGGCCGGTCACGGTACCGGCCGTCAACGCCGTGACCTGCGGTGACGCGTTCTCGGCACCCTCAGGGAGCCATAACTCGGTGAGCTGTTCGGCTGCGGTCCGGTCTGGGCCGGCTGGGTGCCAGGTCCTTCTCTCCTCGCCGGTGACGGGGTCGAAGCCTTCCTAGATGACGGCGTAGAACTGGTTGCCCTTCATCGCGACATAGCCCTTCATTGCTGTGCTCCTTCTGGGGTGGGCCCGACGGTCGGGCCACCCGGTAGAGGAATCGGTACAAGATGTTGGGGTCGGCGGGTAACGGGTTGTGGGGTCTGGGAGACTCTGGGGGTGAGCGGACCGGTGCAGAATCGTCGTGAGCCAGCGGAGCTGACCGAGGCAGAGGTGGAGGCGGCGATCGCTCGGATTGGTGAACGCGACGCGGGGTTGGCTCGTGAGGCGTCGGACGTGTTCGAGTCGTTGACGTGGGGTGAGGGCCCGCAGGTGTTGGGTCAGGCGGGGCTGCAGGGCTGGTTGTGGTATGTGGTGCCAACGAAGTATCTGACCGACGAGGCCGGCTACATGACCCGTCTGGCTGATGCGGCGGCCGTGTTGTTCGACGAGGTCGGGCTGTATCGCTACGCGGAGATCTGCCGCAGTGACACCACCCGCGGGGTTCATGCCGGCTTCGATGAGTCCGACAGGGCGGGGCGGACTGCTATGGCCAAGGCGATGGAAGCGTCGGGGATCGAACCCCCGGATCTCGATGACTTCGCGTGGGGTGATGTGATGGGAATGACCGAGTCGGCGGCCCGTTCGGCGGTGGAGGGTGGGCTGGAGGCAGCGATTGTTTCTGGGCGGCTGGTGGTGGGTGGTCGGGGTTGGCGCCGCCGCCAGGCGGAGGTCACCGCGGCGACCCTGGATGGGGATCATCCGGTTGAGCCGGGTCAGTCGTGGCGAACGGTGGTGATCACCGAGCGGATCCAGCAGTGGGTCGACCACGCCGATCGACGCAGCCCTTCGTTGGGTCGGCTGCGGGGTCACACAGCGAACCAGCTACTGCATGGGGTCGACCCACCAGCCGAGGTGGTGCCGATGATGGGGCCGGTCACCTGGTTCTTGACCGAGTTCGGGCAAGCACAGCCGCTGACCCAGGCCGGCTACCTGTCACCAGCCGTGGTCCGTCGCCTCGATGCCGCCGCCCCTTGGGATGATCCGTTCGCGGTGGGTCGGCCGCCGCGAACCGAGATCGATGCCCCGATCGTGCACCGGGTTCGCGGCTGGCTACAGGCCGCCGGCGCCTTGCGCAAGCACAACAAGACGTTGCGGCGCACCAAGTTGGGCGCCGCAGCCGCCACCGATCCGGTCGAGGCGTGGAGGCTGCTGGTATCCAACCTCGGGGCCCAGGCCTGGGACCGGTTCGTGGTCGAGACCTGTGGGCTGGTGATGCTGAACCGGAACGCAGAGATCAGTACCCGTGAGCTGTTCGCGGAAGTGGCGGACTGGGCTGGCGAGCTGGGCTGGGCCACCACCGACCAAGGCCAACGGCACCCACCGGGCCAACCTGAGGTGTCCCGAGCGTTCCACGGCGTGTTGTCGATCCTGGTGATGTGTGGCGTCGTTGTCGAGTCTGGCGATTGGGGGCACCGCCGGGTCGGGCTCACCGCCGGGGGTGTGACGACGATGCTCGCAGCAATGAGAGCGTCGGCTACGGGACCGCGGACCGACCCGTGGTGAACAACAAGCCGAGACGGGGGCAGCGCTTCGGCCCTGAGGTGTGGGCTGAGCGCGGTGAGCGGGAGTGGTCGCTGTGGGATCTGTGGTTCAGCGTCGTGGCCGTGCTGGACCACGACGGCGATCTCGATGGCCTGGCCGGGGTGTTCACCGAGTCGATCCAACGGCCCGCGTTCAGTGACGGTCGCGCGGACGAGGCGAAGCTCAGCCACCTGCGGGATCTTGCCGAGCGTCTTCATGCCGCGGAACTGGGTGTCGGCGACCTGGCTGATGCCAACGCCATCGGGGACAAGGTGATTGTGCGGCGAGCCCGTGAGAAGGTGACCGGCCGGGTGTCGCTAGAGCACCGGGCCATGACCCCGGCCATGGTCGACACACCCCGCGCTCGACTGCGCCAGCGGGCCCGGTTCGGTCATTGGTCCGAGTTCCCGTCGAACCCCGAACAGTTCTATGAACGATTCCGTCCGGCCGTCGAACGGGCGGGCCACGTATCGAAGGGCAAGTCGTTCTCCGCCGCCAACCGATTCGTGGAACGTCTTCACGATCTCGATGGCCCGCGTCGAACCGTGACTGATCGCTTGGCTCTGTATCGGGCGTTCCACACCGCTGGGCTGGCGCTGGCCGACAACACCAGCGACAGCTATGGCGTCCTGGGTGAGGCACGGACCGAGGCGTGGCTCACCTATCTGGGCATCGACTGGCGAAGCACCGGCATCGACCCTGCTGTGTATTGGCGGGATCTGTGCGAGTTGAAGATTTGGGAGCCCTACGCCGTCGACTACGACAACACCACGGCATGGTTCGCCTCAGCCGCCTCTGACGAGGTTGATCTGATCGAGTCGATCCTCGTCGATCTCGAATCCGAGCATCGAGGTGTCGTTCTCGGCTGGGAAGCGGACGAGGCCTTCCAGGCTCTGCCTGACCTCTACATCGCCACCGGCACTCACGACCGGTTCGTTGGCGCCGCCGAACGGCTGGGCTCTGGCTGGTGGCAGTTGATCGAAGCCATGGCGACGACGCTCGTCGACAGTGGCCGCCGGGACGAAGCCCTCGCCGTGTTCGCGGCGGCCGATCAGCCCGGCATGCACCGCGACTACCTGCGCGGCCGGTGTCAGGCGATCTGTGGGGCGACGCCGCGATGAGCCCGGCGGGGGCAGTCCGGTGATCTACCCGTCGTGGCAGGACACCTTCGTCGCGCTTCACGGTGCCGAGACCGCCGGCGAATTGTGGGGCGTGCTGATCACACCCCACGGCATCAAGAGCTCGACCGCCTGGGACGAAGCGTTTGTCCTGTTCCGCCGCGTCCACA
>JAAEMS010000368.1 GCA_024225275.1 Actinomycetes bacterium
CCCTACTCTACCGGCCCCACAACACCGCCCGGCCGTGGAAGACTCCGTGGCCATTGCTCACCCCTCCGACTCCTGGGCGCCGTTCTGGTCGGCCTGGGTTTGTCGATCGGGAGCCTTTCGCTCATGGGTGCGGCTCCGGCCGGGACCCACGGTGAGCAGACCGAAGACCACGATCCGGCTCCGCTGTCACCGGGGAGGTCTGCACATCGCCCGCCACGCACGGCGGTCGCGGGCAGTCCTCGAAGCAGCCGAAGCAGCATCAGCCACCGATGACGCCGATTCGGGCCCGAGAACCGCTCAATAGCGGCATTCACACCCACACGGGCCATCAGGCCCATAGGCCCTCACGAGGCTTTATTGACTACCTAGGGTGCCGATGGGCGGGCAATGTCCGAACTCGGCTGGCTCGAACCACTTTTGTGGGTCGGGGCCGGAGCTGGTGTAGGTGCCGCCGTACTCATAGGGGTTCGGGCGCTCGTACTACATCGACTTCGAGCTTCCCGTCTGCGTCAGCAGGCGCGCACCTGGGAACGGGTGATGGAAGCGGCCGATGCCCTCGCCGACCCGATGCTTCGACCCCCAGCCGGCCGCGAACTGCTTCGTCTCCTGAACTCCTCGAACAGTCGCACCATCTCGCTGGAGGCGATTGTCACCATTGTCCGCACCCGACCAGAATCCCGCCTGGTCCTCCGCCAGATCGTCGCCGAATCCCGTGTGCCCACCTGGCTCACGGCCGAACTGTCCGCTCGGGAGCACGATCGCCGAACGGCCTCACTCGAGCTGATAGCCGTACTCGAACTTCCGGGCCTCGGCTCCATGGTTGCCTCCCTCATCAATGATGAGGAGGAGTCGGTGCGGGCCGCGGCAGGGCGCTGCCTGGCCCGCATCGATGCGGCGAACGCCGTCGGCGTACTGATCGGGCGGCTCGAGAGCGGCGACCGTTGGGCCAGCGAACCCCTCTCGACCGCGCTTGCGGGCATGGGCGACGCAATCGACCTCGATCACGAGCGCATGAGCCGGCTGGCGCCGCGGGCCGCCTCGACCGCCTCCCAGATCGACTCGGCGGCCGGCGGAGCAAGCCTCGATGCTGCCGCCCGACGAACTGTGGCCCGCCTCGTCCCCATGTTGGCCAGCCCAGAGCCGGAACTGCGGATAGCCACGCTGACCGCGTTGGGCGACCTCCAGCACCCGATGGCAGCCATGGCCCTGGCCGCAGCAATCGGCTCCGGGGACCGGGTCACCAGGTTCGCAGCCGGGATCCGACTCACGGAGACCCCGACGGGCGTGACCCTGTTGCGCGACCTCGCTCGGCGTGACCACGGGCCGGCGGGAGACACCGCCCGAGTAGTGCTGTGGGGCACGACCGAGACGGAGCTGCCCCTACCGGGAAGCCTTGACCACGGCGGCCCCCGTGGCGCTGACCCGGAGATGGTGGTCGATGCCGGACACCGGGCCACCGACACCCCCGGGGCCTCGTGGAACCGCCGCTGGCCCCCTGAGACGTGGAGCCACCATTCCGCTGAGGCCGAACCAACGGTGGAGTCGGTATGACGGTCGCCGTGTGGTTGATGTACGGCGCGCTCGTATTCACGATCGTCCACTACCTGGCGGTCCTGACCTACGGCGTATTGTCACGCCGACTCATCGCCCGCGCCCGACCTTCTACCCGACCCACTGCCCGCACCGCAGTCGAGGAGGCCGGGCCGGCCGCCGGTGTGACCGTGATCATGCCCGCCTACAACGAGGAAGCCGTGATCGTGGACACGGTCACCGGCGTCCTGGGCCAGGACCACCCATGGGTCGAGGTCATCGTCGTCAACGACGGATCCAAGGACCAGACAGTCAGCCGCCTGGTCGAACACTTCGGTATGGAGCCTGCGCCCTATCACCTCGACGCGGACGCGATCCCCACCGAGCAGATCCATGCCGTCTACCGATCGGTGAACGAACCGCGGCTGGTGGTCGTCGACAAGGCGGGGGCGGGGGCGAAAGCTGACAACTCGAACGTCGGAACCAACCTGGCCCGGTATCCGTGGGTCGTGTGCATGGACGCCGACGAGCTACTCAACGCCGATGTCCTGAGGCTGTGCATGACCGAGGCGCTCAGAACACCCGGCAATGTGATCGCCGTGGGCACTTCTCTACTCCCGTCGAACGGCTGTGCCATCGACGGACCCGAGATCGTTGACGTGTCAGTACCTCGCAACTACTGGGTGGGTGGCCAGTTGGTCGAGTATCTCTTCGCATTCCTCGTCTCGAGACCGGGGATGGCCCACCTCGAAGCTCTTCCGATCGTGTCCGGCGGCTTCGGCCTCTTCAAGCGAGAAGCGGTACTCGAGGTCGGAGGTTGGCGCCACCCCCACTTGGGCGAGGACATGGACCTTTGCATGAGGCTCCATCGCCATTTCGCGGAATCGGGCACGCCCTACCAGATCATCCAGGTCCCGGAAGCAATCGTCTGGACCGAGTTCCCCTCCAATCGCGAGATCCTGACCCGGCAGCGGGTCCGTTGGCATCGCGGCCTTCGAGCAATCGTCGGGGAGTACCGCAGCGTCGCCTTCAATCCCCGTTACGGCCGATTCGGAATGGTGGCGATGCCCACCATCTACCTGTTCGAATGGTGGGGCTCACTCATCGAGGCAGCCGGCTACTGCCTACTGGCTCTTCTGGCCGTCACCGGAAGCGTGAACTGGTCGGCCGCAGCCGCCCTGTTCCTTGTCGTCCAGTTGGCCGGAATGGCCTCGAGCCTGGGTGCGGTATCCACCCAGATCTCGGTGCTCGGCGCCTTCCAACACCCCGCTGACATCCGGCGCCTGCTGTTCTACGCCGTCATCTTCAACTGGGGCTACCGGCAGCTCACGGTGTGGTGGCGGATCAAGTCATTGAAAGCAGGCGACCAGTCCTGGGGCGAGATGCCCCGCCAAGGCTTCCAGGCAGTGGCCAGATGAATCAGGGACGACCCTCAACCGCGGTAAGGATGGCCGCGCTCGCCCTGTCGATCACGACCCTGCTGGGCGCATCGGTGGACGGAGCCTTGGCCCAGGACACGCCGACGACCGAGGGGTCGGTCACAGAAGGTGTCTGGCAGCTCGACTACACCTCGCTCGGATACGGCACGGTGCACCAGCCGACGCTGGCCGACGACCTCATCGAGCTCGAGGTTCCCCAGATCGACGGGCTCCAGCCCACCCGTTTCAGCGGGAGTCTGACGGCGGCATCGACCAAGAGCGCGGCCCACGTGACCGTGTACGTCGACGGGGAACCGATCGAGGAGCTGACGCTCGAGGCCGGCCAGACCATCGTGCTCGATGTGGATCTGCCCGGCACCGCCAGCTCGATCGGCATCGCTGGTCGATTGAGTGATTCATCCCAGCTCGAATGTCAGGTGGGCACGACCACCATGGAGCTTCGTGACCCTCACCTCACCTATTCGGGGATTCCCCTCTCGCCCACTGGCCCCGAGGACTTCCTTCCCCCGGCCTTGACCAAGCTCACCATCGCAATAGAAGGCCGCGATCCGCTGACAGACCAGGCCGTCCTGGATCTGACGACCGAACTGGCGCGCCGGTATGCCGATTCGTTCGTGATCGATGTCGTCGCGGTCAGCCCCGGTCAGATCCTCGATCCACCCGCTCACCCCTTCGAACGCACGGTCCGCATCACCCCCAGCGGGCAAGGAGCGGAGATGGTGTCCGGATCAGCCTTCTCGTCCCTCACCATCTCCAACAGCCGGCCAGCCGGCGCGGCGATGATCGTCGCGACCCCCCCACCGCGCATCGGTCCAGACGACAACGGCCTCCTCCTGCTGTTCCCCCACCTGGCTCGCACCACCACAGCCGAGGGGCCAGGCCACGCCAGTCTCCCGATCGTCATCAGCCAGCCAACTCTCGGCGGGCCGCACGGTGACCTCGTGGCCCGGGTCGGCGGGCGGATCACACCCCTCAGCGGTGGGCTCCCCGATTCGGTGACGATCTCGATGTGGGCGGACCATCGCCTCCTGGCCACGACCGAGATCGGTGAATCGGGTCGGTTCGACCTCGAGGAGGAGATCGACAACGAGCTGCTCGGACGAGAAACCGTCCTCACCATCTCCGCCGATGCCTCGAAGGCGACCGACGACCGGTGCACCGACGGGCAACCACTCCGGCTCGAACTGGACCAAGGGTCCTGGATCCGTGCGGACCCCGGACAACACCTCCTCCCGGGGTTCTCACGGTTCCCTCAGGGCCTGATACCCGACCACCAGGTCTTCATCGGATCAACCGTTGACGATCTCGAGGCGGCAGCCGGCATGGAGGCGCTCCTCCAACGGATGAGCGTGAATCCGCTGGTCCCTCGTACCGCGCAGAACGGGGACGATCCGCAGGGGGCCTCTCTCATCGTCGGTTCCTTGGACGATCAGTTGGCAGGAGAGGGCATCAGCGCCGCCAGCGAGAAGGTCGTCGGAGCCTTCGACATCACCACCTCTCGGCCTTCGGCTGTTCTCCACACCACAACGGTCGGAACCGGCGACGCTCTGGTTCTGCTGTCCCTCGAGCGGGGCGCCCAGGCCCGACTCGTGGCCTTGGTGCGCGAGTCGGGGTTCGTTGCCCTACAAGGCTCCGCGGTAGGCCTATTCGATGAGACGCTGGTGCCGGGCCAGGTGGCTCCGATCGACTCGCCGCCCCTGTTGCCAGGGCTGGGCCCCGATGGTGTCGCCGGCTTGTCGCCCTCCACCACCGGGCAGCTCTTCATGTACGGACTGCTGGGTGCTGCCGCGGTCATGGGGTTGGCAGTGGCGCTGGGCCCCATCCGCCAGCTCATGAAGCGCTGAGGGGCGACACCACCGTTCAGGTGTCGAACAGGGCGTCGACGAACTCGTCGGGTTCGAAGTCAACCAGGTCGTCGGCGGACTCGCCGAGGCCGACCAACTTCACCGGAATACCGAGCTCACTCTCGATGGCCAGCACGATGCCCCCCTTGGCGGATCCGTCGAGCTTGGTGAGTACGACGCCGGTGACATCGACGGCTTCGGTGAACTGCTGGGCCTGGACCAGCCCGTTCTGACCAGTGGTGGCATCGAGAACGAGCAGAACCTCGGTGACGTCGCCGGGATCCTTGTCGGCGACCCGCCGTACCTTCGACAGCTCCTCCATCAGGTTGGTCTTGGTGTGGAGGCGGCCGGCGGTGTCGGCCAGGACGATGGGGATCTCACGAGCAGAGGCCGCCTGCACGCCATCGAAGATGACCGAGCTGGGGTCCCCGCCTTCGGCCCCTCGCACAAGCTCCGCGCCGCATCGCTCAGCCCAGGTCTCGAGCTGTTCGGCCGCCGCAGCCCGGAAGGTGTCGCCGGCCGCCATCAGCACCTCCTGACCATCGTCGGTGAGGCGGCGGCCGACCTTGCCGATGGTGGTGGTCTTGCCCACCCCGTTGACTCCAACGAACAGCCAGACATTGGTGGTGTCGGGCTGGAGGCTGAGGGAGCGATCGGCACCCCCCAGACGGTCCTTGAGCCGGGCCTTGAGCACCTCGAGGAGCTCAGCGGCGTCGGTGCTCCCCCGGCGGTCGAGCTCGGCTCTCACCTCGTCGAGCAACTCGGTGGTGGTGCCCACTCCGACGTCGGCCCGGATGAGAGCCTCCTCGAGCTCTTCCCAGGTTTCGCGGTCGACCCCACGGGAGAGCACCGAGCCGACATAGTCGCCGAGGAGGCTGCGAGCCTTGCCGAGCCGGTCACGGAAGCTGGGGGTGATGTGCTCCTCGGCGACATCGACCGGTGGCGCTTCGAGGTCAACCGCGGAATCGGTGGGCGGGGCCTCGACGTCGAGGGTGGGGGCCGACGACTCGGGGCGGGCGAGCCCGGCGGCGCGGCGACGGGTGACGACGTAGTAGGTACCGGCCGACACCACCGCCACGGCCAGGACGATGAGAATGATCACGAGTGCAGACATGCCGTTCGAAGCCTACCGAGCACGCCGTGGGGCCCGGCCGATGCCTCCCACCCCGTCCTGGGGAGGCGCATCAGCCGTCGGCGGCTCCGAGCACTACTCCGATGGTCAGTTCCTGGCCGTCCCGATCGATGGTCAGGTCGACTTCCATCCCTGGTCGTTCGCCCCTCACCAGAGCGGCCAGGTCGGTCATGTCACCCACCGCCCGGTCGTCGATGGCAATCACCCGGTCGCCAACCTCGAGCCCAGAGGCGGAAGCGGGAGCCCCGGCCACCAGCTCGGTGATCAACGCTCCGGACTCACCGGTGCTGACATTCGTGCCACTGATACCGAGGTAGCCGGGCGCCTGGGAGTCGCCGGCCAGGATGCGCTGGGCCATGTCGTAGGCGGTGTCGATGGGCACTGCGAACCCGACCCCGGTGTTCGTACCGGAGTTGGATCGAATCGAGGTGTTGATGCCGATGACCCGGCCCTGACGGTCGGCGAGGGCTCCACCGGAGTTGCCGGGGTTGATGGGGGCATCGGTCTGGACCATGGTCACCGGCCCGTCCCCGCTGGGGATCGACCGGCCAACGGCACTGACGATGCCGGAGGTGACCGTCTGATCGAGCCCGAAGGGACTGCCGACGGCGACCGCCAGCTGACCGACATCGAGGGGCTCATCGAGGGCGAGGGCCGCCACGGTCAGCCCCGATGGCGGGGCGATCTCGACAACCGCTATGTCGACGCGGGCATCGGAGCCCCGGACGGTGCCGGGGACCGACGACCCGTCAGAGAAGGTGACGACCACCTGGCTGGAACCGTCGACCACATGATGGTTGGTGAGGATGAGGCCGGCGGCGTCATAGATCACGCCGGACCCGACGCCGGTGTCGGTGCTGATCTGGACCACGGCAGGGGCAATGACGGCGGCCACGGCGGCCACCGGCTCGTTCGATTCGCCGGAGATGGGGGGCGCGGTGACTGCCCCCTCGCCGGTGGTCCCGGAGGAGGAAGAACCACCGGCGAGTGGGAGCTCATTGGCGGGAGAGCCGCTGGAGGAAGTGTCGGCCTCGACCGCAGGTGACGTCGCATCGGCGGTGACCGTCTGGGTGCCGTCGGTGGTCCGACCCAACACGAATCCGCCGGCCACGAGGGCACCCCCGGCCAAGAACGCGGCCGCGTGCCGCCAACCCCAGGACCGGGAGGGCGCACCGGCCGGAGGGGTTGACGACACACCGCCGCTGGGCCCCACCGGGTTGGAGGGCAGAACCGGTGGGGCGCTCGGTCGGGCCGCCGAGGCGGTGCCGACGGAGGGCGGGGTGGCGGGTGGTCGGGTCGACGCTGACGGGGGGCCCAGCGCCGACCCGAGACTTGCGTTCCCGCCGGCCGGGGAGGGGCGCAACCCGACCCCGACAGGAGCAGTTGTGGGAGCCGAGGCGGCTTCTCCCCCGACCGACGGGAACGAAACAGGAGGACCGGTCGGGGCCACACCGGAGCCGGAACGTCGCGGGTCAGCGGGTTCCGGACCGGTGGTTGGGGGCTTCGACTCGTCCATGTTGGGGACGATACGAAACCCGACCGAAAGTGAGCGTAAAGCCCCGAGGCGAGTACTCAGCCGGGGGGAGAGGATCCGCCGTGCGGCGACAACAGCGGCAGCCAGAGGCTGAACGTCGAGCCGGAGCCTTCGTCGGACTCGAGGCCAACCCTGCCGCCATGGCCCTCGATGACCTGGCGAACGATGCTGAGCCCGAGGCCGGACTGCACCCCCGAATCCGACCCGGTCCAGAGCCGTTGGAACACCCGGTCGTGGTCCGACGGAGGGATCCCGGGACCCTCGTCGATCACCGAAACCCAGACCCAGTTGTCCTCGATGCCCGACACCACCCGCACGACGGAATCCTCCGGGGCGAGGCGCACCGCATTGCTGACCAGGTTGGCCAGGGCCTGCTGGAGCATGACCCGGTCGCCACACACCTGGACATCACCCGCGTCGCGGGCCTCGAGGGTGATGCCCCGGGCATCGGCGGTTGATCGGAACTCGGCGGCGACAGCTCGGATCAGAGCTTCCACTTCGACCGTATCGTCGCCGTACTCGGGTGACTCGAGCCGGGCATGGGTGACGAGATCGTCGATGACCCGGCTCATCCGTTCAGTCGAGCGCAGCACGACCTCGCTCGTCTCCCTCAGATCGTCGGTGTTGGCGTCCGGGTCAGCCAGGGCCACGTCGAGGTTGGTGCGCATGACGGCCAGCGGATTGCGCAGTTCGTGTGATGCCTCCTGGATGAACCGCCTCTGGTCGGTGAAGCTGGCTTCGAGCCGAGCGAGCATGGCGTCGAAGGTGTCGGCCATCTGCCGAAGCTCGTCGTCGGGTCCGTCGAGATCGATGCGCCTCGACAAGTCGTGGCCCTGGATCTCGCGAGCAACCTTGGTGATCCGCCCGATGGGGGCCAGGGCTCGCCCCGAGATCATCCACCCCACGCCGAGCGACATCACGAAGAGGGCCCCGACCGCACCGAACGAGTAGTTGCGCAACAGGTCCAAGGCCCGCTGGTTGGCCTCGAGCTCCACGAGCTCGACCAACTCGATGCTGGTCTGTTCGCCCTTGTAGATGACGAAGCCGCCCCGGGCCGGAACGATGCGGGTGACCTCCTCGCGGTTCACGTTCGCCTCGTCCAGCTGGCTGGCGACGGCCACATAGATCACGGCCACCGCGAGCGAGGCCAGGCTGAACACGACCACTGACCACAGGAGGGCGATCCGGAACCGGATCGAACCCATCCACGGGGGCAGATTGGCCGCCCACCCGGTGCTGCGGTTCACCCGTCCACCACCTCTGGGTCGTCGAGGAGGCGGTAGCCGGCTCCCACCACGGTCTCGATCACCGTGGGTCCACCGGGAGGGGTGAGTTTGCGGCGCAGGGTTCCCACCGTCACCCTCACGGTGTTGGTGAACGGGTCAGCGTTTTCATCCCACACGTGTTCGAGCAGATGCTCCTGGGAAAGCACCTCGCCGGGGTGGAGCATGAAGTACCGGAGCAGGGCGAACTCCTTGGTGGTGACTGAGACGTCGGTTCCCGCCAGAACCACCCGCCGGCAGGCGGTGTCGACCTCGAGATCACCAACGGCCAGCACCGCGTCGCCGGCCGGGCTGTCGCGGCGCAGCAGGGTCCGGATCCGCGCCGCCAGTTCGGCGAACGCGAATGGTTTGACGAGATAGTCGTCGGCCCCGTCGTCGAGCCCCGCGACCCGGTCCTCGACCGCGTCGCGCGCCGTCAGCATCAGTACCCGCATGCCGGGGTCGAGAGCGACGCCGGACCGGATCGAACGGCAGACCTCACGGCCGTCGACCTCGGGCATGGTGATGTCGAGGCACACGAGGTCGTACTCATTGACCGACAGCTTGTCGATGGCTTCCGCTCCCCCGAAGGCAGTGTCGACCGCGTAACCCTCGCGCTGAAGACCACGGGCCACAGCCTCGGCCAGTTCGGTTTCGTCATCCACCACGAGGATTCGCATCGCGGCCGACTGTAGGGGCCGTGTCAAGCCGGCGGCGCTCACGCCGAGGAGCATCTGATCGGCTTTCTGCTGTTTTTCGGCGCGGTCCTGCACACTGGACCTTCGAAGTGTTCGAAACGACCCAGACTGAAGGGGAAGGGTCCGCAGCCGAAGGATTCACATGTCCGGTGTCCCCATTCCCCCATCAGGCTCATTCGACCCGAGTGAGGCCGCCGCCCTGCTCGAGGAGATCCTGTTCGAGGTCAAGAAGGTCATTGTCGGCCAGGACCGTGTTGTCGAACGCCTTCTCGTCGGTCTGCTCGCTCGCGGCCACCTCCTGCTCGAAGGGGTACCCGGCCTGGCCAAGACCCTCGCGGTCGAGACCCTGGCGGGAGTCATCGGTGGGTCGTTCCACCGGATCCAGTTCACCCCCGACCTCCTACCGGCTGACATCGTCGGAACCCGGATCTTCCGGGCCGGTGAGGAGAAGTTCGACGTCGAGCTCGGCCCGGTCTTCGCCAACTTCGTCCTGGCCGACGAGATCAACCGGGCCCCAGCCAAGGTGCAGTCGGCCCTGCTCGAGGTCATGGCCGAGCACCAGGTCTCGATTGGTGGCATCACCCACCCGGTACCTGAACCGTTCCTCGTGCTGGCCACCCAGAACCCGATCGAGTCCGAGGGGGTCTACCCCCTGCCCGAAGCTCAGCGCGACCGCTTCCTGATGAAGATCGTGGTGGATTACCCGACCATGGCCGAGGAGGCCGAGATCGTCCGTCGTATGGGGGTCCGTCCCCCCTCGGCCCACCGGCGCCTCGACCCCGGCGATCTCATCTCGCTCCAGAGTCAGGCCGACGAGGTGTACGTCGACCCCGGCGTGATCGACTACGCAGTGGGCCTGGTCATGGCCACCCGCGAACCGGCCGCCCACGGCATGGGCGAACTGGCGGAGCTGATCGACTTCGGTGTTTCACCCCGGGCCAGCCTCGGGTTGGTGGCCGGCGGCCGGGCCCTCGCCCTGATGCGGGGGCGGACCTACGCAACCCCCCAGGATGTCTTCGATGTCGCCCCTGACATCCTGCGCCATCGCCTGGTGCTGTCCTACGAAGCCCTGGCTCGCGACGTCGACTCCGAGCAGATCCTCGACCGGATCCTCGCCACCGTGCCCGCCCCCCGGATCACCCCCACCATGGATCCGCCGGCCACCCCGGCGCCCACCCTCACCCTGCCCCCACCCGCGGCCCCGTCTCCTTGGATGCGAACCGGTCGATCCCAGCCAGCTCCAGAACCCGAGGCCAAGTCTGCTGACGGGTCCTCCGATCCCGAGACCGAGTGACTCCTTCCCCCCCCACCGCCCAATCACCAGCACCGGCCGACGACCCTCTCCAGGGCGCGGCCCGGGGCAACGCTGAGACACTCCGACGGCTCGAGCTGATGGTGACCCGGCGGCTCGACGGCTATCTCCAGGGCGACTACCGCGGCCTGATCGCCGGCCACGGCACCGAGCTGGGGGAAACCCGCCAGTATCAGGCGGGCGACGACGTCCGCCGGATCGATTGGAACGTCACCGCCCGCATGGGTGAGCCCCACATCCGCGACACCATCGCCGATCGCGAGCTCGAGACCTGGGTGCTCCTCGACCGGAGCCCCAGCCTCGACTTCGGCACAGCCCTGATGGAGAAAAGCGACCTGGCCTTCGCCGCCACCGCGGCCATTGGCTTCCTCACCGCCCGCGCCGGCAATCGCATCGGGTTCCTCATGGCCGGAACCGAGTCGACCGCCAGCCTCCCCGCCCGCTCGGGCCGGCGCCATCTCCAGGCCCTCCTCCACCGGGCTTCGTCGACCCCCCGGGCCACAGAACCCGGGTCGATCGATCTGACCGCCTCCATCCGCGCCCTCGCCACCCCCCACCGACCGCGGGGCCTGGCCGTGGTCATCAGCGACTTCCTCGCCCCTGCCGGCTGGGATCATGAGCTCCGGCGGCTGGCCACCCGCCACGAGGTGCTGGCCATCGAGGTTGTCGACCCCCGCGAGCTCGAGCTACCCAATGTCGGCCTACTGGTGCTGGAGGATCCTGAGACGGGGCGCCGTCGCACGGTTCAAACCGGGTCGGCCAAGCTGAGGCAGCGCTACGCCGAAGCGGCGGCCAACCAGCGCGACACCATCGCCCACGGCATCAGCGGTGCGGGAGCCAGCCACCTCCGGCTGAGGACCGACCGCGACTGGTTGGGCGACATCATCCGTTGGGTGGAGACCAGCCGCCGGGCCCGGGGCCGACGATGAACTTCCTCGCCCCCGAGCGGCTCTGGCTGTTGGGCCTGCTCCCCCTGCTGGCCATCGGCTACATCGTCCTCCAGCGGCGCCGCGCCCCCTACGCGGTCCGCTTCACCAACCTCGAACTACTCGAATCGGTGGCCCCCCGCTCCCCCGGTTGGCGGCGCCACCTCCCGGCCCTCGCATTCCTGATCTCCGTGGGCATCCTCGTCGTCGGCTTCGCCCAGCCCACCCGCGAGACCGAGGTGGTGCGCGAGCACGCGGTGGTCGTCCTGGCCCTGGACGTCTCCCTCTCGATGGAGGCCGAGGACGTCGAGCCCAACCGGCTCGCCGCCGCCAAGGAAGCCGCCACCGAGTTCATCACGACCCTGCCCGAAACCATCGATCTCGCTCTCGTCGCCTTCAGCGGCCAGGCCCGAGTCGTCGTGTCCCCCACCGAGGACCACACCCAGGTCGCCGCCGCCGTCCAGTTCCTGGACGTGAGCGAATCGACCGCCATCGGTGAGGCGATCTTCGCCGGCCTCGACGCCATCGAGTCGCTCCCCCTCGACTCCGGAGAAGAGGCTCCGCCGGCCGCCATCGTCGTCATGTCCGACGGCGAGACCACCGTCGGCCGCCCCGACGCCCAGGCCGTTGCCGCCGCCAGCGAGGCTGGCGTCGCCGTCTCGACCATCGCTTTCGGTACCGCCAACGGCATGATCGTCGTACCCGGCGAACCCACCCCCATCCGCGTACCGGTCGCCGAGGCCCCCCTGGCCCTGATCGCAGAACAGACCGGCGGCCGGGCCTTCACCGCCTCCAGCCTCGAAGAGCTCCGCAACGTCTACAACGACATCGGCACCGTGGTCGGATTCGACGTCGAGGAACAGGACATCTCCCCCTGGTTCGTCGGCACCGGCCTCGTCGGCCTCATGATCACCGCCGCCTTTTCCCTGGCATGGTTCTCCAGGTTGCCCTAGCGAGGGTCCGCCTCAGACGGCACCAACCCAGGCGGCATCTGCCAGCCCCCGGTGAGCTCACCGATGGACTGGGCGACTCGAAGGGCGGTGCGGTCGGCCAGGTGGGGGGCGACGACCTGGACTCCCACCGGTAGGCCCGATGGGCTGAGGCCCACCGGAACGACGGTCGATGGCAGGTAGGCGAACCCGATGAACGAGGTCCACGAGATGAGGTCGGCGTAGGCGCGGGTGGTGCCGTCCACGTCGAGGGTCCGGGTGTAGATGTTGCCGCCGGTCACATGGGGGAAAGCGGGAACGACGGCCACCGGACACAACAGGACATCGACTGTCTCGAAGAACACTGCCCAGGCCTTCCGGACGCGGGCCCGCTCCTCGGTGAGCAGGAGCCAGTCACGGTGACGCATGGTCGAAGCGCCGGCCCAACGGGCCCGGACCTGATCGACGGCCGCGTCCTCATCGGCCACCAACTGGCCGAACTCCTCGTCGGAACGGGCGGGTGAGGTGGCGGCCGCTATGAGCGGCCGGCCGATCTCGGCGACGGTGTCGAAGCTGACGTCGGGGCGGGCGTCGGGGTCGACGATCGCGCCGGCCCCATCGAGCAGGCCGGGGAGCAGACCCAGCACCTCGGCCACCTCGGTACCCACCGGACAGGCGGGATCGTCGAGCCACATCCCGACCCGGGTGCCGGCCAGACCCTCAACCGGCGACGGGGGCAGTTCGAGGCGCCACCCGGCCGTCTGGTCAGGGGCAGCGCCGGCGATCACGTCGAGCAGAAGGGCCAGGTCTTCACCGGTGCGGGCAATGGGGCCGACCACATTGATGTCGGGTTCGGTGAGGCCGGCGCTGGGATGGTCGATGTACCCGAAGGCGGGGACGATGCCGAAGGTGGGCTTGTGGCCCCACACCCCGCAGAAGTGGGCCGGGAGTCGGACCGAACCACCGATGTCGGTACCCAGATCGAAGGCTGCCATGCCGGTGGCCACGGCCGCCGCCGCGCCCCCCGATGACCCGCCCGGGCCCCGGGTCAGATCCCACGGATTGTTGGTGGTGCCGAAGATCTCGTTGCTGGCCTGGGCATCGGATGACCATCGGGGCAGGTTGGTCTTGCCCATGATCACTGCGCCGGCACCCTTGACCCGGCTGACGACGGTGGCGTCCTCGGTGGGGGTGTTGTCGGTCAGCTCGATTGCCCCTCCCGTGCACCTCAGGCCCGCCACCGCCAGGGCGTCCTTGATGGTGGCCGGGACCCCGTGCAGGGGACCCCACGACTCACCAGCCGCGGTGGCGCGGTCCGCCGCCTCGGCGGTGGTCCGGGCCCCGTCCTCGTCCACTGTGACCACCGCATTGATCTGGTCGTCGATCTCTTCGATCCGCTCCAGGTGGGCGTCGAGGAGCTCAACGGCGCTGACCTGCCCCTCTGCTACCAGCCGAGCGAGAGTATGGACGGGTTGGAAGGTGAGATCGCCCCTACTCATGAGAGGCGACGATATCGGTCAGATACGGGCCGCGCAGAAGAGTCGGGCCTCGTAGCCGATTTCGATGCCGCCGCCCCTCTCGTCGAGCAGGGCGGCAATGGCGTCGTAGAGGGACTGGCGCCGGTCGGTGTCGGCCAGCCGATGATCAGACTGGGTCTGGAGCAGGGCGAGGTAGTCGTCGGTGGAATACCACTGCGACCAGGGACGGCGGAAGAACGTTGGAGGCTCGAAACAGCCCGACGCCGCCATTTCGTCGGGTACCGATCTTCCGCCCAGACCCTCCTTCTGGCCGGGAGTACGGTTGCCGGCCAGCTCGGGGAGGTGGCGCTCGTAGAGGTCGTCGAGCAGGCCACGCAGGCCCCCATGGGCCACGGGCCGGTTCCAGATCAGGGCCAGATGCCCGCCTGACCGGAGGAGGTCGCGGGCTCGCTGGTAGCGGGTCTCGGGGTCCAGCCAATGCCAGGCCTGCACTGCCACGAGGGCGGCGAATGACCCCGGTTCGAGGTCAGCCTCCTCGAAACCGGCCGGGAGGAGACGGAAGTTCGGGTCGGCACCCAGACGGTCGGCGCAGACGGCGGCCATAGCAGTGGAAGGCTCGACGGCGGTCACGGCCAGTCCGGTAGCCAGGAAACACTCGGTGGCCAGACCCGTGCCGGCCCCGACCTCGAGTACCGGATCACCCGATGCCAGTCCGGCGGCCTCGACCATGTCGGTGACCACTCCTACGGGCGGGCGAGGCCGAACCCGGTGGTAGAGCTGGGCGACTTCACCGAAGATCAGTCGTTGCTCACGGGGTTCGGTCATGGCCGATCAGGCGACGGTGGCAGTCTCGGACTGGCGAAGCTGCTCGCCGTCCTGCATCCTCTCGGAGACGATCTTCGACGAGCCACCGGGCTGCATCGTGACCCCGTAGAGGATATCGGCCGCCTCCATGGTGCGCTTCTGGTGGCTCACGATGATGAGCTGGGCGTCCTGGCGGAACTCGGCCACCAGGTCGAGAAAGCGGTGCAGGTTGACATCATCGAGGGCAGCCTCGACCTCGTCCATCACATAGAAGGGCGACGGCCGGCTGCGGAACACCGCGAAGAGGTAGGCGAGGGCCGTCAATGACCGCTCGCCACCGGACAGAAGGGAAAGCTTGCGGACGTTCTTGCCCGAGGGACGGGCCTCGACCTCGATACCGGTCTCGAGCAGGTTGTCGGGATCGGTCAGGCCCAGCTTGCCGGTACCGCCGGGGAACAGGGTGCCGAACAGGTGCTCAAAGTTCTGCGAAACGTCAGAAAAAGCCGCGGCGAACACATTGACGATCTCTTCGTCGACGGCCCGGATGATCTTGGTGAGCTCCTTGCGGGAACCCTTGACATCGTCGAGCTGCTCCTGGAGGAACAGGTGGCGTTCCTGGAGGGCCTCGTACTCTTCGAGCGCGAGGGGGTTGATGGGGCCCATCAGCTTGAGCTCGCGTTCGAGCTCACGTACCCGGGCGTCTGCCGAGACCCCCTCGGTGAGAATCGGGTGTTCGGCGTTGATGGCCGTGTCGGGCTCGACGTCGTGGACGCGGCGCAGCGCCTCGACCGCAGCCTCGATGCGCAGGCTGGTCTCGGCCTCGGCGATCTCGACCCGCTGGGAACGTTCGCGAACCTCGGACAGCTCGACCTCGTGGTCATGACGCTGCCGGCGCAGACCGTCGAGCCGCTCGGAAACGGCCCGCGTGGCCTCGGACTGACGCCGGCGACGCTCGCGCAGATCGTTCAGCTCGGTCTCCACGGTTTCGAGCCGAACGGCGACGTACTGGGTGAGGCGGTCGACCGCGACGGCCCGACCATCGAGCGCGGCTCGTCGGCTGGCGGCTTGTTCCCGTTCGGTGACATTGCGCTCGAGCCGTTGCTCGACGGTGGTCAGCTGGGAACGCAGCACCCCTCGGCGCTCCTCGACGGCGGCGGCCCGGACCTCAAGGTCGCGGCGCAGAGCGGCCACCGCGACGGAACGTTGATCGAGCCGATCGCGTACCTCGTCGAGACGACGTTCCTCCGCTTCGGCGGCGGCGTCTTCAGATTCGAGGATGGGGAGGAGATCACCCAGCTCGGCGGCCCTGGCGCCTTCGCGGGCGAGACGTTCATCGAGCTCCGTGAGCCGCTCGCGTAGCCCTTCGCCCTCGGTGTCGCTGTCGCGGCGCTCGGTCTCGACCCGCTGGAGGGCATCGCCGTCGGCCACCGACCGGCTGTCGTTGGCATCGAGCTTGCGGGAGATCTCGGTTTCGATCTGCTGGGCCTCTTCGAGCTCCCGGCGAGCGGCTGCGAGATCGCGCTCGGCGGCTGTGAGCTGTTCGGCGGCAATGGCGGCCTGCTCGTGGGCCTCGTCAAGGGCGGACCGGGTGGCTCCGGTGCCGGCCACGCCCACCCGCCAACCGGAAGCTCCGAAGCGGTCACCGTCGGTGGTGACGACCACCGCGTCGGGGTGGCTGAGAGCGAGGTCGACGGCCTCGGGCCAACCGCCCTGGACGGCAACAGCCCGCCCTACGAGCAGGTCGAGCAGACCCTCGACATCGGCGCGGGAAGAGCGGACATGGCCGCGTACCGACTCGCCGACCGAGGGGACCGACACGGCGGGGATCGAAGTACCGAGGGCCAGGACCGCGCCGGAGAAGGAGCCACCGTGGAGGGCATCGAGGGCCCGCCGACCGACCTCGACCGAGTCGACGACGACGGCCGCCAGCGCCTCGCCGGCCGCCGCTTCGAAGGCAGCCTCCCAGCCCGGATCAACCTCGATCAGGTCCAGGAGGGTGCCGAGCACGCCATCGATCTGGGCCAGCTTCTCGGCGCCGGCCCGGGCTCGCGCTTCATCGAGGGCGAGCTCGAGTGCCTCCGCTCGGGCAGTCCACGCTTGCCGGTCGGCCTCGGCGCCGCGACGAACTGCTTCGAGCTCGTCAACGACGCCGGCGGCCCGCACCCGGCGAGATTCGGTCTGGTCCAACTCGTCGACCAGGGGGACCTCGTCCTGCTCGGCGGACGCCAGGTTGACTCGGAGCCGCTCACCTTCGGCCTCGAGCCGCTGGGACGAGATCTGGAGCTCACGAAGCCGGCGAGTGACCCTCTCGTGCTCGGCTCGGGCCCGATCGATGCCGCCCCGCAGCGCGGACAGCTCGCCCCTCACCTCGGCCGCCTGGCCGGCGGGAAGCTCACGACCCTCTTCGAGGGCTGACTCGAAACGGGTGCGCTCGTCGGCCAGGGCCTGCTCGGCCCGCTCGACCTCGCGGGCGTCGGGCACCAAGGCGCGGGCGTGGTCGTCGACCTCGCCCAGCTCCTTGGTGAGACGGGCAGCCTCGGCCTCGAGGCTGGCCACCACTTCGGCGTCGACCGAAGCGTCGCGGGCCGCGTCGATGCCTCGCCGCCGTTCGGCCAGCACATTGGCCAGACCCCGGCCCCGCTCACGCAGGGCCTCGAGCCGGCCGAGGGCGTCACCCAGGTCGTCGCCCCCGACGGCCGACAGGCGGGCCTCGGTGGCCATGACGTCGGTATCCAGACGGGCCAGCTCGGTCTTGAGATGACGTTCACGGCTGGCCAACTCGGCCTTGTCGAGAGCACCAGTCTCGAGCCTCGACTTCAGGCCAGCGAGCTGGCGGCCGGCCACGAACACCTGTAGCGAGTGCAGTTCGGAAACGACATCCCCGTGGCGGCGGGCGGCGTCGGCCTGCTTCTCGAGAGGTCGCAGCTGGCGCCGCACCTCGCGCAACAGGTCCTGGAGCCGAACGAGATTGGCCTCGGTGCCGGTCAGCTTGCGTTCGGCCCGCTCCTTGCGCTTCCGGTACTTCAGGACACCGGCAGCCTCTTCGATGATGAGGCGCCGTTCCTCGGCCTTGGCGTTCAGGACAGCGTCGATCTGGCCCTGCGAGATGATGACGTGCTGTTGGCGACCAACACCGCTGTCGGACAAGAGCTCCTGGATGTCGAGCAACCGACACGGGGCCCGGTTGATCGAGTATTCGCTGTCGCCGGTGCGGAACAGGGTGCGAGTGAGGGTGACCTCGTTGAACTCGATGGGCAGGAGACCGGCGGAGTTGTCGAGGGTGAGCGAAACCTCGGCCCGACCCAGGGCCGGGCGGTTGGTGGTGCCGGCGAAGATGACGTCATCCATCTTCTGTGACCGCACCGCGCTGGGGGCCTGGGCGCCCAGCACCCAGCCTATGGCGTCGACGACGTTGGACTTGCCGCTCCCGTTGGGGCCAACGACGACGGTGATGCCCGGCTCCAAGTCGACGGACGTAACGTCAGCGAACGACTTGAATCCCTTGATGGTCAGTGTCTTGAGAAACAGGGGACTCTCTCTATTCCGCTCGCGCCAAGGCCCGTACCCGCCGAGGAGCCAATCTAGCGAGCGCGCGGGCCGCGACCGCGAACTCGACCCCGCTAGACCTGGGACTGGTCGCAGAAGTAGGTCCAGTTGCCGCTGAACTTGACCCGTTTGATGGGGCCTCGGGCCCGCGGCGACATCTCGCCGTCTTTGCCGTAGACCTGGAGATGTTCCTGGTATTCGCCGGGTTGACCGTCGAGACCAATCCACGGGTGGTCACCCTCGAGTGACGTACCGCGGTACTTCACCGCGTCGTGGAGAGTGCCCACCACCGACCGGTAGAGGCGCCGGATTTCCTGGGTCGAGAGCGATTCCGAGGCCCGGTCGTGACGCAGGCCGGCGTTGAACAGGATCTCGTCGGCGTAGAGCGGCCCGAGACCAATGAGGACGTCGGGGTCCATCAGGAAGGTCTTCAGCTTCGTCGACCGGCTGCGCAGCATCGAGCCGAACTGGGTCCACGAGATGGGCTGGGCCGCCGGGTCGACACCCTGGCCCATGCGGTCCGCGATCTCGGCCTCGAGCTCTTCTTCGGTGAGCACCTCGAGCATGGCGTCGTCCTCGCAGGCCACGAAGCGCAGCTGCCCGCCCTGGGTGAACACGATGGCTACCTGGGTGTGGTCGTGCGCAGCGTCCTTGTTCGCGGCCTTCACCAGGCGACCACTGTCAGCCAGATCGGCCAGGATGCGCTCCTCGCTGTCGAGCACGAACACCAAGAGGGTCCCCTTGCGGATCACCGTGGTGATCTTGACTCCCTCGAGCCGGCTCGAGACCTGCTTCTTGGTCGCGTGGCGGCCGAGGTTCCGCATGGCACTGATCTCGACGTCTTTGATCTTGCGACCGGCCACCTCTTTCTCGAGGTCACGGCGGAGGGTCTCGATCTCGGGCAGATCAGGCATGGCTGGACTCATTCCCTTGGGGCTGGTGGTCGGGGGTGGTTGGACGTGCGCTGAGCACTTCCCAGGCGACGGCGGCGGCTTGCTGCTGGGCCTCCTTCTTGGAGCTACCGGTACCGGTACCGCGCACTTCGCCGCCGATGAGCACCGAGGCCACGAACCGTTTCTCGTGGTCGGGACCCGATTCGGCCAACTCGTATGAGGGACTGGGTTCACCAAACCGGTGGGCGCTCAGTTCCTGGAGGCGGGTCTTGAAGTCCGTGTGGCCCGGCGAAGACGCCGCGGCCTCGATGTGGTCGGTGAAGGCATCCAGGATGAGCGGACGAACCGTGTCGAGGCCAGCGTCGATGTGGACAGCAGCAATGACCGCTTCCATGGCGTCGGCCAGGATCGAGGGCTTGTCACGGCCACCCGACTGGAGCTCGCCGCGCCCGAGGCGCAGAGCATCGCCCACGGCGAAGGATCGGGCCACCGCGGCCAGGGGTTCGGCGCTGACGATGGCGGCCCTCATCTTGGCCAGCGACCCTTCGGGCAGGTCATAGGTGTGGAAGAGGTGCTCGGTGACGACGAGGCCGAGCACGGCATCGCCCAGGAACTCGAGGCGCTCGTTGGACTCGGGCCCGGGGTTCTCGGCGCACCACGAACGGTGCGAAACGGCGATGCCCAGTAGACGCGGCTCGGAGAACTCGTGGCCCAGGCGCTGGGCCAACCGATCGACCTGATCGTCGATGGAGGGGCGGTCAGCCGACGCGTGAATGGACATAGTCGACGGCGTCACGCACCGTCTTGAGGTCCTCGAGGTCGTCGTCGTCGATCCGGAAACCAACGGTGCGCTCACCCAACTCGTCTTCGAGGGCCTCGACGAGCTCGATCAGAGCCAGGGAGTCTGCGTCGAGGTCGTCCTGGAACGAATCGCCCTCGTTGATACCGCCGGGGTCGATCTCGAGAATGTCGGCCAAGCGGTCCTTGACCAGGTTCACGATCTCGTCTCGGCTCATGGGACCTTGTTCGACGTGGGTCTCGGCGGGCACCGGGCCCTCCTCGTTAGCTGGGAACGGTCCGAGAGCCTACCGGGGTATGCCCGATTCCCCCCTTCACCACTATGCGTGGCTGAGTCAGCCGCAGAACGTGGCACTCAGGTTCAGCCCGCGATGGCTGGGTCGGTTCAGCCCGCGATGGCTGCGGCCATACGATCGACCATGCCGGCCCGAGCAAGCTCGTCGGCTGATCGGATGGCGTTGGCGATGGCCCGTTCGGACGCCGATCCATGGCAGATCACGCACAAGCCCTTCACCCCGAGCAACATGGCTCCACCCCGCGACTCGGGATCGAGAATCTCGTTCCACACCGGCTCGAGCACCGGGTTGACCACATCGAGCACTTCGGCGCTGCCAACGTCAGCCTCGAGGGCCCGGCACAGGGCGTACTCGGCCGCCTGCATGCCCCCCTCCAGGGTCTTGAGCACCACATTGCCGGTGAAGCCGTCGGTCACGACAACATCGACGACCGGGTGCATGAGATCACGGCCCTCGACATTGCCCAGGAACCGACCACCCGAGACGTTCGACCATGAACCCTGGGCCAGCAGGCCATTGGCCTCCTTGACCAGGGTGTTGCCCTTCGTGGGCTCCTCACCAATGGACAACACACCCACCTGCGGGTTCTCGATACCAAACCGCTGTTGGGAGTACACCACACCCATCTGGGCGAACTGGACGAGCATCTCGGGCGTGCACTCGGCATTGGCCCCGGCGTCGAGCATCACCGTTGGGGTACCGCGGCTCGGGACCGGGATGGGGATGGCAATGCCGGGCCGCCCCACGCCCTTGATCCGTCCCATGCGCAACAGGGCCGAAGCCATGGTGGCCCCCGTGTTGCCGGCCCCGACCAGAGCGCTGGCCTCACCGTCGCGGACCGCCTCAGCGGCCCGAACCATGGAGGCGTCCTTCTTGCGCCGGACACTGCTACCCGGCTCGTCGTCCATGGTGATGACCTCGGCGGCCTCACGAATCGTCACCATGTCGGAGACCGCACCAATCTCATCGGGGCGGCCAACCAGCAGGACAGGGATTCCGTAGTCGTCAGCGGCGCGGTTGACGCCCGAGACGATGGTGGTAGGGGCGTCGTCGCCGCCCATGGCGTCGACCGCGACCGGAAGGCCGGCCTGGGCCACTGGAAACGACCGCCGGCCCGAACGATCAGTCGACGTCGATGGCCTGGCGGCCGGCGTACCAACCACACTCAGGGCAGACCACATGGGGCTGCTTGGCGGTCGCGCAACGGGGGCAGACACTCCGCGCAGGGGTTTGGAGCTTCCACGCCGAGGCCCGACGGCTACGGCTCTTGGCCTTGGAGGTCTTCTTCTTCGGGACGGCCATAGGATCCTGCCTGGGTTCGTACTGTCAGTATCGAGGGGGCGGGGGCGCCACAGGGTGGGCGCTCACACGAGAATCAGAGGATAGTCGTTGACCGGGCCAGAACCACCCCCGCTAGGCCCCGGCCTCGCCAGTTCGGCCTCAGGAGTGCTTCCGCTCTTGCTGCCTGCGGCAGCGGGCCGCTGGCCCCGATTGTTCATGAGGGTGGCTGGGCGGCTCGGGGTCGCCGATGTTCAGGTGATGAGTTCGATGCTGCGGTACGCGGCGAGGATCTCGCCGGTGGTGGGCCGACCGTCGAGGATCCGTATGACGGGTTGGCGGGCGTGACGGACGATCCGGGCGGGGGTGTGCCAGAACTGCCATCGCATGGTCTTGGGTGCCGCGTTGGCGAACCGGCCGGCCAGGCAGAGCAGTTGGAACCAGCGGACCGGCGCATCAGCGAAACAGACGGTGTCGAGCCAGGCCCGGTTGGCGTCAAGATCACCGAACGGGAACCGCGGAGGCTGTCCCGGGGGCTTTGAAGCAGAGGGGTGGTAGTCCCCTCCGAGACGGTGCCTGCGTGGCATCGCTCAGGAGCCATTCCACGGAATCCTGAGAAGGGACCACCTGATGAAGGAACTAGACCGATCGAGTCTGCTGAGCAAGGGCGGTTCGGGTGGGTGTGTGGGGTGGTGAGCGGTTCGGATGGAACCCCTCATCAGAGATCGCCAAACCCGCCGTTGCTTTCCAAGCAATGTCGGTGTGCAACGCCCACCCAGGTTGAACCGCAAGCTGAGGGGCCAAGGGGTCAGTGGTCGTAGGCGATCACAATGCCCACGAAGAGGTCCTCGCCCCAGCCAGAGCGCAACGATGGGACCCCGAGTTCCTCGGCAGATACCGACAACGAGCCCAAGCCGAACGCAAAGTCGCCCAGATCAAATCCCGGATCCCCGGCATCCCCTGGCGCGGTCTGGACAAGGCCAACCTGTGGCTCGACCTACGAATCGCCGCCCTCAACCTCGACCGGCCTCGCCATCTCGGCCTCAGTCGTCGAAGGTGAGGTCCGACAACGCGGCCCACCGGGGGTCGATGCCGCCGGTCTCGGCCCCCTCTTCCTCGTCGGCGAGATGGGCACCGTCGGTGGGAAACGACTCGGGGTCAGGGCCCCGGCAACCGGAACCGCACAGCGGGGCCAGAGGCAGGCTGAGCAAGACGGCCTCGCGCACGAGCTCGCCCAGATCGATCTGATCACCCACTATCGTCCAGATCTCCTCCGGGTCTTCGGGGTGACGTTGCCAGATCTCGTGGACGTCAACCTCGATCTCGCCCTCGATCGGCTCCAGGCAGCGGCGGCACTCGCCCTGCCAGGGAGCCGTGACCTGACCGACGACAGCCAGGCCATCCAGCGAGGCCTCGACCACCAGGTCGACGTCGATGGCACCACCCTCGGGCACGGCGGCCGAACTGATGGCGACAGCGTCGAGGACGGTGGTGCCGCGCACCAGACGCCGCTCTGCGACGCGACCCTCGACGTCGCCGACCGAGACAACCAGCGATGCGTCGGGGTTGTGCTCGGGGCCGGGGGAACTGGTCACGGGCAGCGGGTCAGCCCGCATCCTGGTCGAACAGATCCTCGGGTCCGGCCTCTGGTTCGGGGGCGGGGACCTCGGGCTCCGGTTCGAAGGAGCGTCCGGCCGTGCCCTGCAATTTCTCGCGACCACCACGAACGGTTGCCGCGGTGCGCTCGAGCACGATCTCGAAGCTGGCCAGCCGCTGGTCGCAGAAGTCCTCGGTCTCGCGGCGCATCCGCCGGGCGGTGGCCTCGGCCTCGTCGACGATGCGAGAGGCCCGTTGCTCGGCGAGCTTGACCACCTCGCCGCGCCGCACCATCTGCTCGGCACGGGTCCGGGCCGCACCCAGAATCTCGTCGCCCTCACGTCGGACCCGGCCCAGGAACTCGTCGCGTTCCTTGAGCAGCCACCGGGCTGCCCTCAGCTCTTCGGGCAGTGAGCCGAGGGCATCGTTGACCAGCCCCAGGACCTCCTCGCGGTTGATCATGGCCGAAGCCGACAGTGGCATGGGCCGGGCCTGGTCGATCAGCTCGTGGATGCGGGCGAGAATGGCTTCGAGCCGGGGATCTTGGTGGCCACCGGGGGCCGGCCCCGACCCGTTCCCGGCGACTGGGGCCGCCGGGTCAGGGGGTGCTGCGTCGGAGTCGTGGTTGGGCTTCATGATTCAGAGCTTCTCCTGGAGGCGGGCGAGAACGACGGCGGGAACGACACCCGACACGTCGCCGCCCATGCGGGCGATCTCGCGCACGTACTTGGCGGCCACGAAACCCTGCGCCGGCTCGGCCGGGAGAAAGAGGGTGGGAACCCCCCCCGTGGCTTCATTCATGCGCGCCTGCTCGACCTCGCTGTCGAAGTCGGCCACGCCCCGCAGCCCCTTGATGATCGCGTCGACCCCGTTGTCGCGGGCCGCGTCGATCACCAAGCCGGAGAACTGGGCCAACTCGACCTCGGGCAGGTGGGAGGTGGTTGCGGTCAGCATGGCGCGGCGTTCGTCGGCATCGAAGAGCCCGGAGGGCTTCAGGGGGTTCCAGCCGACCCCCACGACGACCCGGTCGAAGATGACCGCGGCCTGTTCGATGAGGGCCAGGTGGCCGTTGTGGACGGGGTCGAACGACCCGGGGTAGAGCACTGAGGTCACTGAGGGTGAGTCTCCCACTCGCGGGGTTCGGGCGTATCGCCCGGCTCAGGCGGCGGGTGCCGCCCGACGGACGATGCCCACCACGGTACCGGCGTAGTGCTTCACTCTGAGTGATTCCCATGCGGTGGGCACGTCGATCTCGCGATCCGACTCGATCACCAGCACATCGGCCGGGACCCTCTCCAGGAGATCGACCCACCCCGCATAGGCGTACGGCGGGTCGACCAGGCCCACCTCGAACCAGTCGGTGGTGGTGGCCACGAAGGTCTCGGCGTTGCCGGCGATCACTGTCGACCGGTCACCTTCCTCGAGAATCTCGATGTTCTCCCGCAGCGATTCCAGGGCATCCCGATCGCGCTCGACGAAGGTGACGTGGTCGGCCCCCCGTGACAGGGCCTCGAGGCCCAGGGCCCCGGTCCCGGCGAAGAGATCCAGCACCCGGATGTCGTCGACGAGCCCGAGGCTACCCAGCGAGTTGAACACCGATTCCCGCACCCGATCCGATGTGGGCCGAATCCCGTCGTGATCCGGCGACACCAACTGCCGCCGCCGATGGATCCCTGAAACAATACGCATGAGAGGCAATTCTAGATCCCGCCCCACTGATCGAGACCTTTGGGATCAGATCAGAGCTCGCTCCCACCAGGCGGCTTCGGCGTGGCGGACCTCGGGGGGTGAGACGGCGACTTCGACGCGGCGGGTCGAGGCGAGGGTGCGGCCCGGCGATTCACCGACGGCGAAGGCCAGCTCCTCGACAGTGGGCGGCCGGCCGTATTCGGCGACCCACCATTGGTGCCAGTCGAGGACCGAAACGTCGAGGGCGTCGACGTCGAATCGGGCCCGGCCGGGCCGCTGGGGGCGGCGTTCGACGATCAGGAGCCGACTGGGGTCGGTCTCGGTGGCTTCGGCGGTGCCCGTTGGGGCGGTGGCCGCCGGTGTGGTTGTCTGCCCGCTCACGTGGTGGTCTCCAGGATTCAGTGGGCGGTGGTGAACCAGCCCATCCGGCTCCTGTCGGCACAGTCGTCTCGGAGTGGAGGAGACTCGGGGTCATGTCCATCCCCCAGACCATCGTGTGCGTCGACTGTGGCGGCACCTGCCACCTCCTCGTCGAGCGGCCCCCTGACTATCCCTGGGAGCCGGGTGACGTTGCCGCCTACCGGTGTGTTGACTGTCTGGACCGATGGGACATGGTCATCGAGGCCGAGGATCTCGACGAGACCGCCGAGCGCGGAGACCTTCCACCCCACCCGACCTGAGCGTCCGCTTGTCGTTCGGGATGACTGACGGCAAGATCACACTGTGACCACCATCGACGTCTACGCCGACATTGTCTGCCCCTTCGCCTACATCGGGCTCACCCGCATCCTCCAACGCCGCCAGGAGATGGGGCGCGACGATGTACATCTCCGCATCAGGAGCTGGCCCCTCGAGTGGGTGAACGGCAAGCCGGTCGACCCCCATTTCATCGGTGAGGAGGTCGACGAGATCCGCCCCCAGGTGGGCGCCGACCTGTTCACCGGCTTCGACGTCGAGGCCTTCCCCGCCAGCTCGGTGCCGGGCCTGGCCCTGACCGCGGTGGCCTACGAGGTATCCGATCAGGTGGGCGAAGAGGTGGCCATGGGCTTGCGCTCACTCCTGTTCGAGGAGGGCCGCGACGTCATGGATCCGGCCGTCCTGGCCGAGGTGGCGGCCCGGCACGGCCTTGAAGTCAGCGACGACCCGGAGCCGGTCGTGCGGGCCGAGTTCGAGGGCGGGCAGGGCCGCGGCGTGGTCGGATCGCCTCACTTCTTCGTGGGCGAAGTGTCGACATTCTGTCCCTCGCTCGACATCCAGCGAGTCGATGGTCACCTCGAGGTCAAGATGGACGAAGCCGCCTTCGAAGCCCTGATCGGGACCATCTTCGCGTAGCGCCCTTCGCGGCGTTCACCAACCGACTTGTTCGCTGGAGGCCCCAAGCTCTACGGCGGGATCAAACCAGCTCACCCCTTCAGCAGGAAGGCGGTGTCGGCTTCGCCGAGGAAGAGGCCGATCTCGTTGGCCAGGAGTTCGTGGCGCTCCAGGGTGGGGTCGGCGGCCACCAAATCGACGGCCACCTCGCGGGCCGAGGCTACCCACTGCTTGTCGCGGCGCAGTGACGCCAGCTTGAGGTCGTTGCGGCCCTTTTGGCGCTCGCCCATGATCGTGCCCTCGCCGCGGAGCTCGAGATCGATCTCGGCCAGCTCGAACCCATCGGTCGTGGCTTCGATGGCTTCGAGGCGGGCCTGGCCCTCAGGGGTCTCGGCCGACGCCAACAGGTAGCAGGACGACTCGTCGGCCCCCCGACCCACCCGGCCCCGAAGCTGGTGGAGCTGGGCGATGCCGAAACGGTCGGCGTCGACGATGACCATGATGGTGGCGTTGGGAACGTCGACCCCCACCTCGATGACGGTGGTGGCGA
This sequence comes from Actinomycetes bacterium, assembly GCA_024225275.1. Taxonomy (GTDB): domain Bacteria; phylum Actinomycetota; class Acidimicrobiia; order Acidimicrobiales; family JAAEMS01; genus JAAEMS01. The sequence goes on from JAAEMS010000368.1 coordinate 26,846, forward strand.
CCAACACGCTCAGCCGCCCCTCGCGGAACTGGCGCATGGTCTCCTCCTTCTCGACCGGTGTCACCCGCCCATGGAGCAGACCCAGTGAGAGCCCTTCGAGCTCGTCGGCCCGGAGCCGTTCGAAGACTTCCTCGGCCGACGCGACCTCGAGCTTCTCGGACTCTTCGATCAGGGGGCACACCACATAGGCCTGACGGCCGGCCACCACCTCGTCGCGGACGTGCTGCCACACCCGGGAGGCATCGAGCCCCTCGTCTTGTCCCTCTCCGCTCCCCCACCCGGTACGCACCCACTCGGTCCGGATGGGTGTACGCCCCGGCGGCATCTCGTCGAGGACCGAGACGTCGAGATCGCCGTAGACGGTCATGGCCGCGGTGCGGGGAATGGGGGTGGCCGTCATGACCAGCACATCGGGCACGGTGCCGTCGACGTTCTTCTCGCGTAGGGCGGCCCGCTGCTCGACCCCGAAACGATGCTGCTCGTCGATGACCACGACCCCGAGCGAGTGGAAGGACACCGCTTCCTGGATGAGGGCATGGGTGCCGATCACGATGTCGACCCCGCCGGCCACCAGCTCGGCCAGGATGCGGCGACGATCAGGGGTGCTGACCCGGTTGGTCAACAAGTCGACCTTCAGGGGCCGCTCGCCCATGAGGGTGGCCGAGTCGGGGACCGTGAACCCGTCGAGCAGCTCGGATACGCCCAGGTGGTGCTGCTCGGCCAGGACTTCGGTAGGCGCCATCAACGCGCCCTGGTGGCCACCCTGTACCGCGTCGAGCATCGAGCTCACGGCCACCACCGTCTTGCCCGAACCCACATCGCCCTGGAGGAGTCGGTGCATGGGCACCGGCTTGGCCAGATCGGCCTCGATCTCACCGATGACCCGGGCCTGGGCACCGGTCAGGGGAAACGGGAGACGGTCGTGGAAGGCCCGGGTCAGTTCCCCGTCGAGTTGGTGCTCGACCCCGCGGCTGTCGCGCTCGATGGCCCGCTTGCGCAGGACGAGGGCGAGCTGGATGCGCAACAGCTCGTCGAACACGAGTCGGCGCCGGGCCACCTGGATCTCGGCCATCGAGTCGGGGGCGTGGATGCCGTGGTATGCGGCGCTGCGGTTCACGAAGTCGAAGCGGTCGAGCACGGCTTCGGGCAGGGGCTCGGCGAACCCTCGGCCGTTGTCGACGCGGCGGAGGCTCTCAGCCACCCATTCACCGATCTCGCGGGTGGTGAGCCCGGCCTTCTCCGACTGGGGGTAGACGGGCACGATACGGCCGGTCTGGTCGCCCACGAGGTCGACGACGGGGTTCGACATCTGCCGCTTGCCCCGGTACAGGTCGACCTTGCCGAACAGGACAGCTTCGACGCCAGGCCCCAGCTGCTTCTGTCGCCACGGCTGGTTGAAGAAGGTGATGGCCAGGGTGCCGCTGTGGTCGTGTACCCGGCCGGTGGTCATCTTCACCCGCCGGTTGCGGGTGGGCCGCGTGCTCATGGAGTCGATGGTGACCACCACCATGGCCTCCTCACCGGGGGCCAGTTCGGCGATGGGCACCTGGTTGGACCGATCGATGTAGCGCCGCGGGTAGTGGGTGAGCAGATCGAGGACCGTGTGGATCTCGAAATGGGTGAGACCCTTCTCCTTCTTCGGCCCCACTCCGTTGAGGCGTCCGATGGCGATCGCGTCGAGCTCCGCCAGCTCGATTGCCTTCTCGTCAGCCATCCGCCAGACCCTACTGTCACCCTGTGCCAAGCTCGCTCCATGAGCAAACCGTCTGACCTTCCCATCTCCCGCTTCCCGGTTCCCGAGCTCGGCGACCTGCCCGAAGACATCCGGGAGACCATCCTGACCATCCAGGAGAAGTCGGGTTTCGTGCCCAACGTGTTCCTGGGCATGGCCCACCGACCCGACGAGCTGCGCGCCTTCTTCGCCCTTCACGACGCCCTCATGGACAAGACCGAGGGGTTGTCGAAAGCCGAGCGGGAGATGATCGTGGTGGCCACATCGGCGGCCAACGGCTGCCTCTACTGCGTGGTGGCCCACGGGGCGATCCTTCGGATCCGGGCCAAGAACCCCCTCATCTCCGACCAGCTCGCCACCAATCCTCACAAGGCCGACCTCAGCGAGCGTGAGCAGCAGATCATCGACTTCGCTCTGAAGACGTGTACCGATTCAGCCTCGATCTCCGACGCCGACATCGACGCCATGCGCAACCACGGCTTCACCACCGACGAGATCTGGGACATTGGCGCCATCACCGCCTTCTTCGCCATGTCGAACCGGCTGGCCAGCCTGAGCTCCATGCGCCCCAACAACGAGTTCTATTCGATGGGTCGCTGATCGTCGGTGGCTGTCATCGGGCTCCAGGATCGAGGTTGCCGGCCCTACGCCAACGGCCAGGAGTTCGGTGCCACGGGGGCGTACACGGCGGCCACCTTCCTGGATCGGGCGGGGCTGGTCTTCCCGCCCGGCCCCGCGCCCGAGGTCGGCGACGGCTGGCTCTACGAGGACGGCTCCAGGGCGGGCTCATGTTCGAGGCGGGCGTGCACTATCGGATCGACTACCCCACCACCGACCTCCGGGTCGGGGGATGCGGCCTCCTCGCCCGGCGCGATGCAACGACCTACCTCCGGGGCCAAGGGGCGCCCCGCGGCGTGTACGGCCTCGGGGTGTCACAGACCGGCAGGCTCCTGCGCCAGATGATGGCCGAGGGCTTCCACCTCGACGATGACAGCTCGGTGTTCGACGGATTGCTGGTCGTGATCGCCGGGGCCAAGACCGGAATGTTCAATCGGGTGAGGGCCCCGACCACCCAAAGGTGATCGCCATGAACACCTCGACGGAGTATTGGAGAGGCGACGCAGACCTCCTCCATGCTGACCGACACCCCGATGTGAGGGTTCACCATGTGGCGGGCACCCAACACTCGGCCGGCGAGGTGCCCCAGACCGATGTCGACCCCGATTTCGGGGGCCGGGCCGCGTCTCGCCGAGCCGCTGGGGGTCCACACGGGCTGGAACCGTCGCCACCCCGACATCGGCGCCGACCACGAGCGCATAGTGCTCCGCGGCATGACAGTCTGGTTCCCCACCTCCCTTCTCGAGGACCGCTTCGACGACCTCGCCGGCTACCTGGCCAGGGTTGAGCCGGTAGTCGACGACCTCATCGCCCAGGGCTTCGTCCGCGCCGCCGACCGCTGGGGCGAAGCCGCCCTCGGGCGGCAATAGCTCACTCCCAGAAGTCGAGGGCGGTGCGGATGGTCTGCTCGTAGGTCTCGAAGTCGCTGCCCACCCTCACGGCGGTGATGAGGTCAGCGTCGTCGCCCACCGGCCACCGGAGTCTGGGCGTGTCGGTGGTGACCGATTCGCGGATGACCTGGGCCACCAGCTCCGGCCCTTTGGCCCCCCGTCCGCCGATACCGCCGCGGGCAGCAAGGAATCGGGTGGCGACATCATGGTAGGGCGACGACTCGCCGAACCCCTCGGCCCGGATACGGCTGCTGTCGAAGTTGGTCTCGAACCCACCGGGCTCGATGGACGTCACCCGGATGCCGAACTGCTTGAGCTCGAAGTGGGCGGCCTCGGTCAGGGCCTCGACCGCCCACTTGGTCGCCGAATAGATCCCGTCGAAGGGAGTCGACACCACCCCGGCGGTGGAGCTCACGTTGGCGATGGCACCGGACCCCTGGTCCCGCATGGCCGGCAGAACAGCCCGCATCATGGCCAGCACACCGAAGACATTCACGTCGAACGCGGCTCGGGTCTCGGCATCGCTCACTTCCTCGATGGGGCCCTGCACCCCCACACCGGCGTTGTTGACCAGCACGTCGATCCGGCCGTGGCGGTTCAGCACGTCGGCGACGGCCTCATCGATGGTGGAGGACACCGTCACGTCGAGGGCCTGCACCTCGACCGACCAGCCTTCGGCCTCTGCCTTGGCAACCAACTCGGCCCCGGCTTGGGGATTGCGCATGGTGGCAACGACGGTGTCGCCCGCGGCGGCGAACTCCTCAGCGGTCAGCCGGCCGAAGCCGGTGCTGGCTCCGGTGATCAGAACAACGGACATGGTGGCGCCCCATTCGGTTGGCGGTTGTCCCGGGGATGGGAGTGGCGTGACAAACTAGTCCCCAACCACGGGATCGGCCGACAACGTTCTGTGACCGACGTCGCACGAGCGCTCGCTCTGAGTGGCCGGTCCTGCCTAGTCCATCACAAATTCAGATGGTGTGTGCCACTGAAAACGACAACGTAAGCGCTTTCATAGGTCAAGACCGGGAGATTCGTGGATGGTGGGTCATGTGGCCCCTTTCTCGGACATTGCCCGATCGTCTACCCTCCGTTACACCGACTCCAGGAGCTTTCCCCGTGCAGGGATTCATCAAGGCCTACGACCCGGCAACGGGTGACGGCGTCATCCTGACCGACTCCGACCTCACCGAATTCGAGATCGCCCAGGGCGCTCTCGCCGGTTCGGTGTTTCGGATGCTGCGTCAGGGTCAGCGAGTCGTGTTCGATCTCGATGACAACGGGCTGGCCACCGGGCTGCGCCTCGGCTCCGAGGTCGACATGGGAACGCCAGAGTTCGTCGAGAGCGACGGCTGACCGACAACCCAGCCTCCCGGCTGACAGCAATACCGATCACCGGCTCGACCGGGCGGCCACCGAAGAGACCGTGACAACGACGTCGGAGAACAATGTGAGCGGTACGAGCACCAACCAGAAGCTGCTGGCCTGGGTCGATGAATGGGCGGAGATCCTGGAGCCCGACCACATCGAATGGACCGACGGTTCGGCGGAGGAGTACGACCGGCTGTGCCAGCTCTTGGTCGATGGCGGCACCTTCGAGCGCCTGTCCGACGCCAAGCGGCCCAACAGCTACCTCGCCCTCTCCGATCCCGGCGACGTGGCCCGCGTCGAGGACCGCACCTATATCTGCTGCGAGCACGAGATCGACGCCGGCCCCACCAACAACTGGCGCCCGCCGGCCGAGATGAAGGCCGAGATGGTCGAGCTCTACCGGGGCGCGATGAAGGGCCGCACCATGTACGTGGTGCCCTTCTCCATGGGCCCGTTGGGTTCACCCATCGCCCACATCGGCGTCCAGCTCACTGACTCCGCCTATGTGGCCGTCTCCATGCGGATCATGACCCGGATGGGCCAGGGCGCTCTCGACGTCCTCGGCGCCGACGGGGGCTGGGTCCCCTGCGTCCACTCGGTGGGTATGCCCCTCGCCCCAGGTCAGGCCGATGTCCCGTGGCCGTGTGACGCCGAGAGCAAGTACATCACCCACTTCCCCGAGACCCGCGAGATCTGGAGCTACGGCTCGGGCTACGGCGGCAACGCCCTGCTCGGCAAGAAGTGCTTCGCCCTGCGCATTGCCAGCACCATGGCCCGTGACGATGGCTGGATGGCCGAGCACATGCTCATCCTCGGTCTGACCCCACCCAACGGAGACAAGAAGTACATCGCCGCCGCCTTCCCATCGGCCTGCGGCAAGACCAATATGGCCATGCTCGTTCCCTCCCTGCCCGGCTGGAAGGTCGAGACGGTGGGCGACGACATCGCCTGGATGAAGTTCGGCGACGACGGCCAGCTCTACGCCATCAACCCCGAGGCCGGTTTCTTCGGCGTAGCTCCCGGCACCTCCGACAAGACCAACTTCAACGCCATGGCCAGCGTGGCCTCGAACAGCCTCTTCACCAATGTCGCCAAGACCCCCGACGGCGACGTCTGGTGGGAAGAGATGACCGACGAGCCGCCGGCCGAGCTCACCGACTGGCGGGGCAACCCCTGGACCCCCGACTCCAAGACCCCGGCGTCGCACCCGAATGCCCGCTTCACCGCTCCGGCGGCCCAGTGCCCGTCCATCGCCCCAGAGTGGGAAGACCCGGCCGGTGTGCCGATCTCAGCGGTCCTGTTCGGAGGCCGACGCGCCACCAACGTGCCGTTGGCCACCCAGGCCCGCAACTGGCAGCACGGTGTGTTCCTGGGCTCGATCATGAGCTCGGAGAAGACCGCAGCTGCGGCCGGTGCCATCGGTCAGGTCCGGTTCGACCCCTTCGCCATGCTTCCTTTCATGGGCTACAACGTCGGCGACTACATCAACCACTGGCTCGAGATCGGCGAAAAGGCTCCTGACGCCTCGAAGCTGCCCCAGATGTTCTGGGTGAACTGGTTCCGCAAGAACGACGAAGGCAGGTTCATCTGGCCCGGGTTCGGTGAGAACAGCCGGGTCCTCAAGTGGGTCCTCGAGCGGGTCGCCGGCGAGGGCGAGGCCACCGAGACCGCCATCGGCCTGGTGCCCACCGCTGGTGCCCTCGAGGTCGACGGACTCGGCCTGTCCGAGGCCGACATGTCCGAGTTGCTCTCCGTCGACAACGAGTCGTGGCGGGGCGAGATCCCCCTCATCGAAGAACACTACGACTTCATCGGTGAGCGCCTCCCGCCAGCCATGCGCGACGAGCTCCGCGAGCTCGAGAAGCGCCTGTCGGAGTAGATCCCCAGAACACGACGAA
>JAAEMS010000369.1 GCA_024225275.1 Actinomycetes bacterium
CACCACGAAGGCAATGGGAAGGTACGGGCTGGAGATGAACCAACCCCTCATGGCTTGATCATCGATGGGTCGGACACTTCGGGCCACTTCGCCCGGTAGGTCATTCAGGCTCTAGGGTTGGAGCCATGACCAAGGTCAGCGGAATCATGACCACCAGCCCCACCACGATCGATCGGGCCGACCCCGTCTCCGACGCGTTCCGGGCTCTCAGCCGGGCGCCCTACCACCACCTCATCGTGACCGATGGGGGTCGACCCGTCGGCATGGTGTCGAGTACCGATCTTCTCCGGCTCGTGCACGATGTCGATGGCTTCGATCAGGAGTCGATGTACGACTACCTCGACCAGCAGTACACCATCGACGACGCCATGACCCCCGAGCTACGGACGGTGTCCCACACCGCCGCGGTGCGCGATGCCGCGGTCGTCCTGGCCGAGGGTGCCTTTCACTCGGTCGTGGTTGTCGACGACTACGGTAATCTGGCCGGAATCGTCACCACTACCGATCTGGCCCGCTACGTGGCCGACGGAGCCTGATCACCACCGTCGCTCTGCCCGCTCAGCTCCCGGAGCTCCGCGAGCACGTCCTCGGTATCGGCGCCCAGGCGGGGCGCGTGCCGACGTAGATCAGCCGATTCGCCGTCCAGACGGATCGGGTCGCGCACATAGTGGTACGCCCCCTCGGTGGGGTGCTCATCATCCCGGATGAGCCCGACGGCCTCGAAATGGGGCTCGGACCCGATGTGCTCGAGATCAACGACCTCGGAGACCGGAATCGAGTTGGCCACGCAGAATTCGAGCCACTCAGTGGTGCTCTTCTGGGCCACCAGCTCGCCCATCAGGCTGTAGAGGGTGTCAGCGTGCACGACACGCTTGGCCCGGGTCTCGAACCGCTCGTCCTGTTTGAGGTCGGGCCGCCCACCGAAGGTCCAGAACTGATCCCAATTGTCCTCGCTGTAGGGCAGGATCACGATCCAGCCGTCGGTGGTCTGGCGAGGCCGACGGTTGGGGGTACGGATCCGGTTGTAGCTGAATCCGCCGTGGGGGGGCTCGAATGTGTGGCCACTCAGGTGTTCGATGAGGTTGAAGGCGGCCATGGTTTCGGCCATGGGTACTTCGATCGATACCCCCTCGCCCGTCTGTGCCCGCCCGTACAGGGCGGATGCGATGGCGAAAGCAATGTGGACACCGGTGATCTTGTCGGCGTAGATGCTGGGTACCAGGCGAGGTTCTCCACCAGTCCACTCGAACATCGATGCCAACCCCGAGACCGACTGAATCACATCGTCGTAGGCCGCGTGATCGGCCTTGGGACCATCGCTGCCGTAGCCGTTGGCGACGCAGTAGATGATGTCGGGGCGGGCCTCGCGCACGCCGGCTTCGTCGAGACCCAGACGTTCGAGGGCACTGCGGCGCATATTGGTCACGAACACGTCGCAGGTGGCGATGAGGTCGAACAGGGTGGCCCTCTGGTCGTCACCCTTGAGGTCCAGCACGATACTCCGCTTGTTGCGGTTGAGGTTCATGCTGAAGGCACTCATCTTGGGGCTACGCATGGGTTCGTAGTCTCGGATGATGTCGCCCCGGGGCCCCTCGACACGAATCACATCGGCTCCCATGTCGGCCAGCATCCGGGTGGCCAGCGGCCCCATCACCACGGTGGTGAGATCGGCAATCCGGACTCCGGCCAGCGGCCCATTGTTCGTAGTCATGGTCCCAGTCTCGCCCAGCCGGTGGCACCATGGTCGACCCAACTGGATCCGGTGGGAGCGGTCAGCCCCCTTTCCCGAACCGGGGTCTTGGGCCCCACTCGGGATTGGCCGAGCCAGATGTGACCTTCGACCCTTCTTCGAATGGCACCGTCGGGGTTCAGTCTGGACATGAGGCCGCGTCGCCGCGTCGGGGGTAGTGACCCCGACGCGGTCGTGTTCGCCGACCGCCGTGACGCCGGCCGCCAGCTCGCACGGCGACTTTCGGGATTCGACGGTGATCTCGTAGTGCTCGGCCTGCCCCGTGGTGGCGTTCCGGTGGCTTTCGAGGTGGCCCGCGCTCTGGCCCGGCCTCTGGACGTGATCCTGGTGAGGAAGCTGGGTGTGCCCAGCCAACCCGAGCTGGCCATGGGGGCCATCGGCGAGCACGACACTCGCGTCCTCAACGACGACGTCATCCGCATGGCGGCAGTATCCAGCGCCCAGCTCGGGGAGGTCGAGCGGAGAGAGTGGGCCGAGCTCGAACGCCGCTCCCAACGGTTCCGGGCCGCCCGATCCCGCGTCGACCTGAAGGGACGTACCGCCCTGATCGTCGACGACGGAATGGCGACCGGATCGACGGCCAAGGCGGCCTGCCTGGTGGCGCGCCAGCACGGTGCCAGCCGCATTGTGCTCGCCGTTCCGGTGGCCCCCGCCGATGCCGCTTCCCGGTTGGTTGACAGTGTCGACGAGTTCATCGCCCTCGAGACCCCGACCCCCTTCTACGGAGTCGGGCGGTTCTACCGGGACTTCGGCCAGACATCAGACGACGAGGTGGTTTCCCTCCTCGTCGAGAGCCTCCAGAGCGGAACCGATGAGCCAGACCCGGATCCCCTCAGTGCCGACGTCATCATCGAGTGCGGCTCGGTGGACCTTCCCGGTCATCTCGAGGTGCCCGCCGGGGCCACGGGCCTGGTCATCTTCGTTCACGGCAGCGGCAGCAGTCGGCACAGTCCCCGCAACCAGGAGGTGGCCCGTCGTCTTCGAGAGCACGGCCTGGGCACCCTGCTCTTCGATCTGCTCACCGATCGAGAGGCCACCGACCGGGACAATGTGTTCAACATCGAACTGCTGGCGGAGCGACTCCGAGCGGCTACCGAGTGGGTGACCACCCAGCTGGGATCGGCCGCCCTGCCCCTTGGCTACTTCGGGGCCAGCACCGGTGCGGGCGTGGCCCTGTGGGCTGCGGCCGAGCCGGGCGCCGGCATCGCCGCGGTGGTCTCACGAGGCGGCCGTCCCGATCTGGCCCGATCCCGGCTCGGGCAGGTCACCACCCCCACCCGGTTGATCGTGGGGGGTGACGACGAGATCGTGGTCGGAGTGAACCGTGAGGCGCTCACCGGTCTGGGCGGCAACCGTGACCTGCGGATCGTGCCGGGAGCCACCCACCTCTTCGAGGAGCCGGGCGCCCTCGAACAGGTCGCCGGGCTGGCGGCCGAGTGGTTCGGGCTCCACCTGATCTGACCGGCCCTGGACGCGACGATCGCGGGCCCCACCCCGTCGAGGAGGAACCCGCGATCGTTCAGATCTGGGATCTGAAGGAGATCAGATCAGCTATAGATCTCGACCAGACCAGCCGCACCCTGGCCGCCACCGATGCACATGGTGACGACGCCCCAACGGGCACCCCGACGCTGACCCTCCTGGAGGATGTGGCCGGCGCACCGGGTACCGGTCATGCCGAACGGATGGCCGATGGCAATCGAGCCGCCGTTGACATTGTACTTCTCGGGGTCGATGCCGAGCTTGTCGCGGCTGTAGAGGCACTGGCTGGCGAAGGCCTCGTTGAGCTCCCACAGGTCGATGTCGTCGACGGTGAGGCCGTGACGCTCGAGCAGCTTCGGGACGGCGTAGATCGGCCCGATGCCCATCTCGTCGGGCTCGCAGCCGGCGACGGCCCAACCCCTGAAGGCACCCATGGGCTCGATGTCGCGCCGTGAAGCTTCCTCGTCGGACATCATCACGACCGCGGCCGCTCCGTCGGACAGCTGGCTGGCGTTGCCGGCGGTGACATAGTTGCCCTCGCCCCGCACGGGAGGCAGCTTGGCCAGAGCCTCCAGAGTGGTGGTGGGCCGGTTGCACTCGTCGCGGTCGACCGTGTAGTCGACGATGGACTCCTCGCCGGTCTCCTTGTTCACCAGCTTCATCTTGGTGTCCATGGGGGCGATCTCGTCCTCGAACAGGCCGTTCTCCTGGGCGGCCGCCATCCTCATCTGTGACTGGAAGGAGAACTCGTCCTGGTACTCACGGGAGACGTTGTAGCGGTCAGCCACGACATCGGCCGTCTCGATCATGGCCATGTAGACGGCCGGGTACATGCTGGCGAGCTTGTCGTCCATGTTGGCGGCGCCACCGAAGCCGGGGCTGGGGATCGAGATCGACTCGACACCGCCGGCCACGACGACATCGGCGCCGTCGATCTTGATGTGGTTGGCCGCAACCGCAATCGAGTTCAGACCCGAGGAACAGTGGCGCTGGATCGTGTTGCCGCCAGTGGTGACGGGGAGGCCGGCCAGCAGGCCGGAGAGGCGGCCGAGATTGCCGGCGCCGTGGGCTCCGTTGCCGAGGGCCACGTCCTCGACGGCCTCGGGTTCCACGCCAGACTTCTCGACGGCCGTGCTGATGGCATGGGCCGCCATGGTCATGGCTGGGGTCATGTTGAACCCGCCGCGAGCGGCCTTGGCCAACCCGGTTCGGGCGTATGAGACGAATACTGCTTCGCGCACGTCAGATCTCCGCTTGTCGTTTTGGGGCTTGCCCGCAAAGTTACCCGGCCCAGACCCCGACGCGCGCAGTCGAGCCCGAGACTGGCCCCCTGGAGGCGAGTAGGTTCCCGGTCATGACCGATCTCACCGACCTCGACGCCTGCGCCCAAGCCGACCTCGTTCGCGCCGGCCAGACCAGTCCTCTCGAACTCGTCGACGCGGCCATCGACCGGATCGAGCAGCTGAATCCGGCGATCAACGCGGTGATCCACACCGACTACGAGCGGGCCCGCGCCACCGCCCAGAGCCCCGACCTTCCCAACGGCCCTTTCCGTGGTGTTCCGTTCCTACTGAAGGACATCGGGGCCACCCAGGAAGGGCTTCCCTACTGGATGGGCAACCTGGCTCTCAAGGAGATGGATCACCAGAGCAAGGGTGACACCGAGCTCGGAGCCCGCTTCCGCAGGGCCGGGCTGATCACCGTGGGCAAGACCAATCTCCCCGAGTTGGGCAGCAGCCCCACCTCCCAACCCCTGAGTTGTGGAGCCACCAACAACCCTTGGGACCTCGAGCGGTCCCCGGCCGGCAGCAGTGGCGGATCGGCGGCCGCGGTGGCCAGCGGCATGGTTCCCATCGCCCACGCCAACGACGGGGGCGGGTCCACCCGCTTGCCGGCGGCCTGGTGCGGGCTGGTTGGCCTCAAGACGACCCGGGGGCGGGTGCCCAATCCGGGCAATGTCTCGCGTCTCACCTCCGAGCTCGTGGTGTCGCGCTCGGTCCGCGACACCGCCACCCTGCTCGATGCCGTCGAGGGGGCACTCACCACCGACCTGTTCCAGCTGCCCCGTCCCGTCCGCCCCTACGTTGACGAGCTCACGGCCGATCCTGGCCGGCTCCGGATCGGTGTGCTCACCGATGGGGGCAACCGGGTCATCGACCCTGACTGTGTGAGCGGGGTCGACGCCACCGCCCACCTCCTCGAAGGGATGGGTCACGAGATCGTGCCCATGGGCGGCGACGTCTTGTTCGGAGGCGACGCCACAGTCAACGGCCAGTTGTGGATGGGCGGTATCGCCCGCCGGGTGGCGATGCTCGGCGAACTGGCCGGACGGCCGCTCACGGCGGACGAGGTGGAGCCCTACAATTGGACCGCCGCCCAACGGGGAGCCTCGCTCACCGCGGCCGAATGGTCCGCCGCTTCCGAACGACAGCAGGCATGGGCCGCCGAAGTCATCACCTGGATGACCGATGTCGACATCCTGCTGACTCCAACGGCCGGTTGTCCTCCCATGAAGACCGAAGACCTCTGGCCGCCCCTCGACAAGCCCTGGAAGGTGGCCTCGACCTACGCCCTGATCGGCCTGTTCACCCTTCCCTTCAACGTCACTGGCCAGCCCGCCATCTCGCTCCCCCTCCACGAGACCGAAGACGGGCTACCGGTGGGCATCCAATTGGTGGCGGGAATGGGTCGCGAGGATCTCCTGATCCAGCTCTCGACCCACCTCGAATCGGCCCTGCCCTGGGCCCACCGGTGTCCCTGCCTGTGAGCACCCAGCTCCAGGAGACCTCGGAGTCGCCCCACCACCTTGCCCCATCGGATCCAAGGGGCGTTGCCGTCCCTGGCGCCTACACCCGGTGAACTAGGCGGCAACGACACCCACCACGCCCAGCAGGACGAGCACGATGCCCCCTATCTGGATGCGGCCAACATGGTCATGGAAGAAGAGCCAGCCAATACCCACGCTGAACGCCGGGAACATGGAAGCGGTGACCACCGCGGCCGTGGCATCGGCCTGGACCCCCAACAGGTAGAACACGGTGACCAGACCGCTGAGGGTGCCGGCCACCATCGCGGCCCCCCTCACCCCCATCGGCGGTACGACCGACCGACCGGTGAACCTGGCGACCACGGCGAGAAACCCGAAAGCCACGACGCGCTGGCTGACTCCGGGCCAGGATCCGCTGGCCGAGGTGGTCTCGACCAAGGCGCTGAGACCGACGCCGTAGGCCAGACCGGAGGCAAGGCCCCACCGCAGGCCGGCACCAACCCGTGCGACCGAGGCCCCGCCCCAGGCGACAACGGCCAGTCCGACCACCGCGACAGCGGCACCCAGGATGGCGAGCCCCGATGCAGGGTGGCCGGTAGCCACGGTGTACGCGAACGGGATGACCGCGGACAGGGTGGCAACGGTGGGGGCCACAACCGTGGAGGTCGACCGGGTGAGGCCGCCGTAGTAGCAGGACAACCCGGTGGCGAGGCCGAATCCCGACACACCACCCAGGGCTACATCAGCACCGATGGGGGAACCGGTGATCACCAGAGCGGCTGCGAGAGCGGCAAAGGCCCCGAGTAGTTGCATGGCGGCCGCTGCAGTGAGCGGTGAACTGGCGGCCACGACTCGGCGGCCGAAGAGGTCCGACAACCCGATTCCGAGGGCGCTGAGCGAGCCCCACAACGCACCCACAGGGCCTCCTCGCGTTCTCGGATCCGACCGGCGCACGATAAGCGACGGCCCCGTAGTGTGCCCCTATGGACTTCGGAATGTGTGTTGCCACCAAACTGACCGACGTTGACGAGTGTGTCGCCTTCGAAGAACTCGGTTTCGACTCCATCTGGGTACCCGACAGCCAGATGATCTGGAGCGACTGCTACGCCTACCTTGCCCTGGCCGCGGAACGCACCGAGACCATCCGTCTGGGAACGGGGGTATCTGTCGCGGGCACGAGGATCCCGCCGGTCACCGCTCACTCGATCGCCAGCATCAACACCCTGGCACCGGGCCGGACCTTTCTGGGCATGGGGGCGGGAAACAGCGCCCATCGCTTCCTCGACCACAAGCCCCTGCCCATCAAGAAATACGGCGAGGAGCTGAGAGTCATCCGGGCCCTGCTCCACGGAGAAGAGGTCGAGTACACGTTCCGCGGCAAGACGGCGCCCACCCGGCTGCTCATGGCCGACCGGGGATACGTGAACCTCGATCCCCCGGTGCCCATGCTGGTCTCGGGGTTCGGTCCCAAGTCGCAGGCTCTGGCCGGCATGTACGGCGATGGCCTCGTGACCTCCCTGCCTCCTGAGCCCCGAGCCATCGTCCGGGCTCTGGAGACCGCCCTCCGAGGGGCGGCCTCGGTGGACCGCATCCTGCCCGACCCCTTCCCGGTGGTCAGTCTCACCAACATCGTGGTGTTGGAACCTGGCGAGTCAATGACCTCCGAACGCGTCATCGAGGAGAACGGTCCGTTCGTGATCTCGTCGCTCCACTATCTCTACGACAAGATCCGCCAGTACGGCGGCGAGAGTCCCCACCACCTTCGGGGCATGTGGGACGACTACACGGCCGTCGTCGAGCGCGGTCCCGAGCACATCCGGCATCTGCGCATCCACGATGGCCACTGCACATTCCTGCGCGACGACGAGCGTCGGTTCGTCACCGAGGAGCTCATCCGGCAGACCTGCATCGTGGGTACGGCCCCAGAGGTCGCAGCCAAGATCGCGGCTCTCGACGAGGCCGGGCTGAGCGAGATCATGCTCCTGCCCGCGCCGGGAACCCAGGTCCGGGTGGCCGAACAGCTGGCCCGCGACGTCTTCCCCCTCCTGGCCGCGTAGCCGGGGGCATCAGCCGGCGTCGAGCTCTGACCCCAGCTCGGCCCCAGGGCCCGGCTCGAAGGGGTGAGCTCAGAGTAGGTCGATCGGGTGGCCCAGCTCGATACCTGCCATCCGGTCGGCCTGGGACCTACAGGAGTACCCGGTGGTCACGACTGGCCCCGGGCCCGAAGCGGGCTCCGCCCACGACAGGTCCCACAATTGCCGCGACAGGGTCTGGTTGGCCGTCTCGTGTCCGAATATCCCGGCCATGCCGCAACAACCCACCGCCGGGGTGGCCACGTCATAGCCCGCGGCCTCGAGAACCTGACGCCACCCGGCCAGAGATGAGGGCCGGGTGGCCCGTTCAGTGCAGTGACCAAGCAAGGTCACCGGGCCCGACCCACTGGTCTCGATACGGTCGACGCGATCCACCAGGACGTCCACGAGGGGGCGGACACACTCTTGAGGGTAGTGGGCGTCCATGGCCGGGTACTCGTGCTGATGAAGGAGGGCGGTGGCCGGCTCGACCCCCACCGGGACAGCACCGGCCTCCACGATCGACCAGACCAACGCCGCCTGGGCCGCCACCGCCCGGCCAAAGGGCGTGCGTCGACCCTTCACATGGTCGAACTTCCCCGATGCCACGAAAGGCGACCGTGCGACGACGTACCCCAGGCCGGTGAGTACATCGGCGCTACGAGCAAGGGTGTGAGGGTCGAGGACGCTGGTGAAGACATCGGCCAACAGCACCAGGTCAGGCGACCGCGCCGAAGCGGGATCGAACACGGGCAGACGGTCTTCGGTCCGACCCTTCGGAGCCGGCAGGTCCACCAGGCCCAGCAGACGCCCAGCCGGTCCGCGTCCGAGGCGGGCCAGGGCCGGGGCACGAGAGCCCAGAACCGCCAACTGCTCGAAACGGCTCAACATGAGATGTGACACCGGGCGGCGCCGACCCTGGTAGTAGGCGTCGAGGAACCTGGACTTCAGCTCGGAGATGTCCACCTCGACCGGGCAACGGCCAGAGCAGGCCGAACAGGACAGACACTGGTCGAGATTGGCGGCCAGACCGTCCTCGAACTCTGGGTCGCCACCTTCCGCCCGCCTCCTCAGCCACTCGCGCACGAGGTCGGCCCGCCCCTTGGGCGACAGGGCAGGGTCACCGCTGGCCTTGAAGGACGGACACATGACCTCGGCCCCGTCGTAGTGGTGGCAAAGTCCATTGCCGTTGCAGGCGAAAGCGGGGGCGAACTGGCGGCGAACCTCCACCGGAACCGACCGGTTGGCATGCCCCCTGAGTGGGACCGAATCCAG
>JAAEMS010000370.1 GCA_024225275.1 Actinomycetes bacterium
AAAAATCCCCCCTCTTTTGCATCCGCAAAATTCACCGCCACACCCGAGCCATACATGGATAGGGGAAGGATCCCCTATAACCCCTCATACTTAACGAATCCGTCAAAAGCCGGATTCTCAAAACTCTAAATTCAAAGCTTAACTCCATCGGACTGGTGTCCGAGATCTCTAAATGAAAACGTAATTAATTCCAGAGACAACCCAACAAGTGGAACTCAAACCCAACAACTGTAACCCAACGTCACCACCACCATCTCTTTCTTCAGGGGGTTGGCACCCCCTACAGCTCACCCCCATTTAAACCGTTGGCAGAGACTACACTGACACAAGACCGCAAATTAGGCATAGAAATAACCATAGAAGTCTTTTAAAAGCCTCTATGAGGTCGATTGTGCTTCAAATGGAGAGATTCATTGTATTGGGTGGCTTAATGGCCTTAGAATCGCTTTAAAAATTTTCCATCTAGAGAATAAAAATAGCCAGTTTTACACAAGTTTGGTTTGTGTGAAGTCAGGAGAATATAGCAGCATTTTAGGATTGGTTCGAGCTTAAAATTGAATTTAACCTTAAGTTTTTGTTAAGTTAAACTTGATTACGGACTTAAATTCCAGTAAATTAGGCTTCAATGCGCTGTGAGAAGCGTCAAATCAAAAGTATTTATGGAGTAGAGGCTTTAAAAAGCCTCATTTCCTTCTTATTCCTCGGTATTTTTTGCCGAGCGGGCCGGGTTTACCCGGACTGTTTTTATCTTTTGATTTGGCAGTTCTCACCCCGCTCGGCTTTTTTATGGGTAAATTTTAAGCAAAACCGAGGTGAAAATATGACTATTCAACCATTTTATCTGATCGTTATTCTAATTCTTTCATGCCTTTTGCTTGCCACTGTATTTTATTGGATTATAATTTATAACTAATAGAAAAAAAATTAATAAGGTACTTAAACGAACACGTTTAATTACTTACTAAGTAGACTATAATATGTAAGTTATCTCTTTATATAACACCTATTTTATCGTAAATTATCAGCTTATAGCGTGACAATTTATTATTATTTAACAAGAAATAGAGAACAACAAGGAACAAGCCAAATTGAGTTGTTAACTCAGTCTACCCGAAACAAACATTGTTCATCTTTTTGGTTGGGGAGTTTTTCAGTAGTTGTTGGTACACTGGAAAATCCAACCCCACACATCAAAGGCTGGCTGGGTAAAGTATCCAAAGGGTACTTTTCACTTCACAAAGATCAGCAAACACTCGATTGGCTGCCTAAGGCAATAATGGCCACTAAAGAGAACGTCTCAATTTCAGCTAAAGGATTGGGAAATGAAAATGTACAATAATAGGAATTGCTCGCTTAAAATCATCATGCTGAATGTGAAAATACCGCCTTGGCTTATTGTTAACCCAAAGCGGCATTCCATTATATTATACCAAACTTATAATTACTTCTGGTATTTTGTCGGGTCTTCGATATTAGCGTCTTCAAAACCTTTGTGGCGCAGGTAGCAACTGTCGCATTTGCCGCACGCGAGCCCGTTTTCATCAGGATTATAACAACTGTGAGTTATCCCGTAGTCTATGCCAAGATCATGTCCAACTTTTATTATTTCAGCTTTGGTCAAATTCTGTAACGGAGAATGAATATTGAACTTCCAGCCTTCATCTGAGGCCTTTGTTCCCAGTCTGGCACATTCGCTGAAAGCGTCAATGAATTCTGGTCGGCAATCCGGGTAGCCGGAATAATCCATTGAGTTAACTCCAATAAAGATATCTCGAGCTTCAAGCACTTCTGCCCAACCTACCGCAAAAGAGAGGAAGATCGTATTTCTGGCAGGGACATATGTAATTGGAATATGATCAAAATTAGTATCCACGTTAGGTACATCTATATCATCAGTAAGAGCTGAACCTCCCCAGAGTCTGAGGTCAATATTAACTATAATATGTTTCTTAGCGCCAAAAGATTCCGCAATGTCTTTTGCGGCTTCTAGTTCGTTGGTGTGGCGTTGACCATAATCAAAACTCAAAGCATAGCAATCATAACCCTTATCGCGGGCGATAGCAAGACAAGTGGCAGAGTCGAGCCCTCCACTAAGTAATATAACAGCTTTCGACATTTAAA
>JAAEMS010000371.1 GCA_024225275.1 Actinomycetes bacterium
CTCGTTGATGTGGTCGGTTTGTATCTGAACCCGCCCGAGCGGGCGGTGGTGTTCTGCTTCGACGAGAAGACCCAGTGCCAGGCGTTGGACCGCACCCAGCCGTCGTTGCCGATGACCCGCGGTCGCGGCGAGACCATGACCCATGACTACAAGCGCAATGGCACCACCGATCTGTTCGCTGCATTGAACGTCGGCACCGGCGAGGTTCTCGCCGCGACCCGCCCCTCGCACAAGGCGACCGACGTGTTGGCGTTCTTCCGCTGGATTGATGCCCATGTCGACACCGACCTTGAGATCCATGTCGTGTTGGACAACCTGTCTGCCCACAAGGCGCCACCGGTCGCGGACTGGCTCGCCCATCCCAAGCGGGCGCGTTGGCATCTGCACTTCACACCGACGTCGTCGTGGTGGCTGAACCTGGTCGAGGGCTGGTTCAAGCTCCTGACCGAACGGCGCCTACGACGTGGAACGTTCAACAGCGTCGATCAGCTCGTCGACGCGATCGAGTTATGGGTCGAGCATTGGAACGACGACCCGAAGCCGTTCATCTGGAAGAAGCCCGCCGCCGAGATCCTGGCCAAGGTCCAGCGAGGGCGAGCCGCTCTCACCCACCAGATCAACCCCGCGACGGACCACCAGCAGAGGCCCTACAGGCACTGTCCCACCGCGATATCTCACAGTCCCCTATCGGCTTCGGGGACGGTCCGTGGGGGTGGTCGAGCGGGCTATTGGGATGCCTCTCGCCGGGCCTGTCACGGGGGCAAGGTACGTTGTGTGTCATGACCAAGAAGATCTGGACAGCTGCCGAGCTCGAGCAGATGACCCCTTCGGAACGCCACGCGATCTTCCAGGCCAGCATCGTCGCAGATCTTGACCAGGCACCCCAGGAACTGCTGGCGCGCGCCCGGGCCACGGTCGAGAAACGAATCGCCGAAGCCGACCGCTCCCAGTCCAGTTGAGCGACAACTGGCTCACCGTCCGAGCCACGTCACAGTTCTTCACCGACCTCGACCACCAACTCGGCCCTGAGCGAGGTCCCAACGGTGAGCCATCCACCAACGACTTCCAGGTCTACGAACTGTTCGAGATCATCGAACGATTCGCCACCGGCTTCCACAACCTCCCCGAGCTCATCCCGGGCCGCAGCGAATACCGAGTGCTAGTCACATCGGGGATGCTCGTCAGAGCCTTCACCGTGGTCGGCCAACTGGCCCCTGACGGCGCAGTCGAACTGATCTCGCTCGAGACTGACCCCAGCACCGACTGGCCTTGACCACCGGACGGCCCCGACCACCCATCCCCGAACCCCCTAACACCACATCCCAATTCGGCCTGGGGACGGGTCGGGCCCGGCGGTGTGTTGACGATCGGCCGGTGGACTGGTGACCTGGACAGGAGATGAGACAGACAACGAGGCGGATCTGGGTACTGGCACTACTGGCCCTGGTGGCGGGCTGCGGGTACCTCGGCGGCGATGACGACCCTCAGGGCTGGCCCGACGTCGACTTCGGTGTCCCCGTCGAGGTCTACCGCGACACCGACACCCGCCCCCTGCATGTCCACCTCTTCCAACCCGACCCCGCTCCAACCCAACCGGCCGGTGCGGTCCTGTTCTTCCACGGCGGCGGGTTCGCCACCACCCGCCTCCACCAGTTCGAACCCCAAGCCGCCGCCGTCGCCTCCGCCGGCATGGTCGGGATC
>JAAEMS010000372.1 GCA_024225275.1 Actinomycetes bacterium
ACCACCCGCACCAATCGACGAGCCGCCCGACACGCCCCCAGCAGCCGTGACCGTGCTCCGCACGGCCCGATGCGACGGACTCATCCACGAATACCGAAACGCAGCGTGACCTGCGACGACGGACTTTCCGGGCACCACAGGTTACGACGACGCCCCGACCAAGGTCTTGATCTTCAACGGTGACCTCCCCACCCCCGATGACCCGCTGCCCAAGTTCCTCTCCGATGTCGATGCCGGCAAACTCATGCGGGCTGCAGCCGACGCTCACCCAACCCGCCGCCTGGTTGTCGAGATGCTGGCCCGAACCGGGCTACGCGTCGGGGAGCTTTGTGCTCTCCCGCTCGACGCGGTCGTGGTCGTGTCGGGCCGTCACTGGCTCCGGATCCCGGTCGGGAAACTCCACAACGACCGCTACGTCCCGCTGCATCCACAACTCGTCGAACTGCTCGAGACTCATCAGGCCAGTCGTGACGATGACCTCGACCGGCTCATCACCTTTGACGGCCGTCGCCTCGACCGGCACATGGTTGCCCGGATGCTGCGCCGTGTCGCGAAGGCCGCCGGGATCGGTCACGTTCACCCCCACCAGCTACGCCACACCCTCGCCACCCAAGCCATCAACCGCGGGATGAGCCTCGAAGCCATCGCAGCGATGCTCGGCCACAAAACGTTGCGCATGACCCTGGTCTACGCCCGGGTCGCTGACCAGACCGTCGCCGACGCCTACGACAAAGTGGCCGACCAAGTCGACGCCCTCTACGCCAAACCAGCCGGCCTACGGTCCAACGGCGGCGGGTCTGCATCGATGCGCGAACTCGGTGCCGACCAAGATCAACGAATGCTCGGCAACGGTCACTGCGAACGACCCGCCCAGCTCGACTGCCAGTTCGAATCGATCTGCGAATCGTGCGCCCACTTCTCCACCGACACCGGCATCGAACCGGTACTGCGAGCCCAACGAGATCACGCCACCGAACGAGATCAACACCATCGTGTTGACCTGTTCCAGATGCTCCTCGACCGCAACACCCAGCAAGCTCAGACCTGATGTTCGATTACCCCCATATGCAGAAATCCCTTGACTCGATTACCCACACAAGTGCCGTTCTCGCGCTGGTGTGAGAGGTATCGCTGGGCGTTGTTATGAGTGGTGTCCGGCGGCGGAAGTGTCAGCTGCGGGAATCCGGGTGCAGTCTCAATTCGGTGTGTCGTGCCAGTGCGACGAAGTCCGTGTCGGCGTGAAGGACCTCGGCCCCGGCGCGGACGGCGACTGCGCCAATGAGGCAGTCGATGAGTTTGCGGACGGTTTCGCCCTGTGTTCGACAGGAGCGGTACATCGATGCCGCGACCTCGTAGTCGGCCGGAGTCGTGGGCAGCATCGTTGCCCTGGCCAGGAGCCCGCGCAGTTGGATCAGATGTCGCTCGTTTCGGGCCCCAGCAAGAACCTCCATCGACACTGCATCACAGATCGCAAGGTCCTCATCAAGCAATCGGTCCACCGCATCACAGACCTCCGAGCCGGTATCGCGGAGGAACTCGATCCACGCCGACGTGTCAACGAGGATCATGCTCTACTCATGCGCATCTCATCGAGGTCGCCGTCCCAGCCGGATCCACGCATCGACCGGGCCTCGTCGAGGCCGAGGGGCTCACCGGCGACCTGGCGCAAGGCCAGATTGACCGCTTCGCGTTTCGTGCTGAGGTGGTAGCGCTCCATCACGCGCTGGCAGAGTTCTTCATCAATGTCGATATTTGTACGGGCCATACACCTACCGTACACCCAGGTGGTGACCCGTCAACTTCACGCCCCCCGCCCGAGGCTCCGCCGAATTCCGAGCGGCACACTCTCGTGCGCGTCCGCGCACCGATACGTGGCTCCGCTCTGTCAAGTCCGAATGGGTTCGGGGTGGGCAGAGAGGGACGTCTGTGTGGCTCGAAAG
>JAAEMS010000373.1 GCA_024225275.1 Actinomycetes bacterium
CCCCAGCTCGTCGCCGATCTCCACCTACGACCCTCAGACGTCGTGGGGGTCCGCAGGCCGTGCCGTTGGTCTTGGGTGGCTCGAGATGTGGGTCCTGCAGCGGAGCTGATTGCGGCTAATAGTGTCGCTCGCCAGTGCTCAAGCGGCGGGGCCGCTATCCGACGATCGCGATCGACGACTCGGGGCGGGGGATGGACCCGGATTGGCTCAGGGAGGTGGCCCGCAACCTGTTCAAGTCGGTGAAGGTGGGCAGCGATCGGGCGCTCGGAGAGAAAGCGATCGGTCTGCTGGCCTTCCAGCAGTTGGGGGGCCGGATGGACATCGTGAGTCGGGCCGAGGGGTCATCGCAGACCTGGTGTTTGGGTCTCGAGCAGGGTTCGGCCAGTGCCCGGCTGGAAGTGGAGAAGCGACGGGCCCGCACCGAGGCAGGCACCACGGTCTATCTACGCGATGTCGACCGGGAGGTGCTGCGGATGCTGACCCAGCGCAAGGTGGTCGACTATCTGCGTCGTCGCCGCGCTGAAGCGCTCGATCGGGGCCTGTACGAGATCGAGGTGACCGAGGGAAAGGCCTCCGAGCTGGTCACCCCTGAAACACCCGATGGCGTCAAGGTGCCGCTGGGGGCCCATCACACCTTGTGGGGGCCCATCGAGTTCAGCCTGTATGTGGCTCCGTGGACCAGCGGCCAGGTCAGCGGTCGGATCGGTTTCGCGGCGTTGGCTCAGTCGGCGGGTCGACGGGCGATCCTGCGTGACGACGATGCGTTCCCGGTGTTCCTCGACGCGATCCGTTCGGTGGCGCCAACGGTGCAGAGTCTGGTCGAGCGGATCCGCGAGGAGATCGACCGGGAGACCACCGATCGGGTCTCGGACCAGATCCGGCGGGTCTTCGCGTCGGTCCTTCGTGAGCTCGATGACATCGACAACCCGATGCGCACTCCGACCGGAGCTGGTGGCGAAGGGGAAGGAAACGGTGCTGGTTCCGGCCGGTCTGCTGGCCCGGGTGACCGACCCGAGCGTGAGCCTCCGACGTTGGACGATCTGGCCGACCCCAATGGTGCCCGCCAGCCGTCCCCTCCTCGACCCGGGTCCGGTGATGGGTCGTCGAAGCGGTCGAGCCGGTTGCCGCCGGTGGCTCCCGGCCCTCACCCGGGTGATCACCGCAGCCGGTTCGACAACGATGAGCGCATCGTGTTCTACAACGAGACCCATCCCGACTACCTGATGGTCAAAGGGTCCGAGCCCGAGCTGCTCGACTATCTGGCCACTCTCGTGGCCAAGGAATACGTGGTGTACAACAACCCGATCATCGCCCCGGACGATCTAGCAGAGGAGATGGTGCGCATGCTCATCAGGGTCCGACGCCACCTCACCAAGCCCCGCCGCTGACCCCGCGGGCAGTTGGCCGGTCCCAGGGCAGGGCCTGTCCGCTCGATGTCACCGGACATCGGGGTGTCGTTGGTGACGAGTAGGGTTGTCGTCATGGGCGCAGGGATCGAGAGTGAGTCCGAGTTCGACCGCACCACAGCTGCGGGCCGACGAGCTGAGATGGCGTACCTCGACAGCCTGACCGATGGCGAGCTGGCTGAAGTCGACCCGGGCCACCGGTATGTGACCCACAACCCTGCGGAGACACCAGAGCAGCGGGCGGTTCTCCTCGAGCGTCTTGCTGATGCCGAAGCCCGCCGGGAGAGCCTCGCTCGTCAGCACCGGTAGCACCGCTGATGCGGATCGACCCGCATGGGCGGGCCTGGCTGGAGGCCGAAGCTCGGCTGCAGCTGTCCGCGGAACGCGACCTCGAAGCGGGTCTCTACTCTGCGGACGATTTCATCCGCTATGACCTCAATGACAGCCTGCTCGACTACCTGGCCCACGCGTTCGACGTGCTCGAGATCATCGCCCCGAACCGTCGACGTTTGAGGGTCGACAACGCGCGCACCGTTGAGAGTTTCGACATCATCGCCAAGGCCGACGAACTGGACCCGACCCTGGTCACCCCCATCGCCTTGTCGATATGGGTCCACGAGCCAGAGCCACCCCAGGACTGAACTGAGCTGTCACCGGGCAGAACCGGCGAACGGGGGCAGGTGGCGGCCGGGATATCGGGCTGTATGGAATGGTGCGGCGTGGATTGATCGGCCGCGGTGCGCAGGTGGTCACTCCAGCCGGCACGGGTCTTTGGATCTACGGAACAGGTCATAGGCAACCAATGAATACAAGGTGGCGAGAATCAGACCGCCGTAGGAACGGTCCAGGACGCTTCTCAGGATCTGAACGGGCACCGTTGCGTTGATGGATCGGGGTCCCACCAGCGAGGGTGATCGGGTGAATCGTCGTGCCGTTGCTGAGTCCGCTTCGTTTGCCGGCTACCGGTGTCCTCCCGAGGTGATCTTGCTGGCTGTGCGCTGGTACCTCCGTTACGGACTCTCATACCGAGATGTGGAGGAACTCCTCGCCGAACGAGGCATCGACGTCGATCATGTCACCGTCTACCGGTGGGTCCAGAGATTCACCCCGCTACTGATCGACGCGGCACGCCCGTGTCGTCACGCGGTCGGTGACCGCCGGTTCGTGGACGAGACCTACGTCAAGGTCAATGGTGTGTGGCGCTACGTGTACCGCGCCGTCGACCTTGTCGGCCAGGTCATCGACGTCTATGTGTCGAAAC
>JAAEMS010000374.1 GCA_024225275.1 Actinomycetes bacterium
CACTGATATGAGAATGAACCAAGGCCATCTGCATCTGATATGCCGCTGGTGTCAGCAGTGAGGATCTGGTCCTCGGTGACCGTACCTGTGATGGCAGGTAATCCAACCGGTGCATCATTGATATTCACTACGGCAGCAGTCTGGGCTGAAGTCAAAGGACCTTCCGCGGTTCCTTGTCCATCTGTATAGGAGACCTCAACGGAAATGAGTGTCCCGACATCGGCATCACCCAGGGTATATGTACCCGCAGTTGCCCCACCAATGGCTACACCATTACGCAGCCACTGGTAGGAGAATGCACCAAGACCGTCTGCATCGGAGATGCCGCTGGTATCAGCGGTGAGGATCTGGTCTTCGGTCACCGTACCGGTGATGGTTGGAATGCCAACGGGGGCATCATTGATATTGGTGACAGCTGCAGTTTGTGCGGAGGTTAATGGTCCTTCCGAGGTTCCCTGTCCATCTGTATAGGAGACCTCAACGGAGATGAGTGTCCCCACATCGGTATCACCCAGGGTATAGGTGCTTGCAGTTGCCCCACCGATTGCCACTCCATCACGCAACCACTGATATGAGAATGCACCAAGGCCATCCGCATCGGAGATACCACTGGTATCAGCAGTGAGTATCTGGTCCTCGGTTACCGTACCTGTGATGGCGGGTAATCCAACCGGTGCATCATTGATATTGGCAACAGCTGCGGTCTGGGCTGATGTTAAAGGGCCTTC
>JAAEMS010000375.1 GCA_024225275.1 Actinomycetes bacterium
GTCCGCTCGAGGCATTCACCGGGCGGGGCCACTGTCGAGGATCTCGTGTTCGAGCACCAGACAGACGCCGGTGCCCGCCCTCAGATTGGGCGGCGACCGCAAGGGACACGAAGGGATCGCGCATGTGCCAGCCCATGCGGGACCCGCCTCGGTTTCGGTGAGCTCGAGGAGCGGGATGTCTGACGCGAACGTCAGACCGCAGGCGGTGTAGCTCCATCACCCCCCTTGCAGGGTACGGTGGTTCAGCCTAGTATGGGGGTTTCGACTGCGGAGAGGGAATTCAGTGCGGGATCAATCTATCGAGGAAGCGGTTCGGCGTGAGTGGGAACGTCCGGGGTTGGTTTGCCTGTCGACCACCTCCGAGACCGGTGGCGGAGACGCCGGCTGGGCGTATGAGTCGCACTACTCCGGTCCCCAAGGCACATATCACGGGTCCTCATCCTAGGCTCGGTCTCGTTCTTGGAGCATCGGACGACGCTGACAACGGGGTCGGCCCGGCGTGGCCGTATGGCTCCAGACTCCGGTCCTGCACGCGAGTAGCGCTCCAACCCAAACCGATCTCACTGTAAGCGGTCACCATGCGTTGGTAGCTCGTTCTCGAACGGGTATCGCGAGGTCCGGCGGGCCGTGATCGGCTTCGAGGATCCGATCAGGCGAGTTTCGCCGTAGATCCCCCGCCCGCCTTGCAGGGCAAGGTGGCTCTGCGTGAGATCTGGGTCCGACACTCCGGCGGCGGGACTATGCAGGATCGACCGAACGTAGTCGCGGCTCGCCGTGACTGGGAGGGTCGCCGGCGCCCACCAGGCACAGTACTTCGACATCCCGAAGGTCCAGCGGCTCCCGCTCCCACGGCGATCACCTCGACGAAACGATCGCCAGTGACGTCGCGTTCCGTCGGACACAGGCTGCGGTGTCGGCGCTCTTGGGCGTGGCCTCGGCCCTGGTGCTCGCTGCCCTCTCCTGGGTGGCCATCGAGGGGCTCGCCGGGGA
>JAAEMS010000376.1 GCA_024225275.1 Actinomycetes bacterium
ATGTGGTCGGCGGTCTGTGACCCGTCGGTGAGGCCCACCGGAAAGATGGGCGTCGGAATCGACGTGTCCGAGGACCGTTCGTCAGCGTCGGTGGCTGTCGCCGATGACCGGGGCGTTGTCGAGCTCGTCGAGCATCGGGCCGGTACCGGCTGGGTGGTGGCTGTCGCCAACGAGGTGTCACGAAGACTGGGCGCCAAGGTGGCGTTCGATAAGCTGGGGCCAGCATCAGCGCTGTCGGAGGACCTGACGAAAGATCACGGGTTCGGTGTCCCAGAGGTGACAGACGCTTGCGGCTGGTTTTTTGATGGGGTCGTGGACAGGAAACTGCGGGTTCGTGACTCACCCGAACTCGACGACGCTGTCGAGGGTGCCGTCAAAAAGATGATCGGCGACCGGTTCGTGTGGTCGCGGAAAGCATCCACAACAGACCCCACGCCTCTCATTGCCGCCACCCTGGCGGTGTGGATGGCCAAGCAGTCCGGAGATGAGGAAACGAACGTATGGTGAAACTTGTGCGCTCGGCCACCGGCCGCGCCGTCGATGGTCTGGTGTGGGTGGCTGCTCAGGTGTGGAAGGTCGCGCCAACGGTGGTCGAGCTCGCTGGGGTTGTCTGCCTTGTCGTGGCGGGGTCGTTCGTTCATCCCGCGGCGGCGTGGACAGTTGCAGGGGTGGGGCTCGTCTTGAGGTCTCTGGTCATGGACCGGGCCCGTGCCGAGATGGCCGCGAAGCGTCGACCGTTGTCGTCGGTGGCTGAGGTGGCAGCGTGACAACCCTGGGGCGGTTGCTCGAGGCCAGAGGTTCTGTCGAGGCGCCATCGGTGCCGCTCACGTCGGGTGCGCTGGTTGACGCATTCGGTGCCGGCACTAGTTCTGCTGGTGTCGCTGTCACAGAGCAGCGGGTTATGGGTCTCCCCGCGTACTGGCGGGGCTGCCAGGTGCTCGCAGGGACTGGCGGATCGTTGCCGCTAAAAGTGTTCGAGGGCGACACCCGCGAACGGGTGAAACCACCTCTGTTCAGTCAGCGGAAACCGAACCCGACCCAAACATGGTTCGAGATGTGGGAGCAGCTCTGGCTTCACGCTGTGTCATGGGGGAACGCGTACGCGTGGATTCTGCGCGACAAAGCCGGCGGCCCTGTCGGGGTGACACCGATCCACCCGTCGAAGATGGATGTCGCTCTAGTGCGCGAGGACCGCGAATTCCATAAGCGGTTCACGATCACAGGTGTAGACGGCTCCCAGTCCGTGGCGACCGACTGGGAGGTGTTCCATGTGCCCGGGATGTCGCTCGATGGGGTGAAGGGCATGTCGGCGCTTCAGGCGTTCCGCACGTCGTTGGGTGCCGGTATCGCTGCCGACGAGTTCGCCGCCAAATTCTTTGGGAACGGAACCCGGTTGTCTGGGATTCTGAGAACCAAAAACAGTTTGGATGGGGTGAAAGCGGCGAGGCTGAAGCGCAGGTGGAAGCGGCTCGTCTCCGGACCGGACAACGCCTACGACATTGCGGTGCTTGACAATGACGCCAATTTTGAGCCGGTGTCTGTTCCTCCCGCTGACGCTGAACTGCTGAACTCGCGGAAGTGGACGGTTTCGGAGGTCGGCCGAATCGTGGGGCTCCCGCCCCATATGTTGGGTGACGTCGAGAAGTCGACCTCGTGGGGTTCCGGGATCGAACAGCAGGGCATCGGGTTCGTGGTCTATTCGCTGCGTGGGACGTGGCTGTCGCGGTTCGAGCAGCGGATAACCGCTGACCTGATTGTCAACCCGAACAGGTACGCCGAGTACGCGATCGAGGGGCTACTACGTGGCGACTCGAAAGCCCGCGCAGAGTTCTACCGCAAAATGCGTGATATGGGCGTCGTGAACGGCAACGAGATACGAGCGTTCGAGAACCTCGAACGGGTCGAAGGTCTCGACTTCTACACGATTCCGAAAAATATGCAGATCATCCGGCCCGGCGAACAGTTGCCGATGGAGGACTAAACCCAATGAACACAGCTCTACTGAAGCGGCCAGCAGGCCGCGAGATTGAGATACCTGTCGACTCGCTCGGCCGGCAACGGATGCTGGTCACCCTCGACCATCGGTCCGTGGAAAGGCGCGGAGACGACAAGGAAATTGGGTTCAAGGGTCACGCAGCGGTGTTCGGGTCTCCCACATGGATCGGCCCGGCACGGTGGGGATTCATGGAACGGGTGGCCGCGGGTGCGTTCTCGAAGACGATCAGCGAAGCGGACGTACGGTTTCTGATCAACCATGACCCCAATCTGGTGCTGGCCCGCAACACCGCCGGCACCCTCCGACTGTCCGAGGACGAAGAGGGGTTGCTCACTGACGCCGACATGGCGCCCACCAGTTACGCGAAGGATCTGGCAATAAGTCTGGAGAGGGGCGACATCACTCAGATGTCGTTTGCGTTTGAGGTGGTGAAGGACGAGTGGGAAGTCGTCACCAACGAGGACGACGGCCCCGACTACGAACTACGAACCCTTCTCGAGCTGAAATTGTGGGATGTGTCTGCCGTGACCTATCCCGCGTATGACGACACGGACGCAGCGCTGCGGGCTGCGGGCTTTGACGCCCTGTCCGCGGCGATTGGACTCGACGGGACGAAAGCCGCCGAGTTCCTCCGAACAATGAACCCTGATCTGACGTCGCCGCGAGCCGCCGGTAAGCACTCGCAACACGGCGACGACAGCGAGACCGAGCCGCCCGCAAGCACTCGGACCCATAGCCAGCCGCCCGCAAGCACTGGCGACAACCAGACAGACATCGACGAGTTTGAGGCCGACCGGCAACGCCGGATTCGTGCGCTCACGCTCTCAACACGCAAAGGACAGTCATGAGAGAAAAACTGAAGAAGTTGCTGCTCCGGCGGGCCAACCTGTGGGAGCAGATGCAAGAGGTCGACGCCGCCGCCGAGGCGGAAGGCCGGTCGACGCTGACCGCAGAGGAACGGGAGAAGTGGGAGCGGCTCGACTCTGAGATTCGCGAGATCGAACCCGACATCGATCGGTTGGAGCGCGGTGTCGCTCTCGGCGATGTCGACGACATCCCCGCCGACATCGACCCTACGCCCGATGACCGCAACGACCCCGGACCGCAGGACGACATCGATCGGTACCGGTCTGCGTTCGAAGGGTATCTTCGTGGAGGTCTGGAGAGCCTCACCACCGAGCAGCGGCAACTCGTCGCCAGTTACCGTGCTCAGTCAGTGGGCACTGACACTGCTGGCGGGTTCACCGTGCCCGAGGGGTTCTGGGCGAAGGTCACAGAGTCGATGTCCCATTTCAACTCGGTTACCGCTGTGTCGGAGGTGCTTCCCACCTCCGGCGGGGAGTCGATCCCGTGGCCGACGAACGACGACACGTCAAACGAGGGCGCGATTCTCACCGAGAATACCCAGGTCGGCGAGGAAGATCTGGTGTTCGGGGCCGCACAGCTCGACGCGTACATGTACACATCGAAGATGGTGCGTGTCTCGCTCCAGCTACTCCAGGATTCGGGGATTGATGTCGAGGGCTATTTGGCCCGCAAGCTCGGCGAACGGCTCGGCAGGATCACGAACCGACATTACACGGTCGGCACCGGCACCGGTCAGCCACAGGGGTTCGTCACTGGCGCCACCGTCGGAGTCACGGCAGCCGCCGCGGCTGCGGTCGCGGCTGATGAACTCATCGACCTGGAGCATTCGGTCGACGAGGCGTACCGGTCGGGGGCGTCGTGGCAGCTCAACGACGCCACCGTTGCTTCCGTCCGCAAGCTGAAGGACGGAGACGGCCAGTACATTTGGAAGCCAGGTATCGGTGAGGGCCAGCGGTCCACCCTGCTCGGCTACGAGTACCGGACGAACCCGTATATGGCACTCCTAGCCACCGGTGCGAAGACGATAGCGTTCGGCAATTTCCGTGCAGCGTACGTTGTGCGGAACGTGTCGGGCGGCTCCGTGATGCGGCTGACCGAACGTTACGCCGACTTCTTGCAGGTCGGGTTCCTGGCCTACGGCCGTCACGACGGTGTTGTCCAGGACGCATCCGCCGTGAAGGTCATTCAGCAAGGCTGACCCTTCCCAGTTCTCCAGGGCGGTGGCGCCTCCACCTCTGTGGGGGTTGGTGGTTGGTTGCCGCCGTCCTGGAGTTGACATCCACCCAGACAAGGAGGCCACACAGATGGCCACGATAGTACGCATGAGAATGAAGATCGGCGGGCTCCGCAACCTGAAGCCGTGGCCCGAAACTGGCGGCGAGATCGAACTCCCCGACGGGGAAGCCGCCGACCTCGTCCGTTTCGGTCGAGCCGAATACATCGACGAGGGAGACACACCAGATGAGGACCCCACCGAACAACAGGACGACGCGGCCGCCGACGAACAGCTCGACGACCTCACGGTCCCCGAACTCGTCGAACTCGCCGAAGACGAAGGCGCAGAGATCCCGGCGGGGGCCCGTAAGGCCGACATCATCGCCGCCATTGCCGCCACCCGAGACTAATGGCCGATCTTGACATCGTTTCGCTCGCCGAGGCGCAGAGCATCACGGGCGCGACCACATCCCACCAGGATCTGCTGACTGCGTGGGTGTCTGCGATCAGCGAGAAGGTCGACGACCATTGCGGTCCAGTAGTGTCCCGCCCCGTGACAGGGGAGAAACACTCGGGTGGCTGCGACGCGCTCGATCTGCTGTCACCTCCCGCGCTGTCTGTCACCTCAGTCACTGAGTCGGGGACGGCTCTCACGTCGTCCGACTACGAACTTGACGTCGCGACCGGCGAGCTATGGAGGTTGTCGTCGGACGGGTCGGTTTCGGTCTGGTCTGGTGGCCCGCGGCAGATCGAGGTGTCGTACGTGTCTGGCCGGTTCGCTGACACGGAGTCCGTGTCCGAGAAGTTCAAGAGGGCCGCGTCGGTGGCTCTCATCAATGTGTGGCAGATGCATCAGGGGGGCGTGGCCCAGGTCGGCGAGTTCGACGTGCCACGCAAACCGTTTCCCGGGTTCCTGTTGCCAAACGCGGCCATAGAGCTGCTGGCAGATGAGGCCGAAGCGCCCGTGTTCACATGAGTATCGGAACCAGCATCCCCACGGTCAAAGGACTCCTTGTAGATGCGCTCTCTGCCCGCACATGGCCGACAGGGACCGTTGTCGGGTATGATCCGCCGCGGTTCGCAGAGCATGTGGAGGCGGGGCTCAATGTGTTCCTGTTGAACGACGCCGTCGACATTGACCATGATGTCGACGTGTTCAACGGGTCCAATCCTGTCGAGTTCGAGGAAACGTACGAGCTGACTGTCGTTGTCGAATCGGTCACAGACACGGACGGCGGCGACCAACGGGACCGCGACACCGAGGCGGCAGCGATGCTCGCCGAGGTCGTGGACACTGTGGCGTCAGACCCGACGCTCGGTCATACCGCTACCGCCGAACTCCCGCAGATCGGGGTTCATCTGGCGGGCGGTGGTTCCTATGAGGGAGGCCGGGGTGCCGGGTACCTCGTGGGCGCCAGGCAAACCATCGACGTCGAGGTTACGGCCACCATCGCTAACCAGACCTGATGGGACGCTGAGGGAAGACCACGAGCCCGCCGGTCGAGCGGGCCACACCACCACCGAAAGGCCACACGATGCGTATCAAATGGATCGGCGGCGATGCGTCGCTGTCGACACTGGGGCTGCGGGCCACGGCCGGAGATATTCTCGATGTCCCCGCCGACGCCGCTGAGTCGCTGATCGCTCAGGGCAAGGCCACGAAGTCGAGGGCGAAGCCGAAGCCGA
>JAAEMS010000377.1 GCA_024225275.1 Actinomycetes bacterium
GAATACTCGGTCGTGTGGGTTGACCAGGCGAAACGCGGACGATGCTGATCGGCTGTGTCTCGCATTCTCTACCACCTCATGACTGCCCTGGCCCGGTTGGCAGTCCGCTCCGGTCGCTCCAAGAACCTGGAGATCATCGTGCCGAGAACCCGACCTGGGGCTACCGACGCATCCACGGCGAACTCGCAGGCCTCGGTCACCGGATCGCTTCCTCTACGGTGTGGAGCATCCTCAAGGCCAGCGGCATCGACCCAGCACCGCAACGATCAGAGGCCACCTGGTCCCAGTTCCTTCACTCCCAGGCCGCGGTGGCGTGTGACTTCTTCACCATCGACACCGCCCTGCTCCGCCGTTACCACGCACTGTTCTTCATCCACATCCCCACCCACCAGGTCTTCTTCGCCGGCGTGACTGCCAACCCGACCGGCGCTTGGACTGCCCGAGCAGCCCGCAACCTGTTCCTACGCCACCCCGACCAGCTCGCCGACGCCCGGGCGCTGGTCCGACACCGGGGCAGCCAGTTCATCGACACCTTCGACGAGATCTCCCGAACCGAAGGCCCCGAGATCCTCAAGACCCCCGTCCGCACGCCGAAACCGACGCACTGCGACGGCCTGATCAACGAATACCGAAACGCCGCATGACCAGCCACGACACAGAATTCGGCCCCCACACGCGCAGCACCCGTCGCCTTCCGGTGTCACATCTGTCGGTTCACTGGCGAGCCATCAGCCGGCGAAGCGTGAGTTCGTCGTCCTCGATGAGGTCGCCGGTCACGTCGTACGTGACGGAGTGGATCACACCGGTGAATGCGAACGGCTGCTGATCGATGTCGGGGCACACCGGTGC
>JAAEMS010000378.1 GCA_024225275.1 Actinomycetes bacterium
CAGGTCCTCCTCGCCCGGCCAGAGGCCGACACTGTCTTGCAGCCACGCCGTGTCCAAGAACACGGGTACGGTCGCTGCCGCCAACAACAACGCCACTGTGGTCCTCGGTGACGAGCCCCGCCGGTACAGCGCGAGCACGACCACCAACAAGACGAGATCGACAACGATGAGCGCAGCGCCTTGCTGAAGCGACCTGACGTCGGTCCCGGTCGGGATCCGATCGCCGGCCGCAACATAGAACCAAACCACGAGCCGGGCGATGAGAATGGCGCTGAAAGCGGCCAGAACGCTGGGTTCGACACGGCGAGCTGATGTCACATCTCGACTGTAACGAGCCCCGAGGTGATCAAAAGGAGTGTCACTCGTCAGTGTTGATCGACACTTCTCACCAGGAACGAACTAGCGGAAGATGGGTGGCATGGATCGACGCCAGTTCTTGAAGACTGGAGCGTTGGCGGCCACCGGGGCCGTCTACTTCGGTGGTGCTCATCTGTACCTCTCGGACGAGCGATGGACACCCAATCAATCGTATTGGGTGTCGCGCGGGCGGGCACCTGTGAACCCTCCTATGGAGGGGGACCACTCTGTGGACCTGGCGGTGATCGGCGGAGGCGTCACCGGTCTCTCGACCGCCATCCACGCGCGGGAGATGATGCCGAACCTCAGAGTTGCGCTCGTTGAAGCCGAATACGTGGGCTACGGAGCCACCGGCCGGAGCGGCGGCATCTTGGACAACGGCACGTGGGTGGGCGCTCGAAGTGGCGCTGAAGACACCGTAGGGTTTACCACCGGGCTCATCGATCGCCTCGGTATCGCGTGTGATCTCGACCGAGTGAACAGTGAGTTGGATCCTTACAAGTACGCCGTCGGATTGAAGGCGGCGGCCGAAGGGGCCGGGGTTCGGGTATACGAGGGCACACGGGTCGTCGATATCGACAAAGGGAATCCCGTCCAGCTGGCGGGTGATGGATTCAGCCTGAAGGCCCCGCGCGTCATCGTCGCTACGAACGGCTACATGCCGAAGCTCGGTGTCGCCGCCGAGCGCATCTGTCCGGTGCACACAGGCGTGGCGGTCACCACCCCGGTGCCGGATGAGGCGGCTTCCGCCCTTCTCAGGGTCGTGGCCAACACAGAGTCGACCGTGTGGGGCCGAGAGGTCCCCGGGAAGCGAATGCTCATGGGGGCGGGAGCGGAGTACTACTACGACAACGGACTCTACGATTCGCGGCATCGCGATCTCCTCCGAGCGCTACGGCGATCTATGACAAGTGAGTATCCCGATCTGGCCAGTTATCCGTACGAGTTCACATGGAGCGGACCCTTGGGCATGACCGGAGATCAAGAGCCGGTGATCGGCGCGGAGGGCAGGGATGACAACATCCTCTACTGCGGTGGGTATACCGCTCTCGGGCTCGCGATGGGAACGCGTGCGGGTCAATGGCTGGCCGGA
The DNA here is from genome assembly GCA_024225275.1 of Actinomycetes bacterium. GTDB lineage: Bacteria > Actinomycetota > Acidimicrobiia > Acidimicrobiales > JAAEMS01 > JAAEMS01. The sequence continues at coordinate 1,451 of JAAEMS010000378.1, forward strand.
ATGCTGGAGGGAGTCGACCCTCCCGACTGGCTCTTCCGCGAAACCTTCCGCTTCCCGGGGGAGCCTTTGCGCTACATCGGAGTCAACGGTGCCGTGAACCTCATGAATCTTGGACTCTGGGGGTAACGAAACGTGATGGAAGAAGACCACGTTCTGAGCAATGGGCGAATTCCGCGGTCGGGTTGGGTATCCGCCGTCGTCCTCGGTGTCCTGTCCCTGCTGTTCTTCTGGATACCTTTGCTGGCCCCCTTGATCCAGCTCGCCGCCCTAGTCCAATCCGCCCGCTGTGCACGCCGGGGGTTGGCCCCAGCCTGGAGCCTCGCGATCGGGTTTGGTGGGGCCGTGATTGGCTTTGGCTTGTTTCTGGCGATCGAGCACGTGTGGCTCATTTGAGCAACGGCATCTGACCTGACAGTTTCGACAAACAGGGGTCTGCCCCCGGTTTCCTTCCAAACCGTCAGCCGAGCGATGCGAATGGCACCGAAAGGGCCCGCCGCGGGTTTGATGGTGCGTTTCAGGGGCACTGTTGCGTTGATCGATCGGTGGGCGCGGGTCGGGCGGTTGGGTGTCGGGGTTCGGTCAGATCACGGCGGCGAGCTCATCGAAAGCGGCCGCCAGGCGTAGATGCTTGCGGTCGGCTTCGGTGCCGAGTTCGTAGTGACCGCGTCAAAGGTTCTGGACGAA
>JAAEMS010000379.1 GCA_024225275.1 Actinomycetes bacterium
CTGTGCTCGGCCAACTCGCCCCAGACGGAGCGGTCGAGCACATCTCCCTGGACCTCGACCTCGATGCCGGCTGGTGAGTGGGAGTCCGCCTCCTTGTACCGCCCACCCATGTTCTCGGTTGACACCGCCCCCCTTCGCCGGAAAGGTGTCGTCATCTCACCTGTCCGCGTACGGCTCTTCGGGGGCGGTCCGTGGAGGTGGTCGAGCGGGCTATTGGGGTACCCCGACGATCCCTGACTCGTGATGTCTGGGCCGCTGGGGCAGCGCGAATACCGAATGATCCGGTGTCATCACCGGCAACGGGACGGTTCCGCGGAACCGTCCCTGATCAACCCCAGGGCGCCAATTCGACATTCACGGTCATGTCCAAGGCGTCGGCGACGCGCTGGAGCGTGGTGAGGGTCGACCCGACACCACCAGCCTCGAGCCGGGCCACCGCGGCCTGACTGGTGCCCATGCGCGTGGCGAGATCCCGCTGACTCAACCCCGCACGCTCGCGGGCACCGCGCACCTGTTCGCCAAACTCGAGCGCCAGTCGCGCGGTTGCATAGGTCTCATCGAACTCGGCCCGCTCGGCTGAGCTCATCTTGGCCAACCGTTCACTCCTGAGGTCTTCGCTTGATCTGCGGCCCATCAGTCCTCCTCGGCGGTGTGTGCTTCAGCGACGCATCGCGCCATCGCCCCGCGAGCACGCCGAACCTCGTCGTGCCGCGCGGCCCAGATCGAAGCGAAGCTCAAATAGCCCGTCCCCCAACGAACGCTATGCCGGCATGCGAAGCCGGTTGCCCCGCTCAGCCAAGCGGTCGACGTGTGCGAGCACGAACGCGAACTCCTTGACCGTCAACGAGTCGAGCCATTCCTCGACCTCCGGTTCCAACTCAACCAACCACATGACATCAGAAACGATATCACCGCTGACCTGCGATCCACCCGACACCCATACTGCGCATATCGCCGGTTCGAGGACACCCGCTCGCGAACGCCCCAGAGTCTGGGTTGACCGTGGGCGATGGTGCCGAGGCACCGCCGATATCGGGCGCTGCAGTTGGGCCGATACCGGGCGGCTGTCGGGTGTTGTTGGCCTGGCTCCTGAGCGGTGATATCGAGCGTCTCCCGCGGCGGCGTCCTCGCTTCGTGGGCGCCCAAGACTGTCGGTTGCCGGGCGGGTCGACGTTCCGCTCAAGCAGAACGTTTCCGTGCGGAGCGATTGGACGGGCGCTGTGTGCCGCTGGTGCCGAAGCGGATGATCAGCTTCGTCCAGCTAGGCCAGCGGTGGTCCTCGGCGAATGAGCGTCCGAAG
>JAAEMS010000380.1 GCA_024225275.1 Actinomycetes bacterium
ACCACCCGCACCAATCGACGAGCCGCCCGACACGCCCCCAGCAGCCGTGACCGTGCTCCGCACGGCCCGATGCGACGGACTCATCCACGAATACCGAAACGCAGCGTGACCTGCGACGACGGACTTTCCGGGCACCACAGGCCGAAAATTGGGTCGGGGGCGCTGATCAGCGGAAGCAAAGGCAGCCGCTGCTGGTCGGCTGTGTCTCACCGCCATCCCCTGTCGACCCCTTCAATGGTGACCTGGAGCAAGCCTTGCCGCTCAGGTGACCAGTCGTCTCCTGGGCCGGCGGCACGCGATACTTGCCCGATGGAGATGGGTCGGTTGGAGTTCGGTTCTGCACGCGATGCATGGGGTGGTGAAGCCACTGCGTTTACTCCGCTGCTGGCCGGCGCCGAGATGCTCGACTACTTGGGCGATGCGACCGGGATCGGGCCGATGTCCCTCATCGAGACTGAACACACCACGGCGGGAGGCAGATCTCTCGACATTCTGGCCGAGACCGCCGACGGCCAGCGGGTGGCGATCGAGAACCAGTACAACACCGCCGACCACGACCACCTCACCCGCGGCCTCGCCTACGCAGTCGCCACCGACAGCCGCGCCCTTGTCGTGGTCGCCGAAGACCACCGCGAAGAGTTCATCTCTGTCGCTGAGTACTTGAACGACGTGGCACTTTCGAGCGCAGATCGCAGCATCCCCGTCTGGTTAGTTCAGATGCGCGCTGTTCGCCGGGTCGGTGACTCGATTTGGTCACCAGAGTTCGTCGTGCGTGCCGAACCGAATGAATGGGAGGCAGCAGTCCGAAGGACGGTATCCCCGAAGCTGCGCAGCCTCGACGACTTCTATGCCAAGTGCGAGAGCCAACAGTTTGCTGACTTCGCCCGGGCCACGATCGAATCCTGGCTCGATCGACCTGGAACCAGGGAGAGCCACGACGCCCAGAAGGTCGTTGGGCTGTATCACGTGTCACCTCGCCAGATCTCGAAGGGCACCAACGTTCTACAGCTGAATCTCACTGGCGAAATCACCGTGCAACGTGGCTACCTGCGTGACTCTTCCGGTGCCTTCGACACCGAGGAGAGCCAGACCGAGTTGGACGAACGGATCAACCAGCACTTCCCAAACGCTCAATGGCGGGGAAAGAACTACTACATCCGCGCCACCGCAAATCCCGAGGGCGTCACGCCATTCTTGAACTGGATAGGCGACACGATGACCACAGCTCAGGAACCTGAACTCTGAACGGTGCACCCACAACCCAGGCTCGAGGCGAATCGCCGGCATTAGCAAAACACTTGCAGCCGCGACACCCCACCCAATTTCAGGCTTCTGACCAGGGAAAACGTCGGTCATCGAAAAGGAGGTGGGACTTCCGCCCCTCTAGCCAGCAAATCGGCAAAACCCCATGTCACAGGCCTACCGGTGCATACCCGGGAACGCAACAAACCCCCCACCGCAGCGTCCAAGACACTCTGACAAGGGCTTATGCGAAACGTGTCGGAGGGGGGACTTGAACAAACCTCCCCATCACGGCATCTGGCGTCGTCCTGCGGTAACCAGCGTCCCTGAGCGGCATCGAGCGACCACCGAAACCGCTCCCTACCGCAAGATGCCGCTCCAGGGCGCTGGATGCCA